>CANDJR010000146.1 GCA_947385105.1 uncultured Eubacterium sp.
ATTTTGTTCAGTTTGATTTTATGTCAGGTACGGCAAACGGTGCAGTCATTGCTGTGATACATAGCGTGTTTAACATTGCCGCGACAATCGTACTGCTTCCTGCTTCCGGACTGTTGGTAAAACTTGCATATGTTACTATTTCACAGTCAGAGGGCGAAACACAGGAAACGTCAGGAAGAGTGCTGGACGAAAGATTTTTGGAAAGACCTGCGTTTGCAGTCGCACAATGCAAAAATGCGGTGTGTGATATGGCACAGCTTATCTTAAAGGCAATGAGCTTATGTGTATTCATACAGAAAAAATATGATGAAAATGCAGTGCAGACAATTATGGAGATTGAGCAGGAAGTAGATGCCAGGGAAGATGAGTTATCGTCCTATCTGGCAAAACTTTCCACAAAGCCACTCTCTGAATGTGACAGTAAAACCATCAATAAATTTAGCAGGTGCATCGCGGATTTTGAAAGAATATCTGATTATACTAAGGGTATTGCATTCACAAAAAAGAAGCTTTATAAGAGCAAAGAAAAATTTTCAAAAAAAGCGACTGCTGAAGCAAGGCTGCTCTATGAGGCAACCCTTGATATCGTGGAATGTACGGTTTCCGGTTTTATACATGAGGACAAAGAGATGGCGTTTCGGATTGATCCGCTTGCCGATGTGATTAGCAAGGTAAAAAAAGATATCCGAAAGAACCATAGCAAGAGACTGAAAAAAGGGAAGTGCTCTGTGGAACTTGGTATGGCGCTTACAGATATGGTTACTTCCCTGGAGCGTATTGCAAAACATTGTTCCAACATAGCGGAGGAACAGATGGCATCCGAAACAGATCAGTACGCATTACACGAATATGCACGGAATGTCAAAGAGAGGAACGAGTTGTATAAGAAACTGCTTGAAGAATATACAGAAAAGTATTCTATTCATTAGCAAAAAAAATTTACAAAGCAAAAAGTTCACGAAGCAAAAAATTTACAAAGCAAAAAGTTTATGAAGCAAAAAATTTACGAAGCAAAAAGTTCACGAAGGAAAAAATTCACGAAGCAAAAAGTTTATGAAGCAAAAAATTTACAAAGCAAAAAGTTCACGAAGCAAAAAGTTTATGAAGCAAAAAGTTTATGAAGCAAAAAATTCACGAAGCAGAATATTTACTTAGAAAAAACTTGAAGAAGCATAAATTCTCAGTATAATATAACTATGCTAAGGCGGCATTTTTATGCCCGCAGGCAACTGCCTGGCAATGCTTTACTATGTAAATGGTGCAAGTGGTTTTTGTTAATAGAACCAAAGGCTTGGCTAATTGCAGGTACAGAGGATTATGAGTGAGTATTTTTTGTTTTGAAATATTATAGTGTTCAGACACATTGTTGTAAAAGTGAGTATGATTTCAGAAATTTCAGAAAAAGGAAGTTCGTGTATATGCCATTAATCTATATTTTAGAAGATGATAAAAATATTCAGGAGATAGAAAGTTATGCCATAAAGGGAAACGGATATGATGTACGTGCGTTTGATGACGCGCAGGCTTTTGATAAGGGAATGCAGGAAATGAAGCCGGATTTATTGCTTCTTGATGTCATGCTGCCAGGGGAGGATGGATTGTCTGTACTCAAAAGGCTTCGCTCAAATAATAGTACGAAAGAATTGCCTATCATACTTGTGACAGCAAAAGATTCAGAAATAGATACTGTCAGAGGACTGGATCTTGGGGCTGATGACTACATTACAAAACCATTTGGCGTGATGGAGCTTATGTCACGCATCAAGGCGATTATGCGGCGCATCAAACCGACGAGCGATGACGTAGTCTTAAAATATAAAAATATATATTTGGATCAGGACAGACGGGTTTGTCTTGTAAATGAGGAAAACGTGGAACTGACATTTAAGGAATATGAGCTGCTGCGGCTGTTTCTTTTCAATCTGGGTATTGTGCTGACAAGGGAAATCATCATGGAAACTGTATGGGGGACGGATTTTGCAGGAGAAAGCAGGACTGTTGATATGCACATCAAAACACTCCGCAAAAAGCTGAAAGAAGCTGGCAGCCTGATTATTACTGTAAGGAATGTGGGGTATAAGCTGGAATGAGGCAAAAAATAAACAGACGATTTACTGGTATTGCACTTTTTTCCGTTGTGATTACCACGATTGTTATGACTGCGGTGTTCTATTCACAGTTAAAAAAACAGGTTTTTTCTGATCTGGCGGTTGTGGCAAATTTACTGATTGATGAAGACTCCTATGAGCGAAAAATAGATAATTTAAGAATTACATTGATAGATGAAAATGGCAAGGTTTTGTTTGATTCTACAGTAGATGAGCAGTCGCTTACCAACCATCTGGACAGGCCGGAAATTGTAGAGGCACTATCTTCCGGAACTGGTATGGGAATAAGAAAGTCAGATACCCTATCGGAGAGCGTATTTTATTATGCAAAACAATTAGATAACGGTCAAATACTCAGGGTAGGTAAGGAGGCACACAGCGTTGTGGCTGTTCTTTTATCTGCCCTTCCAATGGTGCTTACAACGGCACTGCTTCTTGCGACGCTCTGTTTGATGGTGTCGCATTACCTTACTTCTGCCATTGTGAAACCGATTGATGAAATGGCAGGGGATATGGAGCATATCGATGAGGGGAAAAGTTATCCAGAGCTAATTCCGTTTACAAGAAAAATCCGTTTACAGCATGAGGAAATCTTATCTGCTGCAAATATACGACAGGAATTTACCGCCAATGTAAGCCACGAACTAAAAACACCTCTTGCGGCGATATCAGGCTACGCAGAGTTGATGGAAACAGGACTTGTAGATGAAAAAGAGATTCAGCGCTTTTCAGGAGAAATCCGTAAAAGCGCAGCGAGACTGCTTACTCTGATTAATGACATTCTTAAGCTCTCACAGTTAGATGCAGGAAATGCAAAAGATATTCTTGATGTGGTAAATTTGGCAGAAATTACAAAAGAAAGTGTGGAAATGCTTTCTTTTGGAGCAGCGAAAAATGGTGTTGCTGTAATGTATGAAGGAGATGATAGGGCAGATGTCCATATCGGAAAGGAGCTTGCACAGGAGCTTACCTACAATTTGATTGAAAACGCCATCCGATATAACAAACCGGACGGCAAAGTGACTGTAAAAGTGCAAAAAGAGGGAACGCAGATTATCTTTTCGGTAGAGGATACTGGTATCGGCATTCCGCTGGAGCATCAGGAGAGAATTTTTGAACGCTTTTACCGCGTAGATAAAAGCAGGTCAAAGGAACTTGGAGGCACGGGTCTTGGACTTGCGATTGTAAAACATATCTGTAATCTGACTGATGCAGATGTGAACCTTATGAGTAAGCCGGGAGTCGGAACGAAGATCTTTATTGTTTGGGGCAGGGGCAATGCGTCAGGAACAATCGTTAGATAAAACAGAATCATACAAAGAGACAAAGGCTGTCGGTTAATACTGATTTTTAGGCTCTAAAACTTAAAATACGAATCTTCCATAGAAATCAGTGTTTTTCACAACTGATCTTCTGTGGGAGATTCGTATTTTTTCTTCTCTATATGTATTTTGAGAGCAAAATCCCCTCAACTGCATTTTCCAAAGGGGCGTAAAGGTAAACTTATACGCCCTCATTCCGCCTCCAATTTGTCAAACAGGGCGTCCACGCTGTCAAAGACCGGCTGTTCCCCAGATGCGAGCTTTGCTTTTACATCACTGATTTCTTCCCGGAGTTCGCTCAAATATTTCTTTGGGTAAACAACTACCGGCATGATGCAGATGGAACCGTCCTTCTCGAAGATGTCCAGTTTGTCACCTTCGGACAGGCCGAGTTTGACAATGATTTCTTTTGGTATGGTGACTTGGGCCTTTTGACGCAATTCGGCCAGCATACGATCATCTCCTTTGCTTTGAGTTTGAAAGTAGGAAATTCTCACATTCTTACTTATAGTGTATTCACTTTGCAGAATTTATGCAAGAGGTACGAAAAAAATTTACAAATAAAGGCCAGCATGAACAGCCCCTTTAATTTTTGGAGTGAATGAGGCTTTTGATAAGATTGAACAAGGAATTTTGTATGTGTTCAAAATTTTTTTGTGCAATTTGTCTTTTTTTTAACAATATCTTTGGTTGCTTTTACTCATTTACAACAATCTCCTTTAATGCTAAAATGTGTATAAGGTAATACCTATTACTTATCATAAAAAGGTATTATTTATTCATACGTATGAATTTGAAACAATACTAACCATGCACAGAAAGGATTTCGCTATGTACAAAGAACATGAATATTATTTAAAACGCTGCATTGAGATTTCTAAACATTCAAGAGAAGGGGGAAATACACCATTTGGTGCTATTTTAGTTGATGCAGATGGCAACATTTTGCTGGAACAAGAAAATGTGGAAATTTCTTCAAAAAAATGTACGGGACATGCAGAAACACAGCTTGTAGAGCGTGCGTCTGTATTATATGAAAAGGACTTTTTGTGGAATTGTACCTTGTATTCTACAGCAGAACCTTGCGCAATGTGTTCAGGAGCTATTTATTGGGGAAATATAGGACGTGTGGTATATGCGATGACAGAAAAAGATCTGCTTGCTTTAACTGGTTCGGATGAGCAAAATCCGACGTTTGACCTTCCTTGCAGAGAAGTATTTGCAAAAGGACAAAAGTCTATCGAGGTAGTCGGGCCGTTCCCTGAGCTCGCTCCACTTGCAGCAGCTGTTCACGAAGGATACTGGAATCAATAAACATTAGGAGATAAATTATGGGAAATAATAATACAAATGATAGCGAATATTCTCTAAGCGCTGTACCGGAATCAGAACGAAAGAGCTATTTCAGCCTGACGATTGTCTGGACTGGGTTCGTATTTGTAATTACCAGTATGATGGCAGGCGGCGGTCTTTCAGCTGGTTTGGATTTTAAAATGATTTTACTTGCAATCATACTGGGAAATGTATTCCTAAGTGTGATTGCAATAATGGTTAGTATTATTGCCAGCAAGACGGGGCTGACATTTGCACTGATGACACGCTATAGTTTCGGAGAAAAAGGCTCCCGGATAGCTTCTATGTTTGTCCCTATTGTAAATATTGGATGGTATACCATTCAGGCCGCAACTTATGGGCATTTTATTGCACAGGCGTTCAATTTAGGCGACATCGCAGAACTGTTTTGTATGGCTATCAGTGCAATTGTAATGGGAATTTTTGCAATGAAAGGGATTAAAGCAATTAGTATTCTTGGTTATATTGCAATTCCAGCTATTATCTTTTTGTCTCTGGCAACTTCTATCCGGTCGGTCGGTATGATTGGTTTAGATGGGCTATGGAACTATACACCAGAAGGGCATATTAGTTTATCTAACGGAATTACAGTCGTTATTGGTACATGGATTCTTTCGACTTCTACTTGTATCGCAGATATTATGCGCTATGCAAAATCTACGAAAGATGCTATTGCAGCAACTCTGACAGGATTGCTTGGCGGCAATATTTTTATGATTTTGTGTGGAACGATTACTTCTGTAGCAGTAGGGGATAGTGATCTGACGAATGTATTGCTGTCCATGGGCCTTTTAGTTCCTTGCCTGATACTTATGACTACAAATATTTTCACAACCAATGCATCGAACCTGTATTCGACTTCTTTAAACTTGTCCAATGCATTTAAAATGGATCGTCAAAAGATTATTATTATATTGCTTGCTATCTCTGCACTTGCAACGTTAAGCAGGCCATATCAGGTAGATTTTTTGTTTACGTTCCTTGATTTGCTTGGTACGATTGTACCGCCGCTTCCAGGAATTATCCTTGCAGATTTCTTTATTATACATAAAGGAAATTACAAAGATCTTAGTACTGTAAAATTTTCACAGTTTAATGTAATAGCGTGGATTACATGGGCAGTCGCGCTTGCTGGCGTATACCTCATTCCATTTGGTCTGCCTGCATTAAAGGGATTGATTATTGGCGGCATACTTTATCCGATACTGATGAAAGTTACCAACAGACAAGTTGCTGTATAGGAGGATTGTTCGTATGAGAAAATATAAAATTGCAGCCCTTATCGGCACCATCGTTATGGGGACCGGATCTTTTATGGCCTGCCTGTGCAGCCAGCCTACGCTCATTGCCATCGGAAATGTGCTGCTGATTGCCAGCCTGCTGATAATGACATATGCTTTTTCATCCTGGCAGCCATAAGGCAAAATTGACCAAAATGTCAGCAAATGTATGTCCAAAAGGAAAACAGCAGTAAATGCAAAACCTTGGTGTAAAAAGTAACGTTTTAGGGACTGTTTGCAAAAACCACATTGACAGTTCCTTGTTTTTCCCGTATGCTTAATACAGACTGGAAAAACAAAGGAGTGTTTCGATATGCCAAATCGCAAACAGAGTATACTAACACTTTCTGACCATGCAAAATTTGAAATCAGAAAATATATTAGTACAATGAACCTTTCCAACAACAATAAGCTGCCGCGGGAAGAACTTTTGGCGGAAATGATAGGCGTCAGCCGTATCACAATTCGTCAGGCATTAAACGACCTTGCGGCAGAAGGAATTGTTTTCCGCAGACAAGGAAAGGGTACATTTGTCAATGTGGCTTCATTAAATATAAAAGTACGTTTTAGTCCCTGCATGGAGTTTACACAGCTTATCCGCAACAGTGGTTATAAGCCTTCGGTTATTTTAGGAGATATAAAAAAGGTTACATATGATCCAGCAATCTGTGAACTGCTGCAAATGGAAAAGGATGAGACTTTAATCCTGGCAGAAAAGATGTTTCTGGCTGATGGCCAGTTCTGTGTATTCTGCCAGGATTATTTGAGTGCTACGCAGTTAGGCGGTACAGATGCACTGCTTGAATTTAGCCAATACGATGCATCTTCCTTTCAATACATGTACCATGTGTCTGGAAAAAAATGTGAATGGGACAAAGTTGAAATCGATACCATTTTGTCTTCAGATGTGAAAGGGCTTTCTAACTATCTCAAAGAACAAGAGCTGGAAAGCACACCGCTGTTATATTTAAAGGGGGTTAATTATACTTCTGATGATACTCCGATTCTTTATGCAAACGAGTATATCAATACGAAAATCATCAAGTTTAATATGATCCGTAAAAAACATATCGCATATTTGCCCTAATGAGGGCTATTTTCGCTTAGTCAGAAGTAAACGCTGTGACAGTAGATAATAGCACGGAGTCAATGCATGCAGGTGATTTTTTCACTAAATGCACTGGCTCTTTTTTGTTATCTAATTGATATGCACACGGTTTGTATGATAGAATAGAGATACTATACGATAGGAGCGAACGCACATGAAATACAAGGACTATTATAATGATACGTATATTTCCGATTTTGCACAAAAGATCGTTTCTGTTATGCCAGAATTTGATGAAACAAATTTTTGTGATGCGGTCATTGGCAGATTAGAGGATAAAGAATTATTCGCAAGGCTTGATTTTATTGTGGATGCTATGCAAAAAAGCATGTCAGACGATTATGCAAAAAACATTGAGGCATTTTATGCGATGCTGGGGCCGGAATTAACAAAACCCGAAGGAATGTTTAACCTTGGATGGTGGCTATGGCCCATTGGCAGATATGTAGAACGTAATGGAAATACAAATTGGATGGTGTCACTTACTTTTATAAAAGAATTAACAAAAAGATTTACGGGAGAATTTGCGATTCGCCCTTTGCTGCAAGAACATCCCAAAGAAGTTATGGATGAGCTGATACAATGGACCTTAGATGAAAATGTGCATGTCCGGCGGCTTGCAAGTGAAGGAGTCCGGACACGGCTGCCATGGGCAAAAAAAATATATGTAGCATTGGATGAATTTGAAAGATATACTGCCATTCTTACAAATTTAAAAGACGATCCGCAAAAATTTGTCCAAAAAAGTGTTGGAAATAATCTGAACGATTTGTATAAAGACGATCCACAAAAAGCAGATTTTCTCATTTCGCAATGGGAAAAAATGGGACAAAGCAAGGCACAGGCATGGATTATCAAACATGGAAGAAGAAATCAAAAGTAATGCTGTAAAAACAACAGCCAGTTTGCTTTGTAAAGATACAAAAGCGGTCTGGCTGTTGTTAGGCATATTATTTCTTTTGCCGGATGTCAAATTCCGGGTTAAATGCATAGAAGTTTTTGGAGTCCAGATGTTCTTTTACAATATTTAGCCCTTCGCCGAAACGCTGGAAGTGTACGATCTCGCGCTGCCGTAAAAAACGAATTGGGTCGCATACTTCTGGATCTTTGACTAGCCGTAAGATATTGTCATACGTGCTGCGTGCTTTTTGCTCTGCTGCCATATCTTCTGTTAAATCTGTAATAGGATCGCCTTTTGACTGGAATTCACATGCATTAAATGGAATGCCGCCTGCTGCCTGAGGCCAGAGTGCCAGGGTATGGTCAACATAGTATTTGTCAAAACCTGACGCCTTGATTTCTTCTGGCGTTAGGTTACGTGTCAGTTGGTGTACAATCGCACAAATCATTTCCAAATGCGCCAGTTCTTCTGTACCCAGAGAAGCAGCGGTAATGTTCCACTTACTGTATTTTGGGA
>CANDJR010000147.1 GCA_947385105.1 uncultured Eubacterium sp.
GGCGGATTGGGGACTTTCACCCGTTAGAACGTGTGCCCACCGGGCACACCAAAAACCTCCGGGAACGTCCGTTGCCCTTATGGTTTTTACCGGACATTCCCGAAAAATTTAGTTGTAAGTGGTTTCATTCATATGTATGCTGTTTACGGCCGCTTTCTTTTAAAGAAATCGTCTATATTTTTCTTAATTTCCATAGGCTTCATTGTCTTTAGCAAGTACCCATCTGGTTTTAGGGACATTACTTTTTGTATTACTTCTTTATCAGCTCTGCCTGTTAAGAAAAAAACAGAAATATCGGCAAATTCCGTCTCTGCGCGGATCATCTCCAAAACCTGCTTGCCATTACAAACTGGCATTTCATAATCAAGCAGTATTAAATCCGGCTTATTCAGAGTAATACACCGTATCGCAGACAGTCCAGATTCTGCAAGCGTAACCTCATAATCCTTACACAGAAGTTCCTGCATCGCCTGTCGCAAAGTACTGGAATCATCCACTATCAAGATCTTTTGCTTCTTTTCCGTTTCGTTTGACTTTAAATACTCCTTGATTTCCGTCATTGCATTATCTGCTTCAAGCGTGATGCCAATCTTTTCTTGAACCACTTTCGAAGCAACAACACAAAATGCAAAATACCCTGCCCCGGTGTCAAATAAAAGGCTGCACTGCGGACGCTGTCTGTCAAAAATTCTATAAAACTGATCATATGTAAGCAGGTTTTCTTCCTTCATTTCGTACGAATCTGCAAATTTAAAATGCTCACGGATACGCTCTACAAACTGGCGTGCGACATATCTAGTCGTATTCATAATCATTGTATTCACTTTATCAGATTTTCCGCCAATCATCGATCCAACCGTATTTAACAACAGTTTTTCCTCAAAGGCTAGCATGACTTCCCACTTTTTATTTTTATCAGCCACATAAGATAACCGGTAATAAATTCCCTGCCCGAATTTTTCACCACCATAATTATCACTAATCACCCATGGATTTAAATGGAACATATCCTGTAAAAGCTGAGAAACAATCGACTTCATAGCAGACTGCTCCTCCTCTGGCAAAAGATCCTGCCACTTACTAATCGCTTTGCCTGTAATCGCACGATCTTCTGTTAGCGTATGCCCAATCAGCCATCCAGCGCATACACCCAAAAAATGGCTCACTGCTTCTGGTGAATACTCCGACTGTTCTAACTCCTTTTCCAATGCAGGCAAAGTTTTTTGCCTAAAATTGTCATGCAGTTTTCGATGTGTCTCGAACCCTTTATATTCAATCGATGCCATATAAACTTCTTCTTCTGTAAAATGCTTTAATGCATGGCCCTTAAAATATTTAACGCCTTCCTGGCAGACCCATTGGCTTTTCGATTCATTCTCACTAAATGCAAACAACTTATTCATAATGCTAAAAAGCTTTCTATGCTCTCTATCAATAAAATCGACACCTATGTTATATCTATCCTGCCACACTAATTGATCGCTCATACCGCTCCTCCTTTCAACCTCTTTTTGCGGTGTGTATCCCATCCACTCATTCTTTCACGGTTAAGCATTAAATCAAACAAATGATACTGCCATATATTTCTCTTTTTTCTATATGCAGGATTCTCAGATGGTAAAAATACACAAAAAACTGCTAATGTCAGCAAAACATGACATATCTTGATCCAAAATCAGTCATATTCAGTTGTATCAGAGCAGTATTTTTGCTAGTTAACCTGCTGTATTCAGCATTTTTATTCCCAGCATAAGTTATGTAATTAGAAAAAGAAGAATATATAGATAAAATTTGGCATTTTAAACCAAGAAACAAATTAGTACTTATTACTAAATTTAATATAGCAAATTCACCAACTCTTGTCAATAGCTGACAAAAAAATTTGGTCCCATTCCTTTATCAAATGCTTGGCTGAACATACGTGTTCTTATGGGGCTGTCGCAGTAACTATCAAACAGCCTTTTGCTTTACCGCAGTGCAAAAGGCTGTGTCTAATCACTGTTTCGTACTGTCTAGAGTTCATGCCGTATTAGGTTTTTCATCCATTTTTTACTTTTATAACGTTTCAATACCCATGGCCATTTTACAAATTCATCTGTACAAAGTAAAAAGTATACAACCATTGGCGGCAGTTTCCATACAAAAGCAGCCAAAAATCCTAACGGAACTCCATAACACCACATATCAATTGTGTCACATATAAAACCAAACCTTGTATCCCCGCCTGCCCGGAATACACCAGCAATTAATGTCGTATTAACAGCTGCCCCCATAATATAATAGGTATTAATCAGAAGCATAATCTTTAAATATCCTCTGGCTGTTTCTGTCAAAGATGCATAATGGATGACAAAAGGAGAAATGAGTGCAATTAAAATTCCACCCAGCACACCTGCTGCAACTGTCAGTCGCATCGATTTTCTGGCACTGTCTTCTGCTTCATCAAATCTTCCTGCACCAAGTTCTTTTCCAACCCGGATGCTGCTTGCATTTGCAATGCCAAAACACATAACTGTACCAAAATTACGCACTACGACAACCAGTGAATTAGCTGCAACCATATCTGTCCCCAAATGTCCCATGACTACAGAGTACATTGAAAAAGCCACACTCCAAGAAATATCATTTCCAAGTGCTGGGAGAGACAAACGAATAAAGTCCTGCATCAGTACTTGATTTTTTTCAAAAATAAGCTTGGTGCGGATTTTGACATCTTTGGAAACAGCAGACACCGCTATACACAAAATTAACTGCACGACCCTTGAGATCGTAGTCGCTAACGCAACACCGCGAATTCCCATTTTCGGGAAACCAATCCATCCAAATACAAATACCGCATTGAGCAAAATATTGAGTAAAAGCGCACTTACATTCAGCACAGTGCTTGTCTTTACACGTTCGATACTCCTTAAAACAGCTAAATAGATTTCAGAAATACTCCAGCATAAATAACTGACGCTAACAATTCTCAAATATTGCGCGCCAAGCCCGATGAGTTCAGCGTCTTTTGTGAAAAGCGTCATCATCAGCTCCGGCACTGTCGCTGCTGGAAGTGCAAAAAGAAAAGCAAAAAAAACGGAAAACCGTAAAGCAATCCCTTCCACCTTTTCAATCACGCCAACTTCCCCTTTGCCCCAATACTGTGCACATAGCATTGCAGCACCAGAGCCTAATCCATAAAATACCATAAATAATACGTTTGTATACTGAACTGCTAAAGACGCTGCCGATATTGCAGACTGCCCTACTGTGTTCAGCATAATGACATCTGCAGAACTAATTGCCGCACTAAACAGATTCTGTATCATGATAGGCAATGCCAGCCGTAAAATCTGTGCGTAGCCACTGCGATTTTCATAAGTAGACATTTGCATTTTATTACGCTCCATAGGTATCCCTCTTTCTATCTCTTTTGAGCTAAGATACTACTTTCCTCCCAATTTAATGAAACCTTTAAGAAACAGGGAAAGAAAGCTTCCTTAAGTAAAATAATGGTAACACAGTAATCATATACTACTCATATAAAAAAAGCTATCATAAAATAAAAAAAGTATGTTACTGTTCAAACAGGACTTTGCATTTACTGCAAACTACGTAAGAAAAGGATTCAGGAGTGCAAAAATTCCATTGCTGAAGGCGATTTTCGAACGGAGTGAACAGTAACAAAAGTATTTTTGATTTTTTCTAACAAATGTGGTATGATACATAAGAATCGCCAAAATATGACGCTTCATTTATTCGTAACACAAAAATGAATCTTTCAACAAAAATGAATCTTTCAACAAAAATGAATCTTTCAATCGCAGTTTATTTATCATGATAGGAATGAAAATATGATGTCTAATGATTTTTCACAAGGAAAAGTTTGGAAAAATATTATAATACAGGCAATCCCGCTGACTTTAGCTCAGCTGGTACAGCTTCTTTACAGCATTGTTGACCGTATTTACATTGGTCACCTGCCAGATGCAAACAATATGGCTCTAACAGGCATTGGCCTCACTTTTCCTATTATAACAATTATTGCTGCTTTTACCAACCTGTTTGGAACTGGCGGCACACCGTTGTTTTCCATTGCAAGAGGAAGGAAACAGGAGCATTTGGCAGAGGAAATAATGGGAAATGTGTTTTCCCTATTGTTATGTACATCTTTTGTACTTTTCTTCTTATGCTTTTTTCTGCGCAAACCTATTTTGTTTTTGTTTGGTGCCAGTGAACTATCCTATCAATATGCAGATGAATATTTACAAATTTACCTGTTTGGCACTACCTTTTCTATGTGTTCTACTGGTATGAATGGTTTTATTAATGCACAAGGCTATCCTGGCATTGGTATGTTAACTACTGTGATTGGTGCTGTATTAAATTTAGTGCTAGATCCGCTTTTTATTTTTTGGCTGCATTTAGGCGTACGTGGTGCAGCATTTGCTACTGTCATCTCTCAAATCGTTTCTGCGGCCTGGGTGTTTTGGTTTTTAACAGGAAAGAAAGCTTCCTTACGAATTCGAAAAAACAACCTGAAACTAAACTGGAATTTAGTAACAAATATTATGAGCCTTGGCACTGCTGGCTTTATTATGCAAGCGACCAATGCCCTTGTCCAAGTCGTATGTAATGTCACACTCCAGGCTTATGGCAGCGACCTGTATGTAGGAATCATGGCTGTATTAAATTCCGTCCGGGAGCTTTTATCTTTACCAGTCATGGGAATCGCAAACGGTAGTCAGCCAATTCTTGGTTATAACTACGGCGCACAAAAAAATGCACGGGTAAAAGAAGGCATCCGCTTTATGGCTTTTATTGGCACAGCGTATACGTTTCTTGCCTGGGCATTTGTAATGAAATTTCCGCATTGGCTGTTTTCTGTCTTTACATCTGATACAACAATGATAGAAACTGGGAATGAAGCGTTAAGTATTTATTTTTTTGGTTTTTGCTTTATGTCCTTTCAGTTTATTGGCCAAAGTACCTTCCAAGCTCTTGGCTATGCAAAGCGTGCTATATTTTTCTCTCTATTTCGAAAGGTAATCATTGTTGTACCACTCACGCTGCTGCTGCCAATGCTTCATTTTGGCGTAAACGGTGTGTTTTTAGCAGAGCCTGTCTCCAATCTAATCGGCGGTGTCGCCTGTTTGTGTACAATGTGGCTTACTGTGTACCGTAAGCTTGAAATAACCTAAACGCCAAACCAGCCTCTTTTTGCATTTGGAACTGTCCGTAAATAGCTTTGAAACTCAAGTTATTTGCGGATAGTTCCTTTGCTTTATCCTCTACATTCTTGCACTTTGCTCACTGTGTTCTATACCAACTCTGCAATTCTAGAAACTCCGACATAGATTTCTGAAATTTTATACCAAGTGCGAAAATCAACGACTCCTGTAACTGGAAGTCCAAAAATAGACTGAAACTTCGCTACCGCGGCCTGCGTCCTTGGGCCATAAATACCATCCGCTGTAATCGTTGGCATTGCAGGATAAGCTCTTGCAATACGGTTTAATTGTTCCTGCATTTGGCGTACCTTGCTCCCTGAAGAACCGATTGTCAATTCTACGCCAGGCCAAGAAGACGGTATTCCTGAAATTTCTTCTGCGGTATTGATATACATATTACTTCCATAATAATACCGCAATATTTCGATTGCAGAATACCCCTGATCTCCCAGGTATTTTGAGCCCCACTGCGTCATCCAATTTGGACAAGATACTCTCTGGCCATCACAATACTGTGTTAGGATCGGCTGGCGTACGTTTGGTCTGGATAGAAAATTTTGGAACATTTCGTCAACAATCAGTGAGATGTTGGAAAATATATTACGCCCATAAGACCATTTTTGATCATATGCTGTTGAAGATGTAATTGTAAAATCATAGCCTTTATTGCGATACCATTCTGTATAAACACGGTTCATTGTAAACGACATGATCGCCAGCACATTTGCCCGAATCGTTGCATCTGGCCATGTCGCATAGATTTCACTTGATGCAACGTTTTTAATATAATCTTTATAGCGAATGTAATAATTCATCGCTGTATTATCTGTTGGTGCTCCATCATGCACTACTACATACTCAGGTACAACCACTCTGCTAAGCACTATTTCACCTGTCTGGCGCACAGGCTTGATTTCTGCTTCTTCTATTTTAGGCGGAAAATTTCCGAATAATGTATTGGCAGGAATGATAATATCATCCGGCCATCTGGTTGGCTCACCAACAGGCATGAGGCGTATATTCTGCACAGCTGTGACCTCTGGCAGTACCTGAATACCATTGATGGTAACAGGCTCATATCCTTCTGCTGTAATTTGAATTGTATATTGGGCATACGGCTGGCTTTCGGATGGTTCCATGCTATAGTCAAGCGGCGGCGCTTCTAATTCTATCTGTTGTGTCTGCCCAGATTCGTCTGTGCGCAACGTCTCAAAGGTACTTTCTGGTTCTCCAGTATAGGAAATTGCAATTTGGGCATCCGGAATTGGATCATTGTTTATCCTGGATTCAACATTCATCTGAAGCTTACCGATATCCGGCATGTCTGCCTGGGTTTGATAAATACTTTTCATAAGCACACAAATACCCCTTCATTCTTACTATTAGCATATGCAAGAGAAAGATTTTTGTTCCTTATGTGCAGTATCCTATGCGTAGCCTATGTAGCTATACTCATCGTTAACCGCAGCACTGCATGGAAAACGTAAAAGATTGCTGCGTCTAGTTTGCTTCTGCCTCCTGTGCTTGTTCGCGTATAATGTTTTTTACTGCTTGGGCCTGATGGCGGATATGTGTACGCATGACAGCCCTTACATGCTCTTTATCTCTTTGCCGTAATGCTGTTACAATTTCTTCATGCTCCTGGATCAGCATTGGATAGTTTTCTTTTTCCTTTAAATATTCTATCCGATAGCGGTATATTTGCTCCCTTAAATTACTTAAAAGCGCAACCAGCTTTGGATTATCTGATGCCTTGTAAATAATTTCATGAAACTCCACATCATATTCCACAATTTTTTGCAAATTTCCTGTCTGCATAGATTCTTCAATGTTCTTCTTTACTAATGTAAGGCTCCCTAACTGCTGCTCTGTTATTTTATCGCATGCAACCTGTACTGCAAGCTCGTCCAACGCCTCCCGGATTTGTAAGACATCTTCCATATCCTTTTCTGTCATACGTGCTACTTCTGCACCTTTCCTAGGAATCGTCACAGCCAACCCTTCTTGCTCCAGCATACGGATTGCCTCCCGGATTGGAGTCCTGCTGACTCCTAGTTTAGACGCAAGTTGAAGCTCCATCAGTCGTTCTCCTGGTTTCAAATCTCCTTTTAATATTGCTTCACGCAAAGTATGAAACACTACGTCTCGTAATGGTAAAAACGCATTCATATTTAACTTTAAATTGTCTGACATATTAATTACCCCTTGCACAATATTTTTGATATGATTTGCTAAACATTAAATATAGTAGTAACATAAATCTGCCTGGCAAGAGCGCTAGCTCGCAAAGCATCGGCAGCCTTACGCGCTGTTTCCCGGTGTTCAAATAAAGCAAACACAGTAGGCCCGCTACCGCTCATCATAGCTCCCAGTGCGCCATTTGCGGTCAAATGCTCCTTAATCTTTGAAATAACCGGATACTCTTGAATTGTCACATCTTCTAAAATATTGCCCATATGTGCTGCCAATTTCTTTAAATCTCTCTGTCCGATGTCTTTGAGCAGCTGATCAATATCCGGATGCACCGTATGTTTTGTTAAATTCAGGTTTTCATAAACCCATTTTGTGGATACGCTAATCCCAGGCTTGGCAATCACAACTGGGCAACGCGGGACTGGTGAAAGCCTGCTTAGCTTTTCTCCAATTCCTTCTGCCAGCGCTGTACCGCGCATTAGGCAATATGGTACATCTGCGCCTAGCGTTAATCCCCGTTCTGCTAATTGTTTGTGCGAAAGCTTCAGCCCATACATCTGGTTCACCCCATATAAAACAGCAGCTGCATCGGTACTTCCCCCTGCCATGCCGGCACATACTGGTATACACTTTTTAATATCAATCCGTATACCCTGTTTAATATGAAACTCCTGCATAAGCAAATCAGCCGCCCGATAAGCCAGATTATGTGAATCTGTAGGCAGAAAACGCATATTTGTCGTAAGCTTGATTCCTGGACACTCTGTTTTTTGCATTTGTATACTGTCAAACAAATGGATCGTCTGCATAATCATACGAACTAAATGATAACCGTTTTCCTGGCGGCCAACTACGTCTAGTCCCAGATTAATCTTTGCAAGAGCCTTTAATCTGATTTCGTCCATATCCATATCCCTCCAAAATCAGTATGTCTGATCTGTTATTTTGTATTCTGTATACAATATACAAAATCTAATGGCAAAAGTCAACGGACTACTGCAAATTTTTTTGAATTTTTCT
>CANDJR010000148.1 GCA_947385105.1 uncultured Eubacterium sp.
CTGGCATGAACTGTTTCGCTTTCTTTCTTTTTTCGTGCGCTTTGCCTATGCCTGCTTCATTCCCTGGCATGAACTGTTTCGCTTTCTTTCTTTTTTCGTGCGCTTTGCCTATGCCTGCGCGCATCTGGCTGTCACTGTCTTTGCCAGCTTTGGATCGTTTGTAATCACTGCATCTGCTCCGTTTTCACACAAAAACTGTATTTGTTTTTCTTTATTTACTGTCCATACATGTACCTTTAGTCCCTGTACTTTGCATGATTCAAAAAATGCCGGATACTGTACATTCCAATAGGATGGGTGGACAGCATCCGCCTGAACTACTTTTTTTGCATATTCCGCTGCCCCGATCCATCCGTCGGAATAAAGCACCCCCGTTTGTACATGCGGCCGCAGCTTACGTATAGTACGCAGACTTTCATGATTAAAAGACGAATACATCACCCGTTCCTGCATGCCTTCTTGTTCTGTCAGCTCAATGACCTGCTGTTCTATTCCCGGATAAAAGCAGACTCCTGTTTTTAGTTCCACATTTACTGTAAGATCCGTCTTTTTCAGTAATGTATATACATCTTTTAGCGTAGGTACTGCCTGTTCGCCAAAGTGTGGAAAATGCAGGTTAACATTGATGTTCTGCAAATCTTTATATATATAATCCTTCACCCAGCCTGCCTGACCACTTACCCGCTTTAACGTCTCATCATGAATCACAACTAATATTCCATCCTTAGTCCGCTGCACATCCAACTCTATACCATCTGCTTTCATGTCAGCCGCCAATTCAAATGCTGCCAAAGTATTTTCCGGCGCAAATGCACTCGCTCCCCGGTGCGCCCATACCAACGTCCTGCTCATTGCTTTCCCTGTCTTTCCCTTCTTTTTATACTTAACTATCAATTACTTTTCATATTTTATTTACAGAAACTATAATCTGCTCTATACAATCTGTTTTCTTTTGTTTCCGTTTTTTCTTAGTTTCCTTTTTCTTTTGTTTCCGTTTTTCTTTGTTCCCTTTTTCTATAGTTCCGTTGTTCTTTGTTTCCGTTTTCTATAGTTCCGTTGTTATTTGTTTCCGTTTTCTATAGTTCCGTTGTTATTTGTTTCCGTTTTCTATAGTTCCGTTGTTATTTTGTTTCCGTTTTATTTTGTTCCGTTGTTCTTTTGTTTCCGTTTTATTTTGTTCCGTTGTTCTTTTGTTCCCTTTTTATTTTGTTCTGTTTTTATTTGTTTCCGTTTTCCTCTGTGGCTCTTGCGGCCTGTTTTGTGCTCATCTGTCACATTGCATCCAATAACCCCTGGATGCCTTCACGGGAAAAAATTTCCTTATAATATCCCACTTCCTCCTGGATTAATTCGTCTATTACCTGCATGCCAAGCAATTCTACAGGTGCTTTATCATCCGTCATGCAGTAATCTCCTGGCTCATATTTACAAAGTCCTGCGGATACCTGATCAATCAAATCTACAAACCTTGGATCCGATGCAACTGCCAGATTATCCTGCATCACAGAAAGTATCTCTGCTGATGCAGATGCAAAAAGCTCACGGTTTGTAGAGCCTGCCACATCTACAGTATATACAGCAGGAAATACAGATGCAATCGTATCAGATAAGTACTGGTTAATATTGCCTTCCTGTGTACCGCGCATATTCATATTAACAACCATTACACCATCTGGCGTCAAATGGTTTTTTACCATTGTAAAAAATTCCTGTGAAGACATTTGAAACGGAATCGTAATATCCTGATACGCATCTACCATGATAATATCATACTTTTTATCCACTGCATGTAAATATGCACGCCCATCATAAGTAGTGATAGGAATCTCCTGCGGCAGACGAAAATATTGGTGCGCTAAGTCTGTAATTTTCTCATCGATTTCCACACCCTCGATTGCTATGTTTTGAAAATAGCGTCCGCATTGCAGCGCATAAGTCCCTGTTCCCATACCAAGAATAAGCATATCCGCTGTATCTTTTTCGCATACGCCTGCCATCAGCGGAGCAGCCATTGCGTAATCATAGTACATCCCTGTCAGGCTGTCGTCCTTTTTTAGAATTGACTGCACCCCAAATAAAACGTTGGTTGACAACACGACACTGTCTTCATCTTCTTTTACCTGCAGATAATTGTAAATCGACTCTCCTTCATACGTAAGCCCGCTTTCCCAAAATGCAAAACTATCCGAAGCGCCAATTACCCAGCACAACACATATACGGCTATTCCGACTGCTGCGCGTTTTTGTTTTCTTTTTTCAGAAATCAGATAAACCAGTGCCAGCAAGAGCAAAATACCCGCAAAAATAAGAAATGTAACGGATGTCCCTACTGCCGGGATTGTAACAAATGTAGGCAAAAATGTTCCTAAAATACTGCCAATCGTATTAGACGCATTTAGCATTCCCACCGTCTTTCCGTTATCCTCCAGGCTGTCTACGGTATATTTCACAAGCGAAGGTGTCACGGTACCAAGCAAAAATAAGGGAAAAACAAAGATAGCCATACATGCTAAAAATGCAGCCCAAATCAAAAAATTTGTATTCACCGTAAATACCAGCAGTGCCGATATACCTAAAATTACATATTTCCCTGCTACGGGAATAGCTGCGATCCAAATTGCTGCAATTACCAGCCTGCCATAAAGCCTGTCGGGATCTGGATTTTTATCCGCAGCCCTGCCTCCATAAATATTTCCTAGCGCCATAGCAATCATAATTGTACCAATAATAATCGTCCATACAATCTGTGAAGAACTAAAATAGGGAGCAAGCAGTCTGCTTGCTCCTAATTCCACTGCCATGACAGACATGCCTGCGAAAAATTCTGTTAAATATAAATACACTTTATTTTGTAAGATATGCGACTTTGTCATATTTTTTGCCTTTTGCCCTCTCGTATTGTTCGATCGATCGTGCTGCTTTCTTTTTTAGCTATCATGCGTCTCTCTTTCCTGTTACTGTTCACTCCGTTCTCAGTAACATGCAAAAATTCATCTAAAATTGCCTTAGGCAATAGAATTTTTGCAGCTGCGCCAGATCCTTTTCCTGACATATTTACATCATAGCAAAGAAACTCTTTTCTTGCAAACAGCATTTTTATTTTGCATGGATTCTGTTATCATTCATCAGTTATCATTTCTATTTGCTCTGCAAACTGATGTTCCTTGGCGCATACACTAATTTTGTATCCTGGCATAACATATTCCCAAATCGTGCAGTCTGCTGTCGCGCCGTCCCGCTGCACGCTGATCTTATCTGTGCCAATCAGAATCGCAAACTGGTTCAGCGGCAGACGCATGCCCTCGCCAGTCATTTTCATATAACTTTCTTTCATCGTCCAGATCCGGAAAAATTCTTGATCCTGCAATTCTTTATGGCAGGAATTTAGATACGCAATCTCCTGCCTGCAAAAAAAGCGCTCAGCTACATTCCTGGGCGCTTTTTTTATAACTTCTATATCGCAGCCGACTTGTTTGCCTGCAGTTGCGCAAATTACATAATCCCCGGAATGGGACAGATTGAAGCAGATGCCGTCTGTCTGCGGTTTTCCATCTGCCCCAAAATAAATGTTATCCGGTGAAGCCCCAAAGCGCGGCAGAATCTTTTGCAGTAAAATCCCTGCCCCAAGGCTTCTTTTCCTGTCATCAGCGTGCATATATTTCATAGTGCTTTGTTTTCGCTTTTCTGGCAGCTTGTCCAGTACTAAACCTTTTTCCTTTGGATCTGGAAGATTTTGGATATTTATGGCATATACTTGTACCATTTATAATCTTTGCATCCTCTCTTTGCATTCAAACATTTGTTAGCGTTCGATTTCACGAATTAAATTTACCATTTCAATCGCACTCAATGCACAGTCATACCCTTTATTCCCTGCTTTTGTTCCAGCGCGTTCAATTGCCTGTTCAATGTTTTCAGTTGTCAAAACACCGAACATAACCGGAATATCACTTGAAAGCGATACCGATGCAATCCCCTTTGATACCTCACTGCATACATAATCATAATGACTTGTGCTGCCTCTTATCACTGCACCCAGGCAAAGCACAGCATCATACTTCCCGCTTTTTGCCATTTTTGAAGCAATCAGCGGAATTTCAAATGCGCCAGGGACCCATGCCACATCAATTTGATCTTCTTTTACGTCATGCCTTAACAGCCCGTCCATTGCGCCGCTTAGCAGCTTTGATGTAATAAATTCATTAAAGCGGGCAGCCACAATCCCTACCCGAATGTCCTTTGATACTAATTTTCCTTCAAATGTACGCATCTTTGTTTCCTTCCTTTCTTTTGGCACATAAAGCAATACTTGCATGTGTGCACTCTTTGTGTTTTGCTGTCTGTATTGAAAACTATCTGTGTTTAAAACTCTAAAATATGCCCCATCCGTTCCTGTTTTGTTTTTAAATAGAACAAATCATGCTTTGTGGCATGCATCTGGATTGGCAAACGTTTGACAATATCAATCCCAAACTCTGACAATTGATATACCTTATCAGGATTATTGGTCAGCAGGCGCATACTTTTTACTCCCAAGTCACGCAAAATCTGTGCACCAATATAGTATTCCCTTTCATCCCCTTCAAATCCTAATGCCAGGTTTGCTTCTAGTGTATCCATTCCCTGCTCTTGCAGCTCATAAGCACGCAATTTATTAATCAATCCAATACCACGACCCTCTTGGCGCATATAAAGCAGGATGCCGCGGCCCTCTTTATCAATCTGCTCCATTGCTGCATGAAGCTGCTGGCCGCAGTCGCAGCGCAGGGATCCAAATGTATCTCCAGTCAGACACTCTGAATGTACCCTGCAAAGCACATCTGTTCCGTCTCCTATGTCTCCTTTTACAAGAGCGACATGATGCTCGTTGTTTAAGCGGTTTACATAACCATATGCCATAAACTCACCATATTTTGTCGGCATCTTTGTAACTGTAACCTGCTCTACTAAAAGTTCATGCGATTTGCGGTAATTCTGCAGATCTTTAATGGTAATAAAGCAGATATCCCATTTCTTTGCCAATTCTTTCAGCTCCTGCGTGCGCATCATCGTGCCGTCCTCACGCATAATTTCGCAGCATAACCCGCATTCCTTAAGTCCTGCCAGACGGCACAAATCTACGGTAGCTTCTGTATGCCCGCTGCGTTCTAATACCCCGTTTTTCTTTGCCAAAAGCGGAAACATATGTCCCGGACGGCGGAAATCTTCCGGCACAACATCATCTGCTACACAGCGCATTGCAGTCACTGAACGCTCTGCTGCGGAAATCCCTGTCGTAGTATCTACACAATCAATGGAAACCGTAAAAGCGGTTTCATGATTATCTGTATTTTGGGATACCATCTGCGGAATTTTCAGCTTTTGCACATATTCCTCAGACATTGGCATACAAATCAATCCTTTTCCATGCGTTGCCATAAAATTAATATTTTCCGTAGTAGCAAATTCTGCTGCGCAAATGAAATCACCTTCATTTTCCCGATCCGGATCATCTGTTGCCAAAATAATTTTCCCCTTTTTTAATTCCTCCAGTGCTTCTTCCACTGTATTAAATTGAAACATCACTCTTTCTCCTTCCTGCCAAAACTATTTAAACATAGCCATGCTCAGTTAAAAATTCTTTCGTCAATGTGCTTTTTGCCGGCTGTAACGCACACGCCGGCTGCAGCAGCTTTTCGATATATTTTCCAATCATATCATTTTCCAGATTTACAACATCTCCCGCTTTTCGTTCACTTAGCGTTGTCATCTGTGCTGTATGCGGGATTACGGATACAGAAAAGCTGTCTGCTGATACATTTGCAACCGTTAGGCTAATACCGTCAATGGCTATCGAGCCTTTTTCTATCACATATCTAAGAATACCAGGGTCTGCCTGTATCGTATACCAGACTGCTGTATCATCCTGTTGTATCTGCTGCACCGTGCCGACTCCATCCACATGTCCGGCTACGATGTGCCCGCCAAAGCGTCCATTCACTGACATTGCCCGTTCCAAATTGACATGGCTGCCTGTTTTTAACTGTATCAATGAAGAACGATTCAGCGTTTCATGCATAATATCCGCTGTAAATTTTTTTGATTCATAAGAGGTCACCGTTAGGCAGACACCATTGACTGCAATGCTGTCCCCGATTTGTATATCTGCAAGGATCTTCTGCGCCTGTATTGACAGTACTGCCGAATGCCGCCCCTTTTGAACATGTAAAACTGTCCCGATTTCTTCCACAATTCCCGTAAACATAATCGCATCCCTCTCTTTTTGTGTCCGCAGACATCATTCCCAGCCAAGAAGCTATGTCCTGCCCGTCTTAGGAACGTGCGGCAATCCGTCCTTCTATTAAAAAGTCTGCTCCCAGTTTTATGATTGTCGTATCACACAGGTGTACCGCCTCTGCTGGAGAAGGAAATCCCGTACCTTCTACTGGTGTCTTTGCAAACTGTCCGCCAAACAGCTTTGGCGCTATATACGCCTGTACTTTTTGTACAATCCCGCTTTCCAGCGCAGCCCAGTTTAGCGTCCCTCCGCCTTCCAGCAAAATACTGTCAATGCCTTCCTGCCCAAGCCGCTGCATCGCTGCTTGTAAATCAACATGCCCATTTTTTTGCGGCAGACACAAAATACGACAGCCTGCATTTTGGTAAGGCTCGCAATGCCCGGCGTCCTTGCAGCAAGTTACTAAAATCGTCGGTACCTGCCTGGCAGTTTTCACAACATATGACGATATAGGTGTTCGCAAACTGGAATCGCAAACAATACGAATCGGATCGCGCCCGCCCTCCATATGGCAGGTAAGCCTTGGATCATCAGCCAGTACCGTACCAACGCCTACCATAATTGCTGAATAGCGGTTTCGCTGCTGCTGTACATGCTGTCTTGCTTCTTCTGCGGTAATCCATTTTGACAGACCTGTATATGCGGCTATTTTTCCATCTAGGGTCATTGCATATTTCATCACTACAAACGGATATTTTGTTGCAATGTAATGAAAAAAAACTTCATTCAGCTGATCACACTCTTGTTTTAGGACATTTTCTGTCACCTCTATGCCGTGTTCCCGCAAAATTTGAATCCCCTTTCCTGCCACAAGCGGATTTGGATCCTTTGAGCCTACTACAACACGCCTGATTCCAGATTCCATAACAGCCTCTACACAAGGCGGCTGTTTCCCATAATGGCAGCATGGCTCTAATGTCACATACATTGTAGCGCCCTGCGGCGATTCTGTGCAGGCAGCCAGCGCATTTCTCTCTGCATGCGCTTGTCCATACCTTTCATGGTAACCCTTTCCAATGATACGATCGTCTTTTACAATGACCGCTCCTACCATTGGATTTGGCGCTGTACGGCCAGCTCCTTTTTCTGCAAGCTGCAGCGCTAGCTTCATAAAATCACAATCCTTCAATTGTATCCCTCTTTCACTCATTGTATGCTTTCCTACTATTATTTTATAAAATAAAAAATAAAAATACTGCCTGCAAAATCTTTGCCTATAAAGTAAAAAAAACCGGAATGCAAAAGCACTCCAGCGCAAATCTTCCAAACTTACATCATAATTATATTTCATATGATATCTGATATGATGTCTTACATCTCTTATCCGCATTCCTATCGTAATATGCAGCTTTGGTTCTTACTCTGTTTGCAAACAATTTCTTTCTTTTGCTTTCTGCATCTGCTGTTTGCTTCTTTATAAAAAAATGGAAAACAAATTTGCCTGCATAACTGCTATGACTTACAATACGAATGAAGCGGCTTTTCACTAAGATCTTATCTTGTTGATTTTCATCTTCTTAGATTTTTCTTAATAGATTTTTATTGATTTTTCTATTTAGATGTTATCTTGTTCGTCTTATCTTTTTTGATCTTAGTTTCTTAGAGCTTATATTCTTGGATTCATCTTCTTTCATCCAGACTGTACTGTCGGCTCCGGAATCACACCGAATCATGCCTTGCGGCTCGTGGGCTATACCACCGGTAGGGAATCGCACCCTGCCCTGAAGACTTTATGCAATTGTCTTAGCTATTATAACCCATTACAAGCGGTTATGCAAGAAGATTTTTACAGGTTTTATAGGTTTGCCGCATTATAACCCGTTATAATCCTGCATAAAGTTTTGGGCAATTGGTGTACAGATTGGTGTATTTTGGTGTAATTATCCTTTCTGTATCAACATGATTATAAACACGCGTGTGCAAGGGAAATTGTGAACGAAGAAATTATATACGCATAGGCAAGGCAACAAGGCAGCAGAGGGTAAAAG
>CANDJR010000149.1 GCA_947385105.1 uncultured Eubacterium sp.
AAAGGAGAGGCAGTACTGTTTGCACGTTCAGCCACAGCAGGCGGACAGAAGTTCCCGGTTCACTGGGGCGGAGACTGCTGGTCTACGTATGAAGCTATGGCGGAAAGCCTCCGTGGAGGATTGTCTCTTACAATGTCCGGATTTGGCTTTTGGAGTCATGATATGGGTGGATTTGAGAACACTTCTACAGCAGATGTATATAAGCGTTGGGCGGCATTTGGCCTTTTATCCTCTCACAGCCGTTTGCATGGAAGTTCTTCTTACCGTGTGCCATGGGCTTATGATGATGAGGCAGTTGAAGTACTGCGTTATTTTGCAAAATTAAAAGTATCGCTGCTCCCATATTTATATACTGCAGCAGTGCATGCATCTCAAACAGGTATTCCGCTTATGCGCAGCATGGTATTGGAATTTCCAGATGATCCGGCATGCGGCTATTTAGATAAGCAGTATATGCTGGGCAGCAGCTTATTGGTAGCTCCTGTTTTTCGTGAAGATGGAGTTGTAGAATACTATTTGCCGAAAGGGACATGGACACATTATCTGACTGGAGAAAAAGCAGAAGGCGGCCGCTGGTATCAACAGAAGTACGACTATTTGTCACTTCCATTGTTTGTACGGGAAAATACAGTACTGCCGGTTAGTACAGGTGTGACTGCCGCTGCACAGCCATATGCAGACAGTTTGCTGTTAAAAGTATATGAATTGTCAGAGGAATCGAGTACAGAAGTATATCAGGGACAGGAGAAAGTGCTCTCAGCAGTGCTTCAGCCAAACGGCGATGAGGTGAAAGTACGTTTGCAGACAGGGACAGGCTGCCAGCTGCAGTTTATCAATGCTGAAGCAGAGTCTGTTTCAGGCGCAGAGTGCAAAGACGGAGAAACAGGCAGCGTAGTTGTACTGACTGATGCACAAGCAGTTCTTAATGTAAAAGAAATGTAAAAGAATTGTAGATTTTTAGACTGGAAAGACGGCAGTGAAAGGCTTTCCAGTCTTTTTTATAAAGATTTGAACATATATTTCTAAACTTATATATTTCAGAAAATTCTCCGCAGCAGCTGTTATATGATGCAAAAGTCAAATCACATCTGCCGCTGTCTGGCAGAACAATTATATTTTAGCATGCAGCTGCGTACGGTATACACTCGGCGTAACGCGGAAACGTTTTTTAAATATGCGGTTAAAATAAGAGAGGTTTTTAAAGCCTGCTTCTTCCGATATCGCTAATATGGTAGCGTCAGACGCAAGCAGCATTCGCGATGCCATCATCAAGCGGTAGTCATTTAAGTATTCGATAAAAGAAATACCCATAGCATTTTTAAAATATTTCATGAAATGCGATTCACTGTAATCACAAAACGCAGCAATTTTTTTGATGGTAATGCGTTCCTGATAATGATTTTCTACGTATTTTATAATTGCTTTTAGCGTGTCCAGAGAATGATAAGGTTTTTTGACGGATGCCTGGCTGATCCAGTCAGCAAACAGTTCATAAAAAACCAAAAACAGGCAGCCTTTGATTGCCAGCTGATAAGCGGGCGGAAATGTTTTGCAAATTTCGTCTGCATTGTTTAAACAGCGTGCAATCTGTGCATAGTTAGGATCTTGTGGTGTATAGATGTTTTTTGCAAGCATGTGGGAATGACGCAGCGGAATTAAAAAATCAGTAGAACAGATATCATTGTTCGGCGTAATCAGCATATTTAAATCAAAAAGAATATTTTCGTACTCCATAGTTTCATCATGATATTGCGATATCCCGTGTAACTGCCCAGGCGCGACAAATACGATATCTCCTTGTGAGACAAGCGTAGAGGACAGATCAATTGATATCATGCCGCTGCCCTTTTTTATGTAAATAATTTCCATTTCCAGGTGCCAGTGCAGTGGTACAGATAAAAAATCCTGCGGAATACTACATAAATAAGTGTTATATGGAAAGGCAGGATCAAAATGGGATTTTTTTTCCTGGTAATTTTCATATTCCGGTATTTTCATAATTGCAGCCTCCAACTTTGTGAAATTGATAGCATTGTACCATATCATCATAGAATATTGCAAGAATAACATCTGGAATTTGACATATAATACATCCATCAAAAGGAAAAAGGAATCAGATTTCAAATCGGAGCATTTGGGAGGAAATTTAAAATGACAGCAAATGAATATGTGAAAAAGCGGTTTGGACGTTATATGAATGAGTGCACTTATGAAGAAATTTACGCAGCACTTTTGGAATTTGTCAAAGAAAAGGCAAAAGAAAAAGAAAGCACACAGGGCAAGAAAAAACTGTACTATATTTCAGCAGAGTTTTTAATCGGAAAGTTATTATCCAATAATTTAATTAACCTTGGCCTGTACGACGAGGTAAAAAATGAGTTGGACAAGTGCGGGAAATCCATCGCCCAACTGGAAGAAATCGAGCTGGAACCATCACTTGGAAACGGCGGACTGGGCAGACTGGCAGCGTGCTTTTTAGATTCTATCGCCACACTCGGGTTAAATGGGGACGGTGTAGGATTGAATTATCATTTCGGGCTGTTTCGCCAGATTTTTGAACAGAATCTGCAAAAAGAAGTGCCAAATCCTTGGATTACGCCGCAGTCTTGGCTGACAAAAACAGAAAAAACATACCGCATTCATTTTGGAGGGTTTGCCGTACAGTCCAGAATGTATGATATTGATGTCGTAGGATATGAAAACCGCACGACAAAACTGCATTTATTTGACGTAGAGTCTCTCGATGAGTCCTTAGTACAGGATGGTATTCATTTTGATAAAACACAGTTTGCAAAGAATCTGACGTTATTCCTTTATCCGGATGACAGTGACGAAAATGGCCGTCTGCTGCGGGTATATCAGCAATATTTTATGGTTTCAAATGCAGCAAGGCTTATTTTGGATGAGTGTATGGCAAAAGGCTCTAACTTATACGATCTTGCTGATTATGCAGTCATCCAGATTAATGACACGCATCCGACCATGGTAATTCCAGAGCTGATCCGGCTATTACAGGAGCACGGACTTACAATGGATGAGGCCATTGACGTAGTATCTAAGACGTGTGCATATACAAACCATACGATACTGGCAGAGGCATTAGAAAAATGGCCGCTGCACTTTATGCAGCAGGCAGTGCCGCATTTGATGCCGATTATTTATGAACTCCATAATCGGGTGATGAAAAAGTATCAGGACCCTTCGGTAGCAATTATCAGCAAGCAGTGTGTATGTATGGCGCATATTGACATTCATTACGGGATTAGTGTCAATGGTGTGGCAGCACTCCATACAGAAATTTTAAAAGAAACCGAATTAAATAATTTTTATAAGCTTTATCCAGAAAAGTTTAATAATAAGACAAATGGCATTACGTTCCGCCGTTGGCTGTTATACTGCAATCCGCAGCTGACTTCTTTGATCGAAGAATTAATTGGTCCAGGATTTAAAAAGGATGCTATGGAATTAGAAAAGCTTTCTTCTTATGTCAATGACGATGCAGTATTAGAAAAAATATTAGCGATCAAAGATGCCAGAAAAGTGATTTTATGCGACTATTTAAAGCATACGCAAAATATTGAGGTGAATGCAGATTCTGTTTTTGATATACAGGTAAAGCGTCTGCATGAATATAAACGCCAGCAGATGAACGCGCTTTATGTGATTCATAAATATTTTGAAATCAAAGGCGGCAAAAAGCCAGTACGCCCTATTACCGTATTTTTCGGTGCAAAGGCAGCGCCAGCCTATATTATTGCAAAGGATATTATACACTTAATTTTGTGCCTGTCACAGCATATTAGTAACGATCCGCAGGTAAGCCCATATCTGAAGGTTGTTATGGTGGAAAATTATAATGTTACACTGGCAGAGAAACTGATTCCGGCTTGTGATATTTCAGAACAGATTTCACTGGCATCCAAAGAGGCTTCTGGCACAAGCAATATGAAATTTATGTTAAATGGTGCAGTGACACTTGGCACAAAGGATGGAGCAAATGTTGAGATTGCCGATCTGGTAGGTGAAGAAAATATCTTTACGTTTGGAGAATCCAGCCAGACAGTCATTGCGCGTTATGAAAGAGCAGATTATGTATCCAAAGACTATTATGAAAAGGATGAGGATATTAAAAAAGCAGTAGACTTTATCGTAAGTGATGAAATGAAAGCCATTGGCAGCAGTGAAAGTTTAGAGCGGTTGTATCATGAATTGCTGAACAAGGATTGGTTTATGACTTTCCCTGATTTCCAAGACTATGTTGCAACAAAAGACAAAGCAATTGCAGCGTATGAAGACAGAAAGCAATGGGCACGGATGATGCTTATCAACATTAGCAAAGCGGGCTTCTTCTCTGCAGACAGAACAATTGAACAGTATAACAATGAGATTTGGAAATTAGAAAAGTAAAAAACAAACAATGCTTGAGCAGTAAGTAAACGTGTAATACCGTATGCTCTTGTAATCATATAGAGTCATTTTACAAACATCATTTGCCAAGAAAAGTATCCTTCCTTAAACAGAAAGAGCTTTTTTTGGCAAGTGTTTTTTTAGTTAGAATAACTTTCATTTCAAAGGAGAGGGGGAAAGAGTTTGATTTTATCAGTTACGTAATTGAAAGGGAAGGGAGGGAAGACGGTGGTTACGATTAAAGATATGGCAGATAAGCTAGGGATTAGTTCCACAACAGTATCCAATGTCATCCATGGAAAGACAACCGAAGTGTCACAAAAAACAGTAGCACGTGTAGAAAAGCTATTAGAAGAATACGATTATATTCCAAACATCAACGCCAGGATTTTAACACAAAATTATTCCAAAATTATAGGTGTGGCGATAAAAAGCAGAAAAGATAAATACGAAAACATTTTAGCAGATCCTTTTTTTAGTGTCCTGGTCGGTGCGATCGAAAGAGAAATCCGCACACAGGGATATTTTATGATGGTATATACTTCGGATGATATTGGCGAGATCCTGCGCAATGTCATTACTTGGAATGTAGATGGATTAATTTTAGTCGGCATGCTGCATGATGATTTTGTAAGGATTAAGAGCCGGTATAAAAAGCCGATGGTCTTAGTAGACAGCTATGCGCCGCGCGATATTATGAACTATGTCAATATCGGACTTCAGGACGAAAAAGGCAGCTATGACATGACGAGCTATCTGCTGGGGCAGGGACACCGGGAGATTGCTTTTTTGGCAGACAATATGGAGGGCGTAGACTATGTACGCTATATTGGGCATCAAAAGGCTCTGGCTGATTATGGCTTAAAAGCAAAAGAAAAAGATTTGTTAATTATCCGTCCCGGGATGTTGGAGCGGACTTCAAGCTTAGAGGAATTGTATGAAATGTCCAAAAGTTATACGGCTTTTATGTGCTGCTCCGATTATTATGCGGCACTTTTGATGCAGTATTTTCAGGATAAGGGGATGAAGATCCCACAAGATCTGTCTGTAACTGGATTTGATGATACGATTTTAGCAAAGCTTGTCCGCCCGGCACTTACTACCGTTCGCCAGGATGTTGAGCGTAAGGGACAGCTTGTTGTGGAGCAGCTTGTTAATATGGTACACGAGATCAACCCGCAGGAATGGGATGTCAAGCTGCCGGTAGAGCTGGTCATTCGTGATAGTGTGCAGGCGATTGAAACAAATTCATAATTTGAGCATCCTGTTTTTGTATAAAGTGTACAAAAAGTGTAGTTTTGGGGTGAAAAAATGAAACTTTTGCGCGAAAGGGGATTGTCAAGATGAAGATTTAATGGTACTATACATCTATCATCCCTTATGCGCAAAAGGTACGTAAGGATTTTGTCTTTTTTTGTAATTGACAAGAGCAAAAGGGAGAAAAAAATGTGCATAGCACGGATAGAATAAGGAGGAAAAACATGAAAAAGAAAGTGATTGCAGTACTATTGGCAGCAACAATGGCATGTGGTTTAACAGCATGCGGGAGCGATGGAGGCGACAAGTCTTCTGATAACAGCAATAATACCTCAGATGATGCATCAAAGGATAATGACGCGTCTGGTGACGATGCTTCTGATGACAAAGGTTCTGACAATTCAGGTTCTGGCGACACTATTCGTTTGGTCAATGGTAAAATCGAAGTTGATAAGCATCTGAAAAAGTTAGCAGAAATGTACAAAGAAGAAACAGGAGTCACTGTTGAAATCGAATCTATGGGCGGCGGCATCGATATTCAAGGTACACTCAAAGGCTATTATCAGGGAGACAATATGCCGGACATTTTTGTAAACGGTGGTGCTACTGACTTTTCTAACTGGGAAGGCCTTTTAGCAGATATGAGCGACGCTGCTTGGGCATCTGATACAGATGCTGCTTATGTGGATGAAGAATACGGTACTATCGGATTCCCATATACAGTAGAAGCGATCGGTCTGGCATACAATGCAGATATCTTAGAAAAGGCAGGTATTGATCCTTCCAAACTGACAGGGCCATCTGCAATCGAAGATGCATTTAAAACATTAGATTCTAAGAAGGAAGAGCTTGGACTCGACGCAGTAGTAGGCTACTGTGCAGAAGCTACAAACTTGTATTGGTCAACCGGAAATCACTTATTCTCTAACTATGTAGATGGTGGTCTGGAACGTGATGATACAACATACATTGATATGTTAAATGATGGTGGCAAGCTGGATACAGACAGATTGACAAAGTTTGCAGAATTTGTTGGACTGCTCAATCAGTACTCTGATCCTTCCCTGCTTGTTTCCGGCACATATGATCAGCAGATTTTGAACTTTGCATCTGGCAAGTATGCATTCGTAACACAAGGTTCTTGGATTGGCGCTACAATCACAAGCGATGATGCAGAAGCATATGAAGCAGCAGGCAGCTTTGATGTAGGTATGATTCCATATGCATTTGAAGACGGTATGGACACTATTTTAACAAACTCTCCATCTTGGTGGTCTGTATTTAAGGATGGAAATGCAGAAGCAGCAAAAGCATTCTTACAGTGGTGTTCAGAAGATAAAGCACAGGAAGTATTAGTAGACGAAGCTGGCTTTATCAGTCCATTTGCATCCTGCACACGTGTAGCATCTGATCCATTTGCACAGACAATTATGGATTACCAGTCTGCAGGCAAGACTTCTGGATGGCATTGGCTTGGTATGAAAGAAGGCTTGGCACAGAACTATACAGGTCAGGTATTTGCTGATTATGCAGCAGGTAACTTAGATACAGCGAAGTTCGTAGAAACGATGCAGCAGGTTGTTTCTGCTTGCTATTCAGCTAACTAAATAATCAGTAAGCGCGATTCCGTATCAATTGAATATGGCGCTGTCTTAAGGCAGCGTCATATTTGCTTATAAGAAGGTAAAGCAGGTATTGGCAATTGCCTTCCATGTATCACCAATAAAGAGAGAGAGGAGCTGTAAAATGTCTGAGAACGCAACGAGCAAAAAAATGTTGTCACTGATTCTTTTGATTGTTGGGGCAGTAAGCCTAATCGTGGCATTGTATATGGATATTACCCGAAGCGAAAATTCTATTCGGGGAATGTTGTTAATTCTTGGCGCGGTTATCATTCTCGTAGGGTTATATTTTTTCCCAACCGTAGAACATCACCGCAGCATTATTAATTTTATCTTCTTGTTCCCATTATTGTTTACATTTATTGTAACAGTGATTATCCCGTTATGTTTAGGTGTTTTCTATTCCTTTACTGATTGGAACGGCATTAAATTTGATAATTTTATTGGACTTTCGAATTATACGACGATGTTTAAAGACCCGTCTTTTGTCTGGTCTGTATTACTTACATTTTTGTTCGTAATCTTTAACATGGTTTTAGTAAATCTGGTTGGCTTTATGCTGGCTCTTTTATGTACAACAAAGCTGAAAGCTGTTAATTTTTTCCGTGCAGCATATTTTCTTCCTAATTTGATTGGCGGTATCGTATTAGGTTATATCTGGCAGTTCGTATTTAATAACGTACTTGTAAAAATTACAGCAAATATGATGGGTATGCAAAATTCAATTTTGGCATCGACAAATACAGCTTTTATGGCAATTATTGTCGTTTATATTTGGCAGTATGCCGGCTATATTATGCTGATCTATGTAACAGGTCTGACAACGGTTCCAAAGGATGTATTAGAAGCATCTTCTATCGATGGTGCAAATGCAATCACAACGCTGTTTAAAATTAAAATTCCTATGATTGCATCAACGATTACGATTTGTACATTTTTAACTTTGCCAT
>CANDJR010000150.1 GCA_947385105.1 uncultured Eubacterium sp.
TACGAGGTCGATGAAGCAGGAAGCCCATTGGCTTTAGACAATGGGTAGTTCACCACTTACTCCAGAGAATATTTGAGGATACTTCTCTGCGTCTGATTTTTGAGGAGGATTCTTTTACCTTATAAAAAGAGCAAATGATAAGCCGATATTAGATTGTTCAAAAATAGAGGTTGATTTAAAAATTGCTTTTCGTAAAAGAGGTTATTTCGGAACAGATGAATGCGATACACCTGTACACACCAGGCAAGGGAAAGGACATACAGACTGCAATGAAGACGATAGACGAAGATATTAAAAACGGGCAATTGAAAAAAGTATATTTACTATATGGAGAAGAAGCATATTTAAAGCAGCAGTATAAGCATAAGCTTACAAGTGCATTTGTGTCACCGTCCGATACGATGAATTATACACGCTATGAAGGAAAAAAGATTAACCCGCTTGGAGTAATTGACGTGGCGGAGACAATGCCTTTTTTTGCAGATCGCAGGCTGATTTTAATCGAAGACAGCGGGTTTTTTAAAAGCAGCTGTGAAGAACTTGCAAAATATTTGCCTGAAATGCCGCAGACGTCGTGCATCGTATTTGTGGAATCTGAAATCGATAAACGCGGCAAGATGTATAAGGCTGTGAAAAAAATAGGCAGTGTCGTTGAATTTGGCGAGCAAAAGGAACAGGTACTGACACGTTGGGTACTGGGAAGGTTAAAAAGAGAAAATAAAAAAATTACACAGGCGGTATTGCAGCTTTTCTTTTCGAAAACAGGTACAGATATGGGAAATATCGATAAGGAGTTAGAAAAGCTGCTTTGTTATACGCTGGAAAAAGATGTTATAGAAGCAGCGGATGTAGAAGCGGTTTGTACTGGGCAGATTACGAACCGTATTTTTGATATGATCAATGCAATTGGCAGACGGGATCGCAAGCAGGCGCTTTTGCTTTATTATGATTTGCTCTCATTAAAAGAGCCGCCTATGCGTATTTTATATTTAATTAACAGGCAGTTTCGGATTTTAATTGATTTAAAGACGATGAAACAGGCGGGTCAGGATGCAAAGACAATGGCTGCAAAGGCAGGGATTATGCCATTTGCAGTAAAACGGAGCCTGGAACAGGCGAATATGTTTTCATTAGAGGAACTAAAGCAGGCTCTTTCTGATGGGATCGGACTGGAAACAGATATTAAGACCGGAAACATACAAGAGCAGATTGCTGTAGAGCTTTTGATTGTACAATACAGCGCGCCTTCAAGCGGCTGCTAGATCCAATACGCAGAGGATCTAGTTCTGGAGCAAGCTCTCGGTTTTTGCCATGCACTCTCGAAAAAATATTCTGTGCCTAACGATGAGTTCTTTTGTGTACGATGTACTGGTTTTCGCAATCGGCTGTTAGGATAATCCAGCCAAGGGCATTTACGATGCAGTAAAGCCCTGACTGAATCAGCAGTAATCATGTAGTTACATTTGAAAAAAATGTTTACTTTGCAGTTAATTCTGCAATCAGCTTTTCTACATCTTCAATACAAGAGCCGCAAATTGTGCCGACATTGTTGATTTCCTGGACTTCCTCCAGCGTGGTTGCGCCAGAGTTTACAGCCTCTTGGATCATGCCTTTTGTAATGTCAAGGCAGCTGCAAATGATTTCATCTGGATTCATAGGTGTTCTCCTTTCTATCGTGTTTTAAAAAATGCATTTTTCATAGTATGGGCAGCTGATAAAAAATTATTCAAATTGCAGCATAAATCTATTAAATGGTTGATGGAATAGCAATATAAAAAATTATTCAAATTGCAGCACAAATCTGTTGAAATGATCAATGGGAAAGCTATATAATAAGACGCAGGTGGATTTGTCCACATAAATAATACGATTGTATGTTGCAAAAGGAAAAGTGATGAGAAAGAAAAGGAGGAGATCCGAATGCAGTTACAACAAGTTTCAGGATATCAATATATAGAAGGCGGCGTATGCGCGGCAGTTGGATTTGTAGCAAATGGCTGCCATTGCGGCTTGTATCCCAACAAAGTAAAAAATGATCTTGGAATTATTTACAGCAGTACGAGCTGCCATACAGCGGCTGTTTATACGACAAACAAAGTGCAGGCTGCACCTATCTTAGTTACGAAAAGCCATTTGCAAAAAACAGATGGAATCGCAAGGGCTGTGATTGCAAATAGTAAATATGCAAATGCTTGTACAGCTGACGGAGAGGAAAAAGCGGAAAAAATGTGTGCGCTGGCTGCCAAAGAGCTTGGAATTTCCAAAGAGGAGGTGCTTGTAGCCTCTACTGGTGTGATTGGCCAGGAATTGCCGATAGAACCAATCGCTGCGCATATCAAGGATTTGACAGCCGGCATGTCTGCTGAAAACCACAAAGAGGCAGTCCGTGCCATTATGACGACAGATACGGTTGAAAAAGAAGTTGCTGTAGCTTTTGAACTGGATGGAAAAACATGCCATTTGGGCGGTATGGCAAAGGGCAGCGGCATGATTCATCCAAATATGGCAACAACTTTGAATTTTATTACCACAGATGCAGCAGTAGCTGTACCAATGCTGCAAAAAGCATTGCGTGAAACCGTAAAGCTCACATACAATTGCCTGGTTGTGGACGGCGATACTTCTACCAATGACATGGTATGCCTATTAGCCAATGGTACTGCTGGAAACAAAGAGATATCGGAGGAAGGAGAGGCATATGAGAAATTAAAAAAAGCATTGTATCTGGTACTTATGAATCTGACCAGAATGCTGGCAGCAGATGGGGAAGGAGCAACAAAGCTGCTTGAATGTACTTGTGCTGGCGCGCCGGATCTTGATACAGCTATTATCGTTGCAAAAAGTGTGATACACTCTCCATTAGTAAAAAGCGCAATGTTTGGCGCAGACGCAAACTGCGGCCGTGTACTGTGCGCAGTAGGCTATGCAGACGCAGACTTTGACGCAAAAAAAGCAGATGTCGTATTTTCGTCGGCAAAAGGAGAGATTGCAGTATGCCAAAATGGGATTGGCCTGGATTTTTCAGAAGAAAAAGCAGTGGAGATTTTATCAGAAGACGAAATTCAGATCCTTGTTAACTTGCATCAGGGAGAAGTATCTGCAAAAGCCTGGGGATGTGATCTGACCTATGATTATGTAAAAATTAATGCGGATTACCGTAGTTAAATACAAATGTATATCTGCCGAATGATGCAAGCGTTAGAAAGGAGATGCAAGAGTATGGAAAAGCAGGAGAAGGTAGCGTTTATTCATTCGATTTCATTTAAAGTGGCGCAGTTAATTGCAATTACATCTGCGATCTGCATTATATCTATGATGGTGAATGCGCTGCGCAAAGCGGACGATGCAGTGGAGGATGTCAGCGGAGAGTATCTTTTAAGCTTGTCTGGAAATGCAGCGAATACCATTAATAACCTTCCGCCAGATAAGCAAACGGAAGAAATCTATGCACAAATTTTAAATACAGTTAAGATGAATGGAGCAGATACTTCTTATGCATGCCTTATGGATCAAGAGGGAGTGCTGTTATATGATCCAGTAGCTGCAAATGTAGGGCAAAAGGTTTCGAACCAAGCGCTTTTAGAATTACTCGTACAACAAAAGGCAGGTTCGCTGCCGAACGACGGGTTGCTTCATTATGAAGAAGGCGGAGAAAAAAAGAGTGCTGCCTATACAACGACACAACAAAAGATGTTAGTTTTCGTTACAGTAGAGGAAGATGATATTCACACACCTTTAAAAACAATGTTTTATTCCATGCTCCGCATTTCGATCATTAGTATTTTGTTTTGCATGGCAGCAGGGTATGTTGTCGGCCGTTTTTTTTGCATTCCGATCGAACACTTGACTGTTATTATAACGGAAACTGCCCGCTTAAATTTAAAAAAGAACTTACATAGTGATAAATTGTGCAAACGCAGGGATGAAACCGGAAAGATGGCAAATGAAGTACGCCGGATGCGCAGGCAGTTACGGGAGATGATCTCTGACATAGATACTGCAGGCATACAGATTACAGAAGATATCAAGGGCTTGCAGACAGTTACAGAGATTGTAGATACGATGTGTTCAGATAATTCGGCAACAAGTCAGGAGTTAGCGGCAGGCATGGAGCAGACTGCAGCGACGACAGTGACGATTAATGACAATATCGGGATGATTAAAAATCATACAGAAGAACTGCATACAATGGCAAAAGAGGGGGCTAAAACTTCAGCTGAGGTCATGGAGCGGGCGCAAAACCTGAGGCTGCATACAAAAGAGGCAGGCGCAAAGACCATGGATATGTATCAAAACGTAAAAGGCAAGGCAGAACAGGCGATAGAAGGTTCAAAAGCAGCTCAAAAAATTAATGAACTGACACAAACGATTATGAAAATATCCAGCCAGACGGGGTTGCTGGCGCTGAACGCTTCGATTGAGGCAGCAAGGGCAGGAGAAGCAGGGCGCGGATTTGCAGTTGTAGCGACAGAGATTGGCGGATTGGCAGACCAGACAACAAAAGCGATCTCAGATATTGAAGGAATTGTGACAGAGGTAAACGATGCGGTTTACAATATGTCCGACTGCCTGGAGGAGACGACCGGATTTTTGGAACAGACGGTTCTTCAGGATTATGAGGAATTTGGACAAGTCAGTGACCAGTACCAGGAAGATGCAGACGTATTCCGCAGCAATATGGACAGTGTTCGGGAGGCAGTCGAAGAACTGACAACTGCCATTGAAGCCATTGCGCATGCATTAAACGGGATTAATGATACGGTCGGAGAATCTTCAGCAGGAATTATCAATATTGCGGAAAAAACAAGCGATATGGTACAAAAGACAGGTACTACGCATGAACTTGTGTCTGATTGCTATCAATCCGTAGAAAACCTGCAGCGAATGGTAAATCAATTTGTATTAGAATAACAGTGGTTACTGTTCACTCCGTTCTCAGCAACATGCAAAAATTCATCTAAAATCGCCTTCGGCAATGGAATTTTTGCACTCCTGAATCATTTTCTTACAGACTTTGCAGTAAATGCAAAGTCCTGTGTGAACAGTAACTAGCAGTGTTTCTTTTTCGTACCCTTTTCTTTTGGAAGAATGGAAATCGAACATCAGTCATAGTATACTCTAAAAGCGTGTATGCTAATTTTTCAATAAAAAGTACACAGACTTGGACATGATATACTCTAAAAGCGTGTGTGCAGATTTTTCAATAAAAAGTACACAGACTTGGACATAGGGTATCAGGTTGCCAAGCTGAAAAGATTTGTCCAGACTAGAAGGGGGGGCTATGAATTATATCGATTGCCATGCAGATACATTGACACAAATCCCACAAGGGGAAGATTTATTACATAATCGGTGCAATTTAGACCTAGCGCGGGTACGTAAGTTTGCAAATAAACATACCCAAATTTTTGCACTATGGAAAGACAGGGCGCAGCTTGGCGATACAGATCCAAAACAAGCATTTCAAACGATGTATCAAAGGGCTGTGCAGCTGCTGCAGGGACAGCCGGAATCTGTAGTATGGTGTAAAAATGCTGCGGATATGCATTTTGCGCATGCAGAAGGCAAGACAGCGGCTTTTTTGGCAGTTGAGGATATCTCCGTTATGGGCAGTATGGTACAACAGGTGAGCGCACTTGGGATACGGTTTGCTATGCTGACATGGAATTATGAAAATGAATACGCCTGCGGTGCCACAGCAAGCCAAGACAAAGGATTGACAAAAACAGGACGTACATTAGTACAACACCTGCTAAACCAGCAAATCATATTGGATATTTCTCATTTATCAGATCAAAGCGTTGAGGATATTTTTCAACTAACAGATCAGCCAGTTATGGCATCTCATTCAAATGTGCGAACTATTTGCGGCCATGCAAGAAACTTGCAGACATCGCAGATCCGCGAGCTTATCCGGCGCGGAGGGCTTATGGGGCTAAACTTTTATGCACCCTTTGTAGGAGCACAGCCAGAGATAACTGATTTGCTGCATCATTTGGATGCGGTATTACAGCTGGGCGGAGAAGACATTTTAGCGATTGGCAGTGATTTTGACGGCTGTGAAGATCAGTTTCCATCAGGGATTGCGGGTGTACAAGATATTCCGCATTTGCGGGATTTGCTGGAACGGGAAGGATTTGGCAGCCGCTGTATCAAAAAGATATTTTATCAAAATGCAGCACAGTTTCTGACAAAGAATCTTAACGATAAGAAACAAGGCGATAGCAGCTGTAGTTTCTGACAGCTGCAAGAGAAACTATATAAGGAGGATACGCGATGGGCTTTACAAGATACCATTCCCTGCAAGAGATTTTGGATGCTCCACAGATGGAGGAGTATCTGCAAGTGTTTTTTTCCAAAGATCAACTTGCGCTGTTTCCAAAAGAAATGCGGAATTTGCCGCTGGCGCTTGTAGAACATGAACTCCCATCTCCATGGGAAGGCGGTTTTTTTCAAGTTGTAAACCAGCTTTTGGATGCAGTACATACGATACAAGATATTACAGTGCGAAATACCCGCAGATGTATCTCACTTTGGGATCAGGAGACAGATTGGACACTGGAAAAAGAAAGACAGGGAGGCAGGGCGTCCGTATTCCTATTAACGCCAGAGCATACACAGGCATGCGGGCAGACAGCAGAGCAATCAATTAAGCGTCCGGCAGTGATTCTTTGTCCAGGCGGCGGATATGAGCAGGTATGCTGCAGCGGGGAAGGAAACCCCATGATGAATTATATGGAGGCAAAAGGGTATGCGGTATTTTTACTCAGATACCAAACAGCGCCGGCACGTTATCCTGCACCGCAGGAGGATTTGGCGCTAGCCATGCAGTATGTAAGAGAGCATGCGCAAGAATATGGGGCGGATGCACAAAATATTATGCTTATGGGATTTTCAGCAGGAGGCCATCTTTGCGCTTCTTTTGCATGTTTTTATAAGGAGATAGCACAAAAGCTAAGTCAAAAGACCGGAAAACAGATAGCGTGGCGTATGCTTCGTCCGGATAAGCTGTGTCTGGCATATCCAGTGGTTAGTTTTTTAGAGGAATGCCATGAGGGAAGTTTTGCAGCGCTGACTGGCGCAGACGAATCTATGCGTGAGGCATTATCAATAGAAAAACAGGTTACAGATGATTTTCCACCTGCATTTTTATGGACTTGTGCAGATGATGACTGCGTACCTCCTTCCAATGTAAAGCGTTTGGCAGCAGCGCTAAAAGCGCATAAAATTGTGCATCAGCTCTGCATCTATCCATCTGGAGGCCATGGCTGCAATCTGGCTTTTGGAAACTCTGCAAGGGGCTGGACAAAGGAAATGCTTACTTTTATTAATCAAGTGTAATTTTTAAAATGTAATTCATAGTCTGTTTGTTTAGATACTTTTGGATACTGAGGGCATAAACAACTGCTGGATTGGCTTTTTGTCTGGGAGTTGTTTTTATGCTTTCTCTTTTTGTGTATTTTAAACAAATTTGAAAGCGTTCTCTTTGAAACTATAGACTATATTTAGTAAAATATGACAATTTTATCTTAAGAGTTGCAAAAAGGAAAGAATTGATCTAGAATGCTTTTAGATAACATTTGGCTGGAAAATATTAATATAATGTACACAAATCTTTTTTTATAGGAATTTTTTAAAATCTGCAGCCTGCACCAGGACAGAAAGAATTATGGAAATTCTATGTGAAACTTTACAATAAAGAAAGTTCAATAAACAAAGATCTATAGAGAAAAGTTAATAAAGAAAGAATACGAAACAAAGTTAATAAAGAGAGAATACGAAACAAAGTTAATAAAGAAAGAATACGAAACAAAGTTAATAAAGAAAGAATACGAAACAAAGTTAATAAAGAGAGATTGCGAAACAAAGATCAAAAGAGAAAGGTCAATAAGGTAAAAAACAGAAGGCAAAAGGACAAATCAAATCAGACAAATAAAAATTTGGAAACAGTAAATAATAAAGATACAAGTGAAAATAGAAAGATGAGAAAATAGAAAGATGAGAAAATAGAAAAACAAGAAAATAGAAATACAAGAAAATAGAAAAACAAGAAAATAGAAATACAAGAAAATAAAGACAAAAAGACATGAGAGGAGAATAGGGTAAGCAACATGCAGGAGGAGAATAAAAAAAGCAGCGCAAAGCAATGGATAGGCTATGTGCGGCTGTTTTT
>CANDJR010000151.1 GCA_947385105.1 uncultured Eubacterium sp.
TCATCCTATCTGTAACAGCAACTAAAATATCCTCCTTTGACTTAAAATGATGATAAATGGCACCTTTGCTAAGACCGCCTAAATGATTGATAATATCCTGAATAGAAGTATGCTCATACCCCTTTTCCATAAATAAGCGGAATGCAACATCTAATATTAAATTAACAGTTTCTTCTGGATGCCTGTTTCTTGCCATGTTCCCCACCTCCTTAACATACTATCAGTATGTATTTATATTATCATACTGTTGGTATGTTTGTCAAGATTTAAATTCCAAAAGTGTAAAGAACAAGTTACTATTCACAGCCAGAAATGCGCATAAACTGCGCATTTCGTAAGAACATGATTCAGGAGTGAGGGGCGATTTTGCGAAGCAAATTTTAAATATCGCCTCGAATTGTTGCTATGAGCAGCCTTTAGGCTGTGAATAGTAACAAGAACAAACTAACAAGAAAAAATTATAAAAAATTTTCTATGCGTCTTGACAATTTCGATATACGGCCGTATAATGAATTATACAATCGTATAAAGGAGGTATAAACACATGGCAAATACGCAAAAAAAATTAGGGGAGGCAGAACTTGAAATCATGCAGGTGATTTGGGACAGTGGAGATCCTGTAACTTCTAATTATATTTTAAAAGAATTACAGGAGCAAAGGAAATGGCAGCTTTCCACGTTAATGACGTCCTTAACAAGACTGGCTGATAAAGGATTTATCAGTTGTGACCGTTCAACAGGAAGAAATCTGTATACTCCGATTATTTCAGAAAATGAATACAAAACCAGAGCAAGTAAACATTTTCTTGAAAAGCTGTATAATAATTCGATCCAGAATATGATAACAGCACTATATAGTAATAAAGAAATCAAAAGCTCTGATATTCAAGAACTCAGAAATTTTTTGGATCAATTGGAGGATGAATGATGGGAAATATATTTTTATCTATTTTGGGAATTTCAGTTTCTGTTGGATTGATCGTGATTGGATTGATTTTTCTGACACCATTTTTAAACAAAAGATATGCCGCAAAATGGAAATATCTGATTTGGATTTTTCTTGCGTTACGGCTGCTTATTCCTTTTAGCGGAGCGAATGGGCAGAATGTTATGGATAGGATGTCACAGCTGAAAGGTGAAACGAGTTCTGAATCGGAAGAAAATGATGCAAACAATCCAACTGACATAGCAATGCCATATCGAGGAATTGTTGTTGAGATACCGGCACAGATGACTACTCCAATCAAAGCTTCATCTGAAAAAAATACAGCAGATATTACTATGCTTGATATAGTGACCCTTGTCTGGATCATTGGCAGCCTGATTTTTATATCTGTACATCTTATCAGTTATTCCTATTATAAACGACAAGTAATAAAAAAGGGAAACATGATACAAGAAACACGTATTTTAAGTCAGATCTTTTGGCTCAAACGCGAATTGCATATCAACCGTACCGTATGCGTGATGGAATATGATGAAGCTGAAAGCCCTATGATCATAGGTTTTCTAAAACCTGTTTTAGTTTTGCCAAAAGAACAGTATGATTCCGAGGATTTGTTTTTTATTTTAAAACATGAATTGGTTCATTTAAAACGGGGTGATGTGTATCTTAAGCTGCTGTTCGTAACAGCAAATGCTATTCACTGGTTCAATCCAATCATCTGGATCATGCAGAAAGAAGCTGTGATCGATATGGAATTGTCCTGTGATGAAAGAGTTACACAAGGCACAAGTTTTGCGTTGCGGAAATCTTATACAGACACATTACTGTCCATGCTTCATAAGCAATGTTTCAAAAAAACTGCTTTAACAACACAATTTTATGGAGGTACAAAGATTATGAAAAAACGTTTTAAAAATATATTAATAAAAAATCGAAAGAAAAATGGAATATCTATATTGATCTCTGCAGTTGCTCTATCAATCACTTTGGGAATGCTGGTAGGCTGTTCTGTTACAAAAGAGAATATGCCAAAAACGACTTTCGAGAACAAGGGCTCAGCAAATAAAGACATTGGAAACAAGTCTAAACAGTCCAGGACAAAAGTTACTCAAACTGCTCCTATGCCTGTTGACTATTCCTCTGCTGATAATAATACATTGAAAAATACAGTTACACTTACCTTTTGGAAAGAAGGAGAGAACGAACAAAAACAGGCTACACTTGCGATTGGTAATGGCTATTCTTTCTATCTGCCTGATGATGAAAAGTGGTATCTATCTTCTCCTGACCTATGGAAAACAGAACTTAATGAACAGGTCTCACTTTGGATAACACATTTTGAAGGTGAATCAGAGGATTCTGTAAATCAGATACTGGAAGGTGAAGGTTATACAAAGGAAGACTCCTATAAGTGGTGGAAACAGGAGGGAGATTTATTATATCATGTCGAACAGAAAGTGTTTGAAAATAACGTATGGGCAATATTCTATTCTTATCCAGTAGATTTTGAAGAAGGATGGGGACGAGAATTTCCTGTAATTTTGAATACATTTATGTTATCAAATGAAGCAGATCATGGAAATATAAATCATACCGCAGGAACAGGCGAATATCTAGAAGCTGAAGATTGTCAGAAAATCAGAACCGATTTAGAAGCATTTGCGGAATCCTATTTTGCTGGAAAGGTTGATGCTATTCAGAAGTTTCTGGCAAGTACTTATGAAGGAGAGGTTGAGATATATGAAGGCAGCGGAAAGATAAGTGATTTAACGGTAAAGGGATTGTCAGACGCTGATGAAAAAGAAATTAAAAATGGAAATTGTATTGTTTCCGTACAATTCAGGGACAGTAACTATGAAGATATGTTTCTGTATCTAACATTTGTACTCGTCAAAGAACAAGGTGAGTGGAAAATACAATTTTATGGTTTAGAAGGATAATTTCTTTTATCCGGTGTATTTTGTCTATTATTACGCCCTGTTCCCTTGCCACTTGCTCCTTAGTCTTTTTGTAAAGGAAAAAACGTACGGGATTATGGAAGACAGGAAAACAGAATCTTTGAAGGAAATTGCACTTCGTATACTGGCCGTCGGAAAATATGCGTTGGAGGAAGTTGTTACTATTCACAGCCTAAAGGCTGCTCATAGCAACAATTCGAGGCGATATTTAAAATTTGCTTCGCAAAATCGCCCCTCACTCCTGAATCATGTTTTTACGAAATGCGCAGTTTATGCGCATTTCTGGCTGTGAATAGTAACAGGAAATTGCCATTATTTCTGGACTTTCTCTTGACGAAGTAAAAAATTGAAAGCAGATTGGACAACATAAACAAAACCGGTAAGCCGGGAATCTAAAAATAGGTTCCCGGCTTACAATTTATACGATTATACAAGAATGATACTATTCCAACCGCAAAATGTACCTGTTCTAAAAAAAAACCTATGCCAAATTTTTTCTCTGGCAGCGTTATCATTTCACATGCGGTACAACTCATAAAATCCGTTATATGGGTTTCCTGTCCACTGAGGGTAATGAAAGGCAATACAGACAGAAAAGGTATAAAAAAAGACATCTTAGAATATTCTAAAATGTTTATATCTTGCTTTCCATCAGGAAATTTAAAACATGAATCATATTCCGCACCAAGCGCCTTAGAAATTTCCGCAAAATCTTTATCCCTAATCAGTCTATACCATCAAACAATTGTCCAAAATCAATCTTAACATTTGGGAACATATAAATTTTTAATTCTGTTTTATTTTGTTCCGTTATTGTTGATATCAATTTATATTCTGCTTCATCAATTGAATTTTCATCAGGAGACAACACATAAATTTCTACCTGCTTCTTTCTCCAATTAACAATCCAATATTCCGCAACTTCTACTTTCTTATATAATTCCATCTTTTCATTACGATCATATTGCTCTGTTGCATCCGATAAAACCTCCATAACAAACCTAGGCACCCCAAGGAAATTAGTAGCACGCCTATTTTTTATATCACAGTTTACAGATACATCTGGAATTACAGATTTACTATCATTTTCTACCCACTTGTACTTAACACTATTACCAAAAACACGGCACAAAGAGCAATTTATTTGATTTCCAACAGTTGTCACAAAATTATTGATGACCATTGAATGTTCAATATAAGTATTTGCCATATCCTTTGTTGGTAAACTATTCATTTATATCACCTTGCTTTCCTTAAACTTGTATATTATTATATCAGATTCCCTATTCTTTTTTAATTCTGTTTCGCTCCTGATAGAAAATATTTCTCTACTCTAATTTAATTTTTTGTATCAGTCTCTTTATTTTTATAGTTTGTAATAGTTTTCTTACGACACATTAACGACACTTTGATATCAAAGTTTACATGCTTATCTTAGAAAAGGTCTAAAACACACTATTCTTTGTGGCACGCTTTGCCTTATCTTCCTGCGCCTGTCTTTACAATAAATTTCGCATTAAATTCCCGCAGGAACAACTACTAGCTCGAAGTTTAGAGGCAGGTTAAAAGAGCCGACCCGTACAGCACAAAATACCTCTCCATCCCCAAAATGTACCCATTCCAAGAAAACCAATCCCAAATTTTTTCGCTGGCAGCGTTATAATTTGACACTGCGCATAAGGATCCATATGGAGGAATAAAAAAGAAGATGCGTTTATATTGTAAAATCTGAATTAATTCACAAAAAACATGACATGTCATTGATAAAACCAGACTCTTTAACTTCTTCCTGCAAGTAACGTACGTACCAACAAAACTCACAGAAAGCTTTATGAACAGTATTTATTATTTAAAACCACATTATAAGTGTTATGGTCATTTTGTAACTGCATTTTCAGTTCTTTACTGCGTAAAAAATAAAGTTATGAGTGAAAGAAACACACAACAACAGGGAAACTATCTTCCCTTTTCAATGAAAAAAAGGAGCATATAAGTATGAGTAAAATTTTTAATCCAAATGAATTAATTCTTGAAAAAATCAGAGCTGTTGAAGAATACGATCCTGCCACACTGGAATTAACAGGAAGATACACTCAAATTGAAGAACCAAGCCTGAAAACAAGCGCAGATGCCACCGTCGTCACAGATGCCATGGGGACGCCGATCCAGACATTCTATACTGCGCAGAAAGGCGAATTTAGTTTTACAAATTCATTACTGGCATTAGACCTCGCAGCATCGCAGTTTGGTGCAAAAAAAACGTTTGCTGACGGCACATCAAAAATTTGCATGCCTGTATCAGAAGTTGCAGAAATTGCAGCTGACCATACGGTTACCTTAAAATATGTGCCTGTCGGTACAGTTGGTGCGGAAATCAAGAGTATAAAAGTTATTACTGACAATCATACATTTGGTGAAACCCTAACCGTATCCCCATCTTCAGGAACCGGCAAGTTTACCATTGATGCAGCAAATAAGAAACTGAGACTCCCTGGTGATGTCAGCGGCAGAGTATTTGTAAACTATGAAAAAGAAACTGATTCAGCCGTACAGGTTACAAAGACAACAGATGGCGTGCCTGAAGTTAAGACACTTTTGATTCATGCAGTCTTCCATGATCCATGCAACAAAAATATCGTATACGCAGGCGTCATCCGATGCCCACGGGCGCAGATTGACCCATCAAGTGTAGAATTAAGTCTGAAACCAGACGGAAAACACGCAGCTGTTTATCAATTAAACAAAGAATACTGCAGTGAAACAGGTAAACTGTTTGATATCATTGTCAGCGAAGACTAATCTAAGAAAGGCGGCTTTTTGTCCGCCTTTCTTACAAAAATACATGCAGCGTTCGCTGCAGGAAACATATCGAGGTAGCTACAAATGGATTTTATTAATTACTATCTTTTTCCTGTCATACTGGGTATCTGCCTGTGTGTCGGGTACATTACTAAAAATGTTGTAAGGATACGGAACGCAAATACATCCCTGCAACCATTGAGAAGCTGTTCTTTTTTAACAAAAACTATTGGGAGGTATGATAAAACATGAGTGAAAACAAAAGATTCCCAGATCCAAAAGAAACATCTGACGCATCTAACATTCCCTCAGATACGCAGTCTGAATTTAACTATCAGAATACAGCGCTGCATCAGTTTAGCAAAAGCATCCAAGAGCAGTTTGCACAAGCACGCAAAAATCTGTCTGATACATTCTCTATTCCTTCCGGAATTATGCTGATGGTATCCAAGACCAAAGAAGCAATTTCTCAGATTATAGAGCTTGATCGTGTATTAGTTAAAATTGGTAAAAAATCGCATTTAACAACCGAGCAGCTAAAAGAACTAGGCATGTCTGCTTATGACTCAGCAAATAAATACGGTCTGTCTGCAAACGAATACCTTATGGGCGTTCAACGCATGGCAGAAGCAGGATTCCATGGTACACAAGGCAAAGCTATGGCTGAACAGTCATTTCTTGCACAGGCAACTGGTGAAATGGACGCTGCATTAGCCGAACAATATATCCTCACAAACAATGCAGCTTTTAAGCTGAATGGAAACGCCGAAAAAATGAATGAAATATTAGACGGGCAAACTATGGTTTGCAGCCGCAGCGGCATTTCGCTTGCTAATATGGCTGACGCCATGAACCAGGCAGGTATTGTTGCATCCGGTTACAGTGTGTCCGTCGAAGAATTAACCGCACTGCTCGGCACCATGGAGGCAGTTACCAAAGCAGGCGGAAAAGAAGTTGGTAATGCAGCAGTTTCTATTTTGAACAATCTTCAAAATCTATCTTCGAATCAAATCGCAGACACTTTAGCAAAGGCCCATACATCGATGACAGAATTTGTGGACGGCGCTAAAAAATTAAGAAATCCGATTGATATTATAAGGGATTTAGCAAACACATTCAACCAATTAGATGAGCACGACCCCTTCAGAGAAGAAATTCTTACAAACATCGCAGGAAGTCAAGCTCCGCAGCTTGCTGCTGTGCTGCAAAACGTCTCTATGATGGACAAAATGCTTGTTGATTATTCCAATAGTTCAGGCTTTGCCATGAATGAAGCACAATCAAACGCAAACAGTTTATCCGATGCAGTCAATAAAGTATCAAATTCCTGGACAGAACTGATCAACACTTTTATAAATACAGATGAAATAACAAATGCTGCAAATATGCTGCATCTTCTTATACAAACAGCCACGGACATTACCGATAAACTTGGTTTTAACGGAACAGTCGGTGTTGGGGCTGGTTTATTTGCAGGACTTAAAAACGTCGGTATGGCTCAATAATATTAGTTTGCCATCAACAATTCTATTGATTGTTTAGAATATGCCGACCGCATAGTTTTACACCTTATGGCAAAGATAAGGTCGGTTCTATGCCTGCCATGAAATACATGGCAGTAAATAAAATTCGCGGTTCATTTATCGCGAAGGCCGATATGGTGTTGAACAACACTCCCATTGTATAATGTGGGACGGGGAATCTTGTGCCTATCATCTTCTATGATACTAAATGAGATCCGCAGGGAAGCCTCTCGTCATACCCATTTGTATGATGATGAACCCTCACTGTAATGAAATGGCTACAGACGGCAAGATGCAACGCTGCCGTAAGAATATACATTCGGTACTATACTGAGATATGACAGTGCATTATACAGGAGGACCTTATCTCCTTCTTTCATATCGTGGATGATAAGATCGTCTATTTTAGAGTGGAGGCTAAATAGATTAGAAAAAAAGAATCTTTCAAAACATGAATATACGATCAAAGAAATAGTTGAGATTACTAAAACAATATTAGAAATATTTGGTTTTTATACAAAAAAACTTCTATTCCAATTGTTAAAATAGCATATGAATTTGACTTCAAAACTTATAAAGAAACATTGCAGGATGGATTGTCTGGAGATATCTATATTAATGGAGAAACATATCGTGAATATGGACATAATAGGATTATTTTAGTCAATAAAAAAGAACCCCTATTCCATCAAAGATTGTTACTATTCACAGCCTAAAGGCTGCTCATAGCAACAATTCGAGGCGATATT
>CANDJR010000152.1 GCA_947385105.1 uncultured Eubacterium sp.
TGAAGAAGCAGCACAAGGCATTGAATGTCAGGTATATAAACAGTATATGTCCTATTCAGATGCGTTACGTTTATGCAGCGGATCTATGACAGAGCAAATAGAACGGAAGTATGCGGAAGACACATTTGCAGGCAACCTTCCGTCATATGTAAATAAGGATACTGTATACCAGGTATTGACAGTAATGAGTGACGAACGTACTTTTTTTGATACATTGACAGAACGTTATCATAGTTCAGATCTGAAAGAAATCTATGAAATATTGTTTGCACAGACAAGGATTGTATATGCTATGGCTACGGTTACGATTCCTGCCAAGGAGTCCGTACATGTGACTGCACATACACAAAAACATCAGATGGAAGGCAACTATACGCTTCTGACAGATCAGCAGGCAAAAAATAAAGATTACCGTTATGACTTTTTATCATTTCGAAATAACCGGTTGAATATTGACAAAACGAAATTTACGTTAAAACTGCCCGATGGATGGCAGCTTGCAGCAGAAAATATTGGCATGAGCCAAAAAAAATCAACATGGGAGGCGCAGACCCAAAAAGAGATTTCTTATGTTACAATTGCGGGGAGGAGATGAGCGCATTGTTATCGTTGACTGCATTTTATAAATTTAGGATTGATTTCTTGTCTAGTTAGTGTTTTAATAATATTGGTGGGATTTTCCTACGGATTAATAAAATTTTAAGAAATAGGAGAGGAGATATTATGTTTGGTTTTGGACAGTTGATTGGCATTTTAAAGAAAAGTCCGAAAAAGATTGTTTTTACAGAGGGGTATGATCCACGTATTTTGGAAGCTGCGTCCCGCTTGCTGGCAAGTAACTTCCTGCATCCAATTTTAGTAGGCAATCCGGATAAGGTATATGAGGAGGCAGAAGAAAGCGGTTTTAATATTCGCGGCGCCCAAATTATGGATCCGGAAAATTACGAAGATATGGATGAAATGGTAGCACAATTTTGCGAGCTGCGTAAATCGAAAGGTGTTACGCCAGAAGAAGCAAAAAAGACGTTATCCCAGGCGAACTATTTTGGTGCGATGCTTGTAAAAATGGGTATTGCAGATGCTTTGCTGGGAGGAGCTACGTATTCGACAGCAGATACAGTTCGTCCGGCTTTGCAATTAATTAAAACAAAGCCAGGACATAGCATTGTATCTTCCTGCTTTATCCTGGTGCGTCCTTCTGCGACAGGCGACAATGAAGTACTGGCTATGGGTGATTGTGCGATTAATATTAAACCAACAGAGGATGAGCTGGTTGAAATTGCATTAGAAACAGCAGAATGTGCTAAGATTTTTGGGGTTGATCCGCAAGTAGCGTTTTTAAGTTATTCTACGTTAGGCTCTGGGGCAGGTGAGGATGTAGATAAGATGCGCAATGCAGCAAGAAAGACAAAGGAAAGAAATCCAGATCTTCCGGTAGAAGGGGAACTACAGTTTGATGCTGCTGTGTCTATGCGTGTCGCACGTACGAAGTGTCCAGAATCTACAGTAGCTGGACATGCAAATACATTTATTTTCCCAGATATCAGTGCAGGGAATATTGGATATAAGATTGCACAGCGTTTAGGGAATTTTGAAGCATACGGCCCGATCTTGCTGGGACTGAATGCACCGATTAATGATTTATCCAGAGGCTGTAACGCTTCAGAAGTTTATTCGATGGCAATTATTACAGCAGCATTGGCATAGGCGAAAAAGCTTGTGAGTGACTTCCTGAATGGAAAAGAAGTGGACAAGCGGGAAAATACCTGTGTTATATGCGTGAAAAAAGAGGTACTGTTTCGGCAGTACCTCTTTTGGTACTTGCAGCCAGTGCAGATACTCGTTTACAGGTGTTTCTAAAAGTACGAAAGAAGGGTTTTATGTATATAGCAGATTTACACATTCACTCTCATTACTCCAGGGCGACAAGCAAAGACTGTACACCAGAATATTTAGATTTGTGGGCGCGCAGAAAAGGGATTGGTATTATTGGCAGCGGAGATTTCACACATCCGGCATGGCGCCAGGAGCTTACAGAAAAGCTGGAACAAACAAGCAGCGGCTTTTATGTGCTAAAAAAAGAATACAGAATCGAAGATCCGTTGGCTTTGGATCACATACAGCCGCACTTTGTAATTACTGGGGAAATTAGTTCTATTTATAAAAAATATGACAGGGTACGCAAGGTGCACAGCTTGCTTATACTGCCAGGGCTTTTAGATGCAGAGAAACTTTCTCATAAGCTGGAGGCAATTGGGAATATCCAGTCAGACGGCAGGCCAATTTTGGGACTGGACTGCCATGATCTTTTAGAGATTCTGCTTACGGTATGCCCAGAGGCAGTCTATGTCCCAGCACACATTTGGACACCGCATTTTTCCCTGTTTGGCGCGTTCTCAGGTTTTGATTCTGTAGAAGAATGCTATGGTGATTTGGCCTCTCATATTCATGCAGTGGAAACAGGGCTTTCTTCTGACCCGCCGATGAATTGGCGTGTTTCTGCTTTAGACCGTTTCCAGCTAATCTCAAACTCAGACGCCCACTCACCGGCAAAACTAGGCAGAGAGGCAAACCTGTTAGACATTCCATTATCTTATACGCATCTTACAAAGGCGATCCAGACCGGGGAAGGGCTGGCAGGCACAATCGAATTTTTCCCAGAGGAAGGAAAATACCATTATGACGGTCATCGCAAATGTGGTATTTGTCTGTCGCCTCTGGAAACGAATCAGTATGGAGGCGTTTGCCCTGTATGCAAACGTAAGCTGACAATCGGGGTATCCCATCGGGTTGAACAGCTGGCGGACAGGCCGCTGGATTATCAAAAAGAACATGCAGCCCATTTTGAAAGCCTCGTTCCGCTGCCAGAAATTATTGGTGCGTCAGTTGGGTATTCGTCTGCCAGCAGGAAAGTAGAGCGTACATATCATACAATGCTCCAAAAATTAGGGCCGGAATTTACGATTTTGCGGGACATACCTTTCGAGGAGATACGTAGTGTGTCGGGAATACTGATCGCAGAGGGGATTGAGAGGTTAAGAAAAGGAGAAGTGACAAGGCTGCCTGGTTTTGACGGGGAATATGGCACCATACGGCTTTTTACCCAAGGAGAGCTGGATCAATTAGATGGGCAGCTTAGCTTATTTCCAATGCAGCCTGCATCAGATACACACGGGCTGTCAAACAAAGCAGAGGGATATCTGCTTCAGCAGCCAGGTATCGATAATCTAGATAAAAAGCAGCAGACAGTAATACAAAGCGAACAGGCAACGATAGAGAACAACCAGACAGCCATACAGAGTAAACAGCTAGCGATACAAAGTGAACAGGCAACGATAAAAAGCAGCAGGCAGCAGGAAGTTGCATGGAATGAAAGACAGCGTAAAGCAATCGAATCATTCGAACGAGTGACAGCAGTAACGGCTGGCCCTGGCACAGGCAAGACAGGCACACTGGCAGCTCATATTTTACATTTAATAGAAATGAGGCGGGTAAAGCCTTCCTGTATCACAGCAGTGACATTTACAAACCTGGCGGCAAAGCAGATGCGGGAACGGATTCAAAAACAGCTGGGAAAAGGGACTGCTGCAAAAAAACTGCAGATTGGAAGTTTTCATGCAATTGCATGGAAAACGATCAAAGACCAAGGCATAGAGGCAACGCTTGCAGGAGATATGGAGACTAGGGATCTTGCAAGCAAGCTTATCAAGCAATATAGCCTGGATATGACAGCAGCGCAGTTTTTGACAAAGCTTTCCAATTATAAAACAGGATTATGCCAAAATGCAGCAGACATCCAGCCAGAGCTTCTCGAAGCATTCAGCGCATATCAAACTTACTGTAAAGAATGGAAATTACTCGACTTTGATGATCTTTTGCTGGAGGCATTGCGTATAGCTAAAGAGCAGGCAGACGACAGCAAAAAAAATGCCAGTGCCAAACAGTTTTCTTATTTAATGGTAGATGAATTTCAGGATATCAGCCCGCTCCAATATGAGCTCATGAAAGCATGGAATCAGGGAGGAAAGGAATTATTTGTCATTGGTGATCGCGACCAGGCCATTTATAGTTTCCGAGGCGCAGACGCTGCATGTTTTGAAAAACTTTTGCAGGATTTCCCGCAAACCTGCCAGATTACCTTAACAGAAAACTATCGCTCTACACCGCAGATTTTGGAAGTTGCAAAAGAAGTGATTTCTAAAAATCCGGGAGGAATCAGGTGTTTACAGCCTCATATGCCAAAAGGTGCTAAGGTACGGATGATCGAAGCAGCCAGTGAAATGAAAGAAGCTGTTTTTATTGCAAAAGAAATTAACCGTCTTACCGGGGGAATCGGTATGCTGGAGGCGCATGAATTATCCGCACAGGCATTTGAAGGAGAACTTGGGTTTGATGATATTGCAGTGCTCTACCGCACGCACAGACAGGCGGAGTTTTTGGAAACCTGCTTGAAAAAGGAAGGGATTCCTTATGTAGTAGCAGGAAGGGATACGTTTTTACTGGAACAAGCAGTACGTGGTACAATCAGTTTTTTCCAATCACTCATACAGCCTGACGATCATCTTGCAGTACAGACAGCGGAAAATCTTTTATGGGACGTACCAAAAGGAGAGATGTCCTCTTGCATTTATGAAAATTTGGCAGAAAAGTATACACCATATTTAAAAAGGAAAAAGCCGCAGAAAATATTAGAACAATGGATGCAGGAACTTAGATTGGAACAGAAAAAAGGGATGAAAAAACTGCTGCAAATGGCTGTCTTTTACCAGACAATGCCTGAATTTATTGAAGCGTTAAAGCTTGGCGTAGAAAGCGACTTAAAACGCTGCGGGGATAAGCGCTATACATCAGGCGCAGTTACGCTTATGACACTTCATGGCGCAAAAGGGCTGGAATTTCCAGCAGTTTTAATTTATGGGACAAGCAAGGGACTCATTCCTTTTGGAAAAGATTTTGAAAAAGAGAATGACTGCCTGTATCAAGAGGAAGAAAGACGTCTTTTTTATGTAGGTATTACAAGAGCTAAAAAGACGCTTGTGCTTACTTGTACCAAAGAGCACTCTGCCTATTTGGACGAGCTGCCAGATGGACTTTTACAAAAAGAAAAAGCACCTGTCAGCAGGAATACAGGCAATGGCAGACAGCTGAGCTTATTTGACTTTTTAGATTAAGGGCGTTCCTATTCTTGCGTTACGATGCCTTACATGTTATGATAATTACACGAAAAATCGAAGCTGCAAAAGATCCGTTTGCCGGATGCAGCAGGGAAATGGGAGGAAGGCAGTTATGTCCGTACAAGAGCAGACGAGAGAAAGGTCAAACATAAAAGTACAAAAACCAAGGCACTACCAGGTCATTATGCATAATGACGATTTTACGTCTATGGAGTTTGTTGTAGAGATCCTGGTAGACATTTTTCATAAAGATAACCTAGAAGCAGAACGGCTGATGCTTTTGGTGCATCAAAGCGGCAGGGCAGCAGTTGGCTCATACCCATATGATATTGCAGTGACAAAAGTACAAGAAGCGTCTATGAGGGCAAAGAGGGAAGGCTTTCCATTTCGTTTGACAGTTGAGGAGGCGTAAATGATGCAAGTATCGGGTGAAGTAGGAGAAATAATAGAAGCAGCATTTCTGCTGGCAAAAGATGCACATTTTGAATATGTCACGCCTGAGCTGATGCTTTACATTGCCTGCCAAAACCAGGAATTTATACAGGCATTTGAAAACTGCGGCGGCAAGATACAAAAGCTGGATCGTGACTTAAAGACATATTTGGAAGAATACTTGGAAACGCAGCAAAAAGAAGTCACTCAGGAGCCGCAGTTATCGCAGGGAGCGGCAAATTTATTAACGCATGCATGGGAATCTGCTCAAAATAGTGCGCAAAATATTGTAGAGCTGCCGCATGTTATTTATGCAATGTATGAGCTGTCAGAAAGCTATGCAGTATACTATATGCGTGTACAAGGCATTGAGAAAGCAGAGCTTTTACAGGAAATGTTAATCGCCTGCGAGGAAAATGAAGATGGGGCAGACGTCAGCTATAAAACTTCCAGGCAGAGGCGTACCAAAATACAGGATGAGGACGGGCAGGAAGAACATGACGGCCAGACAGCTGCGCGAAAAGGATACTGGCAAAAATATGCGGTCTGTTTAAATGATGCCCTTGAGGGGCAAAATCCATTGATTGGCAGGCAGGAGGAATTGGAGCGGACGATCCAGATTTTATGCCGCAAGGAAAAGAACAATCCGCTGCATCTGGGAGAGCCGGGCGTTGGGAAGACTGCGATTGTATACGGACTTGCAAGGTTATTAAATGACGAACAGGTTCCAGGGCTGCTTAAGGGAGCAAAAATATTTTCTTTGGATTTAGGAAGTCTGCTGGCAGGGACACAATACCGCGGTGATTTTGAAAAACGTTTAAAAAAGGTCATGGACAGTATCAGCGGCGAAAATAAGCCGATTATATATATTGATGAAATCCACAATATCGTAGGAGCAGGTGCAGTAAATGGTGCAAGCCTTGATATTTCGAATCTGCTCAAGCCATATTTTTCACAAGGGCATGTACGGTTTATTGGCGCTACGACATTTGAAGAATACAAAAAATATTTTGAAAAGAACAAAAGCCTGGTTCGGCGGTTTCAAAACGTTGAGATCAAAGAACCAGAGATCAAAGACGCAGTGCAGATTTTGGAGGGCTTACGGGAAATTTATGAACAATTCCATCAAGTCCATTACGAAGACGGCGTGATAGAATACGCTGTTTCGCTCAGTGCAAAGTATATCAATGAGCGTTATCTGCCAGATAAAGCGATTGACCTGATGGATGAAGCAGGCGCTTACTGCAGAATGAAGCAGGATGGCAATATAGAAACCCAAGAAGGCAAGCCGGCAAATACTGCACAGGATAAGGAAACAGGCCGAGTGACCAAGCATTTGATTGACGAAATTGTGGCAAAGATCTGCCATATTCCGAAGCAGGCAGTAGAAAGTGAAGAAACGCAAAAGCTTGCCACCTTATCGGAACGGCTGCAAACTCTGATTTATGGGCAGGACGAAGCAATTGCGCAAGTTGTCAATGCTGTCAAATTTTCAAGGGCAGGGCTTTTGGAGGCGCAGAAACCGCTCGCAAGTCTTTTGTTTGTCGGGCCAACCGGAGTAGGCAAGACAGAGATTGCAAAGAATTTGGCAAAAGAGCTTGGTATCCAGCTCATCCGGTTTGATATGAGTGAATACGAAGAAAAGCATGCGGTTGCTAAATTAATCGGTGCGCCTGCTGGATATGTAGGATATGAAGAAGGCGGGCTTTTGACAGAACAAGTCCGTAAGCATCCGCATGCAGTCCTCTTACTCGATGAAATAGAAAAGGCGCATCCAGATATTTACCATATTTTACTGCAAGTAATGGATTATGCGACGCTGACGGATAACCAGGGCAGGAAAGCGGATTTTCGAAATGTATTGCTGATTATGACATCCAACGCCGGAGCCAGCAGGATTGGCAAGCCAGGCATTGGATTTTTGGGTGAAGACGTCAGCGCTGATGTAGTTATGGAAGAAGTCAAACGTATTTTTCAGCCAGAGTTTCGCAACCGTTTGACTAAAATTGTCATATTCCAAAGTATGAGCAAAAGGATGGCAGAGCAGATCATCGAAAAGAAGCTGCGGGAGCTTGGTGACATGCTGTTACAAAAAAATATACAGCTGCAGGCAGATGAAGCCGCAAAAAAACGGATCCAAAGCAAAGGCGTGAGTGTCGAATATGGTGCTAGGGAAATTGAACGTGTGATCCAAAGTGAGATTAAGCCGCTTTTTGTAGATGAGATTTTATTTGGGCGCCTAAAACAGGGCGGATCATGTATGCTGACAGTAAAAGGGGACGCTTTTGAAATAAGGCTACCGCAATCAGACGGTGGGTTAAGGTAGCCAAAAGCAGCGGGTTGTGTTATACTTGCGTCATGG
>CANDJR010000153.1 GCA_947385105.1 uncultured Eubacterium sp.
GCAAAGTCCGTAAGAAAATGATTCAGGAGTGCAAAAATTCTATTGCCGAAGGCAGGCATTTGCCAGTTTTATCACCTCGCAGGCATTTCAAATGATGCAAGCGCCCGATTCAGATAGTCGTTAAACGGCTTCATAATTTTAAAAATATCTGCTGCTTTTTTGATCCATGCATCTGCATCGCATAATTCATCATCCTTGAGCGGGTATTCCAAATACCAGCTTTTGAATTTTAAGTATTCTGCCTGCGGGTGCTCTTTCTCATATCCGGCAGGTACATTTTTTAATGCATTTCCCTGAACAGCAAAATACTTTTCAAACTCCGGCTCGTGTATGATGGATTCCCATTCTTCGCCGTTTTTTACGATATAATCCCGTACCATACGTGTTGCATCTTTAAACATATCTGCAAACAAGCCGCCGCCTAAAAAAGACTGGTTGCCTGGTTTTAGCATGATATAATATCCAACTGGTACCGGCAGTTTTCCTTTTGATGCGATGTGGGCGCGAAACGCTGGGTTATAAGGAGATTTATCGTGACTAAAGCGTGTGTCCCGTACTAGTTTAAAGGTAAGATCTTTTGGCTGATTGTGTAAAATACTGCTGTCAAAATTTCCAATTTCTAATATCAAATCCTGCAGCAATGATTCAAACGCAGCATTTGCTGCTTGATAAGCTTCTTTATTTGCGTGATACCATTCCCTGTTATTGTTCATGCTCAATTCTGTTAAGTAGTTGATCATATCCTTCATATCCATATTTGACTCCTCCCTATGAATTTTGAATCGTAGATAGTTGCGTAGAATCTAAAAGTTCCTGTATCAGGCGCTTTGTGCGTGCAGTTGACTGGTAAGGCTTACAAAAGGAAAAATCCTGTGATAAGTTGTCCATATCCTCCATCGCGCTTTTTACATCCAGCAGTGTCTGCAGTGAAATTTCGCCAGCTGCTGTATAATCCATCTGCAGCGGATTGATCCGATGGCCCTGGATCGCATAGTTGATCCTATCTTTGCACCTGCATTTACCGCTGCCATATTCTCCGCAATATTGTTCTAAAAAGTCCGCCATTTTTTTGCGTGTTCTGGAAAGCTGCTGGCGGTATGCTTCTGGTGTGATTCCTAATACCTCTCCTGCGATGCGGCTGTCCAGCCGAAACATTGTTCCTAATATAAAAATACACCTGCTTTTTGCATCCAGGCACTGCAGCATAACATTGGTACAGGACATTTTTAATTCCTCAGCTAACAGTTCCTTTTCTACATCCTGTGACAAATCCGCTATTCCCTGAACTTTTCCATTTTCGATATCTTCCCGATAATACTCAAAGCTTAACGGACTGTGCGCAAACATATGTTTTTTGTAATTAATTAAATGGTTGACCGCAATCCGAAACACCCATGTTGTAACTTTGCTTTCCCCTCGAAACGTATCTAAATGCGTAATCATTTTCAGCAAAATATCTTGTGAGGCATCCTCTGCGTCTGCAAATGTACCAAGCATCCGCAGCGATAAATTAAATACAATATCCTCTACCTGCGCAACAAGTGTTTCCAAGGCTTTTTGATCTCCCTGTGCCGCTTTTTCAACCAAAGCGGGCAGTTCATTATTTGTTTTCTTATTCATGCTTTTTACCTCCTGCTGTATTAGACAAAAAACGTCTGCCTTTGTGACAGCTTGTATCCAATATTTTTTTCACACATTTTTATCACATATTTTATTCCTATAAGAAAAATTTTATCCCCACGCGTTCATCTCTGCTTTTGGCATATTTCCTTTTTCGTAAGGTGCGCATAAACTGCTGCCTGCAAAGGCAGACGCTGTCTTGTATAATCGAAAAATACCCCTAAAGTAAGACTGGCCGTCTGCCGTTCCTGCTTTAGAGGTATACTTTTCGCGTTTATGTTTGATTCTATTTTTCGTAATCTGTCTGCAAAAACTGCCTGGCAAACTACATGCCGTTGCCTGGGAATTTTGGAATTCCTTCTAAGCCCTTTGCAATCTCTGCATCTGTAGGCACATAATCAGACATCTCACCATTGTTAAAACGTTCGTAAGCTACCATATCGAAATAGCCTGTTCCAGTCAGCCCAAAGAGGATTGTCTTTTCTTCTCCTGTTTCCTTGCATTTTAAAGCTTCATCGATTGCTACTTTAATCGCATGTGAACTTTCTGGAGCCGGGAGGATTCCCTCTACCCGTGCAAATTCTTCTGCTGCTGCAAAGACATCTGTCTGTGCTACACTAACTGCTTTCATATAACCGTCATTGTACAGCTGAGATAATACAGAACTCATACCATGATAACGCAGTCCGCCTGCATGGTTTGGCGCTGGCATAAAGCCGCTGCCTAGTGTATACATCTTTGCCAGCGGACATACTTTGCCAGTGTCGCAAAAATCATATACAAATTTGCCCCTTGTTAGACTTGGGCAGGAGGCTGGCTCTACCGCAATCATCTCATAATCAGCCTCACCGCGCAGTTTTTCTCCCATAAACGGAGCAATCAAGCCGCCAAGGTTCGATCCGCCGCCTGCGCAGCCAATAATCATATCTGGCTGAATCCCGTATTTATCCATAGCTGCTTTTGTTTCCAGTCCGATAATCGACTGGTGAAGCATCACCTGTGTCAGTACAGAACCGAGTACATAACGGTATCCTTCCTGCGCAGCCGCAGCTTCAACTGCTTCAGAAATTGCACAGCCAAGGCTTCCTGTTGTACCTGGAAACTGCTCTAAAATTTTACGGCCAACCTGCGTCGTATCTGATGGGGACGGTGTTACATGCGCCCCGTAAGTACGCATTACTTCCCGACGGAATGGCTTTTGCTCATAAGAACATTTTACCATATATACCTGGCAGTCCAAATCCAGGTATGCACAAGCCATGGAAAGTGCAGTTCCCCACTGCCCTGCCCCGGTCTCTGTTGTAACACCCTTTAATCCCTGCTCTTTTGCATAAAAAGCCTGTGCAATTGCAGAATTTAATTTATGACTGCCGCTTGTATTATTTCCTTCAAATTTATAATAAATTTTAGCTGGCGTTTGCAGTTTTTCTTCCAGGCAGTAGGCACGTACCAATGGAGATGGCCGATACATTTTATAAAAATCTTTGATTTTTTGCGGAATCTCAATATATGGTGTCGTATCATCTAATTCCTGCCTGCATAATTCATCACAAAAAACGCCCCGCATTTCTTCAAACGTCAATGGCTGCAGTGTGCTTGGATTTAAAAGCGGTGCCGGCTTGTTTTTCATATCTGCACGTACATTATACCATTGCTTTGGCATCTCGCTTTCTTCCAAATAAATTTTATAAGGAATTTGTTTCCCTTCACTCATTTTTCTCCTCCATTCTGCGCTTTCGCGCCAGCAAAACACTATGTTTTGACTGTCTGCTTTCTTTTATACCATAGGAAGAAAAGAAAGTCAATCCAAGCAACACCGCTGTATTTATTATTCTTGTTACTATTCACAGCCTAAAGGCTGCTCATAGCAACAATTCGAGGCGATATTTAAAATTTGCTTCGCAAAATCACCCCTCACTCCTGAATCATGTTCTTACGAAATGCGCAGTTCTGGCTGTGAATAGTAACTTATTCTTTTGAACGGATACTTTTCAGTGCTGTGCGCAGCTTGATCGGATTTCCATAACGAAGTGTGCCCATGCGGTACAGCTTTGCGCCGACAAATCCAGCTCCAACTATGGAGATCACTAAAATAATGAATGAAACAGCAATTTCCCAAGTACTTACCGTACCCATTGCAATGCGGGCAAACATCGTACTATATGAACTAATCGGCAGGAAAGAAAGTACTTTAATAACCATTCCTTCCGGATTCATCAGCTGCATGAGGGAAAAGAAATAAACAACCATGATAACCATCATCAGCCCGCTTGAACTCTTGCTGATATCCTCTGTCTTGCTGACAAGCGCGCCCATAGCGCCATACAAAAAGGCATAAAACAAATAGCCGCCCATACCAAAAAATGCAAACGTAACCAGTACAGAAGCTGGAATATGTAAAAGCATATCAAGCATCCCGCCCCATTGTGCACGGTTAATCTGGTAAGAAACTAAAATCGCGCCAAGTACAATCCCGATCTGTAATAACCCTCCAATCGCGCCTGCAATAACCTTTCCAAATAAAAGGCTGTTTGGCGTTGTAGATGTAACAAGCACCTCAATGGCACGGTTGCTTTTTTCACTTGTTACAGAAACCGCAATCATCTGTCCATACATGACAATCAGCATAAATACAAGAATAACTAGAAAATAGCAGTACCAATAGTTGCTTCTGGTATCTTTATTTAAAATCTGTTCATTGACTGTGATTGGCATTTGATACATCTGCGTAATCTGTGCATAATCCAGGTTGTTTTGCTCACAATACTGCATTTGGTAACAAATACGCAATGCTTCTTCAAACAGGCTTGATTTGCTGTCATTCATGCCCTTGTTGTATACATAATAATCATACGCATCCACTTTTGTTACCACAAAGCCTGCTTGTGCTGTCTGTGCCTGTACAGCGTCTTCGACCTCTTTGACACTATCAGCTGTAATCCACTTCTCATTTGCAAAAAATCCCTGCAGTACTTCCATATTCATGACACCTGCTTGATCGTATATATACAAGGTTTCGTCCGGATCTCCTGCAGAAGCGTCTTCTTTTTCATCTGCCTGGTGTCCCTGATCCGCCACTTCATTTTGAACGCCTGTTCCTGTAAAATCCGACATATCAATAAACCTTGGCAAAAACAAAGCGCCTGCCCCTAAAATGGCTAAAATTAATGTCATGGCAACAAAGCCTTTGCTTTTAAAATATTCCCGCAATTCATATTGCAGTACAATAAAAAATCCTCTCATTTTTTTCATTCCTTTCTGCTACTGGTTATTTTCTTAAACTTCCCCTACCCTGGCCACAAAAATATCATTCAAGGACGGTTCATACCTGCCATAATGCTCAATATCAATATCTGTTTCAGACAATGCCTTTATCAGCCTGCTTTTTGTCATATCCCCAATCAGATCCAAAACAAGAAATTCCTTTTTGATTTCAGACACAATCAGCTGCCCGTTAAAATCCAGCATAATTTTTTTTGCAAGCTGGTCTAAGCTGTAATTTTCTGCTGAAAGGATCATCCTGTTTTTGCCATATTCTTTTTTGATTTCTTTTAATTCTCCATCTAATACGACTTCGCCATGATTAATGATCGCAATATTATCGCAAAATTCTTCTACATAGCTCATCTGATGGCTGGAAAAGATGACAATTTTATCTCTTGCTATAACTTCATTGATGACATCTTTTAATATTTGGGAATTGACAGGATCCAAACCGCTAAACGGTTCATCCAAAATTACAATATCCGGATCGCATACAAGGGTCGCTGCTAACTGTACCTTTTGCTGGTTACCTTTAGACAAGGTTTCCAGCTTTTTGGATTCATATTCCCATACTTCCAGGCGTTTGAGCCACTTTTGAGAATTCCTTTTTGCATCCGCCTGCTTCATGCCGCGCAGCTTTGCCAAAAACAGCATCTGGTCCATAACCGTACGCTTTGGATATAAGCCGCGTTCTTCTGGTAAATATCCGATGCTGTGTTCCTGTGCGTGAAATGGTTTTCCATTAAACAAGATCGTCCCTTGATTCGCACGAAAGACATCCATTAAAATACGGATTGTCGTTGTCTTGCCTGCACCGTTTCGCCCAAGCAGCCCTAATGCCTTACTGCTTTCAACTTGAAAACTGACGCCATGCAGCACTTCTTTGCCGCTAAAGCTTTTGTAGAGTTCTTTTACTTCCAGTTTCATATTCCTATATCTCCTTTTTTAATTTATGACTGTGTTATATGTTAAAAAAAGCAACCAGTCCGCCAACCAATGCACCAACTCCTCCTGCAAGCAGCAAAGTAAGTCCATAATCCCCAATCAGGGAAATGCCGCGCAGGCTGTTGTCATATTTTTTATCATTTAATGTTTCTACCTCTTGTGCTACTCCTTTATAAATCAAAGCACGGTTTTCCAATGCGCAGACAAATTCCCATCCTCTTTGCTGTGCGTCCTTTAAGCTTTGAATCTGCCAGTCATTATTAATGCCCAATTTGTCCTTTTTATCTTGGAATCTTTGCATCTGCCTGTTTTTTTGCCTCTGATTGGTCAAATATCGGCTATCCATCGTATAAATCCAGTCCAAATCTTTCTTTTTCTCAAAGTAATATTTTGTTGCCGTAACCTGGGTAAGGAGATACCCTTCCTTTTCCTGCCTGCACAAAAAGCGGTTCAGCCCGCGTGTTGTAATAATCAGCTTACGTATAACCTTATCCGTGCTGTTTTGCTGCTTTTCCCATTCATCCTTGCTAAGCAAAAACTCTCTCTCCTGCTTGATGCCCATTTTCCAATAAAACAAAGAGCACACATTGCATACCACCACATAAGTGAGGGTAAAATAATGATACCAGCCAGGCGTGACACTGTTCCAAAAAAGATTCAGCACAGATAACAGCAAGTCGAGTATGACAAGTACACAACTCCAAAATATTAATTCCTGCATCTTTTTATGGAAAAATAACTTATATTTTGCAGCATGAAGCGTTCTGGAATTCTCATCATTATACAGCTCGTTAATCTCGCCTTCTTTTTCTTCCTTACATAAATAGTAGTTTAATATCTCGTCATGCGTAACCTCGCTCCAGCCAAGCTCTCTTGCCATCTCCATAAAGATTTCTTTATGTTTAATTTCTTCCAATGTCGGCTTTTTCGGCAAATTAAACCGATCCACTTCATACATCATATTTTTCGGTTCTCCTTTTTGAAACGTATAAGAGAAACCGAACCATATATTTTCTAAAAACCATCCTTCTCTTGCCATGTGCTCCAGCCATTGACATTCCTTGCGTAAGCTCACATACCATTTCCATTTTTTTAATCTTTGTTTTTCCATTCTTGCTGCCCTTTACCTTTTCACAAATATCTTTGTTTACGGTTCTATTTGTCAGACAGAGCATCCCCTGCTTAACATCCGTCTGGCTGCATGTCTGACTGCTCAATAATTTTTTTGCCGTCTGCTATTTGTAACTCCAGACGCTTTGTTTCCCTGTACAAAAGATACTGGCCTTTTTTTGTAATTAAATAAGCCTTTTTCCCATCTTTTGTTTCTTCTGCTTCTATCACGCCATCTGCAACCAGTCTGCCTACCATCGTATAAAGCGTCCCTGTCCCAAGCTGTACCCTGCTGCAGGTCAATTCTTTTACATACTGCATGATCGCATATCCGTGACGCCTGCTTGTAACGGCCAAAAGCGTATAGTACGTAGTCTCTGTCATGGGTATATATTTTTTTACTAAGCTATCATCCATTGCCCCTCCTTGTGTTCTATTCCTGTCAGGACTTTTGCATCGCACGCCCAATCGCTTTCCAACTATATCTGCCAGCGATATGTATTTGCTCGATATGTCGTCTATCGACATATCGAATATAAATTTATTCTAATTTATATACACGCATTTGTCAAATGTTTTGTAAAATCTACATACCCCTTTCATCTTAATTTTAAAATGAACTTACTTTTCATACACAGCGAATCAAAGACCCCGCTGCAAGCAACGGGGTATCAAACTTGCAGCGCTGCAGAGCAGCGGGGTATTTGACCCTCGCGGCAGTCGCCAAATGTCTGCAAGCAGCCACTTGGCTCGTTGCTCGCGGGAATAAATGAAACTACAAAGTATGATACATAACATTTTGCCATAAAATGTTATGTAAAAATACACCAAAAGCTCTGTAATGCTGCATATAATAAGGCCCCTGAAAAAATCCTTTTATGCAGAAAGTAACCGCAAAATGTTGTTGTATGAATTCTAAAAAAAAACAAAAAGATCGGAAGAGCGTCGTGTAGGGAAAGAGTGTGACCTGAAG
>CANDJR010000154.1 GCA_947385105.1 uncultured Eubacterium sp.
CTTGGCTTACAGCGGCTTTTGCAGCTGCAAAAAGAATCCGAAGCATGCTTATTTACAGTAGCGGACCAACCGTATCTTACCGCTGCTTCTATTGAAAAAATGCTGTGCATGTGGCAGCAGCATCCCTATGGCATCCTCGCAGCTTCTGCTGACGGCAAAAAGGGAAATCCTGTGATTTTTGCAAAAAGGTATTACACTGACTTACAGCAGCTGACAGGGGATACAGGCGGAAAAACGATTGTTTCCAAACACCCGGAGGATACCAGACTTTGCCAAATCCCACAGACAGAACTGCAAGACTTAGATCGTATCGAAGATACCATGAATTTCCAAGAACAACATACAAACAAATATAGATTCCAAGAGCCTTATTTTGCCTTTTTAGAGCAAACAGGACATGTGGTATCTGTTGTAGGGGCAGGCGGAAAAACGACATTAATCGATACGCTTGCCAAGATGGCTGCCCATAAAGGGAAAAAGACGCTTATTACGACAACAACCCATATAAGGCGCCCGTCCCATTATCCTGTTGCTGACAATTGGGAGAATGCAAAAGAGTTGTTACAATATCATCCGATTGTCGTATTTGGCACTGCGGCTGCAAATAAGAAACTTACAAAGCCGCTTGACTTAGACATCGTAACATGTCAGTCGCAGGCGGATTTGATTTTAATAGAAGCAGACGGAGCAAAGTGTTTGCCTTGTAAAGTGCCGAATCAGACAGAACCTGTGATTTTAGAACAAAGTGATATTGTCCTTGGCGTAGCAGGGCTGGATGCTGTCGGTATGCCTTTGGAAGAAGGATGCTTTCGTACTGCGCATGCAATGGAGCTGTTAGGGACAGACAGCAGGCATTGTCTGACAGAAGAAGATCTGGCTCTTATTTTATCTTCAGAACAAGGGACAAGAAAGTCTGTTGGGACAAGAGACTATTATATTGTTTTAAATAAATGCGATCATGCACAAAGGCTTAAGCAGGCGAAGCGAATACAAAAGCTGTTAAAGCAGCGCTGTATTACGCAGGTGGTTTTTACCTGTTTAAAGAAAGATACTGGCTGGCAGTAAAAAATTTAAGAAGCTTGCAGTGCATAGGAAAGCTGAAAAAGGGGTAAAAGAACGATGAAAGAAGAAAAAATACAATTTTGCAGAGGCGGCGGCTGTACTGCCAAGCTTGGCGCTGGCGTATTGAGCAGGATTTTAGACCGTCTGCCTAAGGGGCAGCGGGATGCCGCCTTACTGATTGGATATGACAGTAAAGATGATGCTGCTGTGTATCAGGTTACAGATGATCTGGCAATTGTGCAGACGTTGGATTTTTTTCCGCCAATGGTAGAGGATCCATATCTTTTTGGACAAATTGCAGCAGCAAATGCATTGAGCGATATTTATGCAATGGGCGGAGAGGTTAAAACAGCATTAAATATTGTGTGTTTTCCGGAAGACATGGATTTAAATATTCTCGGTGAAATCATGCGCGGCGGTTATGAAAAGGTAATCGAGGCAGGCGGTACGCTGGCAGGCGGGCATTCTATTGCAGACGATAGTGTAAAATACGGTCTTTCTGTGATGGGCACAGTACATCCAAAGCGTATGTATGCTAATAATCAAGGGCAGCCAGGAGATCGGCTGATTCTTACAAAAAAGCTGGGTGTTGGAATTATTTGTACGGCAAACCGCATACAGGAAGCATCTGCGGATGCAATGGAACAAGCAGTGCGTTCGATGACGACTTTAAACCGGCAGGCTTCAGAAATCTTTCGCGGGTATGATATACATGCCTGCACAGATGTAACAGGATTTAGCTTTTTAGGACATTTGCATGAAATGATGGATCATAGGCTTTCCTGCCGTGTGTATGAGGATCAGATCCCTGTCATGGAACATGCACTCGAATATGCGGATGAATTTTATTTAACAGCAGCTGCACAGAAAAACCGCAATCACTTAGAAGGTTATGTGCACTTTGCACATACGCCGTTTGCCATGCAGGAGGTATTATATGACCCGCAGACATCTGGAGGGCTGCTTGCCAGCGTAGCAAAAGAACAGGCAGACGCATTGCTTTCGCAGCTGATCCAAGCTGGGCATCCGGCAAAAATCGTAGGCGAGGTTACTGCAAAAGAAGATATCGAGATTTACGTATCATAAGGCTTAGCATTGTTACTGCATCAGCCGATTGCCCAAGGCTGCAGAAAGCCAAAACAAATATGTGGGAAAAGAGTATAGTTATGAAATTGAAACAGCTTGAAGCATTTGTAATGGTTGCTGACTGCCAGAGCTTTTCAGAAGCGGCAAAAATATTGTTTTTGACTCAGCCCACGATTAGCGCACATATCCAGTCACTAGAAAGAGAATTAAACGCAAAACTCATTGCCAGAAATACTAAGAAGGTGTGCCTGACACAGCAGGGAAAGCAGCTTTATCAATATGCCAGAGAAATGCTGCTTTTGCAGGACAAGATACTAGGATTATTTGCCTCAGAGGAAAGAAACCCGCCCAAAAGCCTGGTAATCGCAGCTTCGACAATCCCTTCGCAATATTTGCTGCCAGATATTTTAGCAAGGTTTCAGGAAAAATATCCGCATGAGCAGTTTGAGATCCATGAAACAGACAGTGGAAAAGTGGTAGAAGCAGTTGCAAACCATTCGGCAGATATTGGTTTTACAGGTACAGTACTGGAAAATAAAAACTGTGAATATATCCCTTTTTATAAAGATGAATTAACGATTATTATGCCGAATACAAAGAAGTATCAAAATATAAAAAACAGGCAGTCAGACTTAAAATGGATACAGTCAGAGCCAATCATTATGCGGGAAAAAGAATCCGGGACACGCAAAGAAGCAGAGCGTATTTTGAAATATGCAGGCATTGATTTAACACAATTGCAAATCATTGCAAATATTGACAACACAGAATTAATTAAGCGTTCTGTAAAAAACGGTATGGGAATTACAATGATCTCAAAGCTGGCAGTGCGTGAGGAAATAGCGTCTGGAACAGTACTGACGTTTCCGATGGAAAAAAAGGCAAGTACAAGGACGCTTAATCTTGTATATCACAAAAAATTTCCTCTTTTAAAGTCAGCAGCAAATTTACGAAAAACAGTACAGGAAATGTATCCTTTCATTTCATATTAGGGAGAATATACGTGTATTATATTGGAATAGATATTGGCTCTACCTGTGCAAAGGTAGCAGTTTTTAAAGAAAATGACAGGCAAAGGCTTTATTGGAAAACCGTACAGCCAACTGGATGGAGCAGCGTGGATGCTGCAGAAAAGATTAAGCAGGAACTATTAGCAAGCGGGATGGATGTAGAACAGTCCTGCTGCGTTGCTACTGGATATGGCAGGATATCGGTTCCTTATGCGAAAAAAAAGATTACTGAAATAACCTGCCATGCCAGAGGAGCAGTTTGGCTGCATCAGACGTCTGATTTAGATGTTATTGATATTGGAGGCCAGGATACAAAAATTATTTGTATCGAGGGCGGCAGTGTCAGGGACTTTGTTATGAATGATAAATGCTCTGCAGGGACAGGGCGGTTCCTTGAGGTAATGGCAAATACAATGGCTTTGCGTCCGGACGAGCTGTGTGAGCTTGCACGGTGCGGCAGCGGTACGGCAATTAGTTCTATGTGTACAGTTTTTGCCGAATCAGAAGTTATCAGCCTGATTGGCAAAGGAGAAAAAAAGGAAAATATTGCATTTGCTGTCATTGAATCGATTGCAGATAAAGTAGCTGCACAAAGCAGCCGCCTGCAAATAGGTGCGAAAGCGGTATGCTTAACGGGCGGATTGTGCGAGTGTGCTTATCTAAAAGAAACATTAGAAAGAAAACTGGAATGCAGCGTTCTTACAAGCTCAGACGGAAGGTTTGCTGGTGCAATCGGTGCGGCGCTAAGCGCGCAAAAAAACTAGGAAATAAAGAAAATAAAACATCAAAAAGTAAAACAGCAAAAAGTAAAGTGACAGGCAAAGAAAAGCTACGAGTAAAAAGTGCAACAAGAAGAATAAAGCCTCCAGCCAAAGAAAAGCGACAGAAAGAAACTAGTAAGTAAGAAAACAGCAAGAAGAACAGCAGGAAACAAAAGTAACAAGAAGAAATGCGGCCAGTAAAGAAAAGCCGCCAGTAAAAAAGCAACAAGAAGAAAAAAGCAACAAGAAAAAAAGCAACAAGAAGAAAAAAGCAACAAGAAAAAAAGCAACAAGAAAAAGATGATAAGACAAATAAAAGTAATAAGATAAATAAAAGTAATAAGACAAATAAAAGCGATAAGACAAATAAAGGAAGTATATCATGCGGGTATTAATAAAAGGGGCTGGGGACTTGGCTTCTGGAATTGCCTATGTATTGCGAAAGCATGGGCATGAGATTATCATGACAGATTTGCAAGTACCGCTTGCTGTCAGAAGGATGGTATCTTTTTCACGGGCAATTTATGAAAAAGAAGTACAAATCGAGGGTGTGACGGCAGTGTTTGTTTGCAGTTACGCACAAGCAAAGGAGGTTCTTGCAAAAGGAGAGATTGCAGTTTTCGTGGATGAAAAGGCGGCCATACGGACGGCATATCAGCCAGATGTAGTGATCGATGCTATTATGGCAAAGAAGAATACAGGCACGAGCATTTCGGATGCGCCGATTGTGATTGGTATAGGACCTGGATTTTGTGCAGAAAAAGATTGCCATTTTGTCATAGAAACGATGCGTGGGCACAGTTTGGGCAATGTCATTGCGCAGGGGAGCGCATTGCCAAATACAGGAATCCCAGGAGAGGTTGGAGGTTTTACAAGAGAACGCCTGTTGCAGGCATCTGCAGATGGTATTATGGAACCGCTAGTACAGATTGGCGATATTGTGGAAAAAGGAGACATCGTAGCAAAAACCGGGGGTGTACCTGTATATGCAAAAATGGCAGGTATTGTACGGGGAATGCTGCAATACGGAGTCAAAGTGACGTGCGGGCTAAAAATCGGGGACATCGACGCACGCAAGGTCAAAGCATATTGCTATACGTTTTCCGATAAATCCTTATGCATCGGAGAGGGTGTACAACATGCCCTGCAGCTTGCATCCCAATAAATATGCGAATGCACGGTTTCAGCCGGATAGCGGTATTTCCGTTAGTTTGTGAATAGAATGTATGAAAGTGGGAATCATAGTTTCCAAAAAGGAGACAGGCTATGACAAACAAGGAAATGCAAAGCTGGCTTGTTGATATATTGCAAAACCAGAAAGAGCAAGTTGTATCTGTGGATATGGATGGAGAGCTGGATCAGATTCTGGTAAAGACACCATCCGGACAGGAATATGCAATTAGGGTTCATGATGCTGCATATACTGCCAAGACGCATGCTCTGGAACATTACGCTGCGCTTTCTTTAAGTACGGCAGTGACAGGCTTGTTTGAACTGGGGTTCATCAGCCAAAATGCAGCTTCAGATTATTTAGAGAGTTTGGCCAAATATGTGTAATGGCAAGACAGGTTGTAAAGGTAAAATACTTTGCTTTTGCAACTTGTCCAGGATTGTAATTTAATGTTATCTTCATTTCTACCTTGAAATCAACAAATACAAGTCGTATCAGTATTCATTTAGCGGCTTTTATGCCTTTTTCAATCAGAAAATCAGCAGATTCATATAAAATTTTCAAGTATATCCCTATTATCCTGTCATAATTTCGATTTTCGATCAAATATCTTTTTTCATGAGATACACTTTATCTTATCATTCAGCAAAATTTCAGCATCGTTTCGATTTTCTGCTATATATTCAGTGGGTTTACAAACAGGCAGTAAAATGCAAGATAAGAAAGCCAGTATACACAAAATTGGCTGTTTACTTGATGGAATGTATGGTTACTGTTCACACAGGACTTTGCATTTACTGCAAAGTCCGTAAGAAAATGATTCAGGAGTGCAAAAATTCCATTGCCGAAGGCGATTTTAAATGAATTTTTGCATGTTACTGAGAACGGAGTGAACAGTAAACAATGTATGAAAATTTGCATGGAATGCACGCGCTGTAGATTTACATCTGCGATAAAAAAGAGTATAATATAGATTGGCAAAATTGCATGATGCTAATAAATTAGTAAAGGAGGGAAACATATGGATATACCAGGATTATCAATGGCGCTATCTCAGACAAAGGTGCAAAATGACTTTAGCGTGGCAATGCTCAAAAATATGATGGACTTAGGGGAAACATTGGGCGAAGGAATGGTGGAGATGCTGGATGCCTCTGCGATGGAGAATTCTGTTACACCACATATTGGCGGCAATATAGATCTTAGGATATAAGTAAGTATTGGCGTATGCGATATGTATTGACAAGATACCATAACCATACTATGATAGGCAGAGGGATAGAATGTAATAATATGTGAAAGGGAGAGTACTTATGAAAAAGAGAAATAGGTTTTTAGCACTGCTTTTGGCAACAACGTTAACATTTTCTGCAAGCGCATGCGGAAGCGCAGCAGATGACGATGCAAAATCACCGGATGCAGGTAAAACTACAGGCCAGGAAAGTGACGATTCTGATTCCAATTCTAATTCGGACGATGATGTCGACGCACTGGCTGCTGCACAGGAAAAAATGCAGGAAGTTTCCAGCATGAATGCAAAAATGGTTTTAGAAATGAATATGGAAGCAAGCGCAGAAGGTGAAACGAATACAATGGAAAGCGTAACCAAGATGGATATGGCTTGCTTTTATGACCCGGTAAAAATCAAAATGGATATTGATATAGACGCAGGGGAAGATGGGACGACAACTACGACAAGCTATGTAGAACAAGGAAAAGACGGCGAATATACGATGTATGTGAACAGCGGTTCTGATTGGATCGCACAATCAGTCAGCGCAGATGACATTGTACAGTATGATGCGGCAGATAATATGAAGATGTATCTGGATGACGAATATAATTTTGAACAAGCAGGTACAGAGCAGGTTGATGGAGCAGATGCTTACAAATATACAGGCTCTATTACAGGCGAAGATATGAAAGAAGCAATTGTTGGTTCCGGGGCATTGGATTCCTTGAGTTCACTTGGTATGGATGCCAGTGCTATGGATGGGATGATGGATGATTTGGAAGGCATGCCAATTACGCTTTGGATTGATCAGGAAAGTTTATATCCGGTTAAATATGAAGTGGATATGACATCAGTTATGGATTCTTTAATGGCAGGTATCTTAGAATCCATGGGTGATCAGGCACAAGGAGTCTCTATGAGCATTCCAAAGATGACAGTTTCTTTAACTTGCTCAGATTATAATGAAGCAGAAGATTTTAAGATTCCAGCTGAAGCAAAAAAGGCAGCTAAAGGTGCAGAAGAATAAGCGCGCTTGGTAATTAATGATGCCCGCCATGCATAAAACAAGCATTCTGGCGAATACATTAAGGAAAAAGCCAGGAGACGGCGATGGAATTATCGGCAGGGCAATTGCAAAAGATGCAGGAGGCGGACATCCAGACAGTAGATATCAGCACACTTACAGATTTGCAGGATATCAAAATAGATCAAAAAGCGCCGCTTGCGGAAAAGTTAGAATCTTTGATGCAACAGACAAGTAATTTATATGTGTATCGTGTCGGCGATTATGCAGTGAAAATATGCTATCAGGAGGATGGGCCGACGATAGACGAGAAAATGGAGCAATATATCAAAGAACTTGCACAATTGCACATTTGAATGAGAAATTCATTCGTGAAAAAGATTTTGGTGGAACTTTTATACATGGATTGTTCCACCAAAATCTTTTTTCTATAGAAAGAAATTTATAGAAAGAAATTTATAGAAAGAAATTTATAGAAAGAAA
>CANDJR010000155.1 GCA_947385105.1 uncultured Eubacterium sp.
TTCCGCTAATTCTTTCATACTTTGCCCTACCTCATTTGGATATTCGTATGCCTGTAATTGACCCATAGCCTGATCCGCTCCGTCAATATCCATCTGCTCCATGCTAATTCTTACCATTTCCACAAGCGCTTGTATCACAGAGTAATCTGCTACTGCCTGTTTAGTTTGTGTACCAATGCCAAACACCCCTTGCAGTTTTTGCCCATAACTGCGCCATTCTTCCAAAAATGCTGTTGTCATAGCAAAGATACGATCCAAATTTCCATCCTTTGCTGATGCTTCTAAAAACTTTGCCAATCCAAAAAGCGGCATCAGTCCGATTGTCGCTGCAAGGCTTTTCATCGCATGTACCTGGATACGGTATAAATCCAACTGCCCTGGCTCTGCTATATGTTCATATGCCTGCTGCAAATGCTCCGCCGCAGAATCTATCTGCGCATAAAATTCCTTTACCGTATATTCTAACAATTCACGATCCGGCAAATGCTGCCATGCATAATCCCAGTCTAAGCCGTCTACCTGCGGCAGCTCCTCTAAAAAATGATCCATATCGCTCTGCACTTGTTCTGCAGCAGCATCTTTTGTAATTTCCTGCAGCAATTCCTTTGGCAGCATCTTTTGAATCATTTGCTCCAGTTTTTCTGGTACAACTGGTTTTGCTAAAAAATCATCAAACCCTTCTGCAAGATACTTTTCTTTTGCTCCTGAAACTGCATTTGCCGTTAATACTACTACTGGCGTATCCTGACATGGGTAGTCTGAAAGCTCCTTCATATGATGAAGCGTCTCTATGCCGTCCATCTGAGGCATCATGTGATCCAAAAAAATCAGATCATAGTGGTTCTGCTGTACAAGCTCTAAGCAGCGTACACCCCCTTCTGCCTCGGATACCTGAATTTGTGTTTCTTTTAATAAATTGCGCAGTACTTTGCGGTTTACCGCATTATCATCTACTACTAATATCTTTGCGTCTGGCGCGCAAACTCCTGTGTTGTAGTGATAATCCTCTGCAAGCTGGCGTACTCTGGATTCAAAATCCCCGATTGGTGTATGGTCTATAATCTTTTGTTCTATTTCAAACGAAAATTTAGAGCCTTTTCCATACTCGCTTTCCACATGCAGTTTGCTGCCAAGCAATGCTAACAGCTGGTTGGTAATGCTCATGCCAAGCCCTGTCCCTTCGATATTACGGTTACGATCTTCCTCGATCCGTTCAAATTCTGCAGACAGTTTTGGCAAATCCTCCTCTTTCATCCCAATGCCAGTATCCTCGACCTCAAAAAAGAGTCGTGCTGTATCTCCATTTTCCTGGCTTTTTACCCGCAGCCAGACAGTACCTTGCGGTGTATATTTGACTGCATTTGTCAGTATATTTGTCAAAATCTGGCGCAGCCGTACATCATCACCATACAGGCGGGAAGATATTGCATGATCAACCTCTACCTCTAATTTGATCTCTTTTTCCTTTGCACGCTGCGAAGCCATATTCATTAAATCGTGGATCATACTGCTAAGATCATATTCCACTGGAATAATCTCCATTTTTCCAGATTCAATTTTTGAAAAATCTAAAATATCATTAATCAAAGACAGCAGCGTCTGACCGGCAGTATAAATGTCCATCGCATATTCTCTGATGTTTTGCTCCTTAGATTCCCGCAAAATCATCTCGTCCATTCCAAGCACCGCATTAATTGGCGTACGGATTTCATGAGACATATGCGCTAAAAACTTACCCTTTGCTTCATTTGCTGCCAAGGCCTCCTGCCTTGCCGCATGCGCATCCTTGTTTGCCAGAGCAAGCTGCATATTCTGCTGCTTTGCCTCAACTACTTTTTTCTCTAACAAACTTGCATTTTCTTCTGCACTTGCACGATATTCTTTGGAAAGTTGGAGCACATGCATAACAGCCATCAAAACAGAAAAGACAGCCATACTATACTGCCCTGCTGTATTGTTATAAGTATCTGCATAAAATATGTTAATAACGATATTGCTAATCCCTCCTGCTAACAGCACGAGAATTGACAAGATAGAAAGCACTGCCTGGCAGCTCTTCGTTGTAAAATCATACTGCAGCAGGCTAATAATTGCAGTGACACAGACAATGCCAAGTCCCATAGCAGTGATATTTACCATTTTTTCTAAATCCTGTATCTGAAACATATGTAAACAAATCTGTATCAATGCATTGCCGCTCATACACAATAATAATATAGAAAAACGCCGCGGATATAAGGTATGTAAATTACGCTCAAAATAAATAGCGAGAAAAAGCGGCAGCATGAGCATTAAATATTCCTGCATTTCATAAGCTTCTTGAATATTATAAAATAAATGCAGCGTATCTGTCCGAATTAAGCAATAAATTCCTGCTGACAGCCCGACCAGCCCCAAAAATACTTCTCCGCGTCCTGGCTGGTGTGTGTAATTTCTGATCAATGCAAGCGCCAGCATAACAAACGACATAATTACCATTAACAGACAGCATCCAATGTCGCCAAAATTATTTCCCACTACCTCTAGTACAACATTATCGCGTGTTTCTGCTTTTACATTGGCAAGGGTTGCCGCCTGGTTTTTCAGTGGAGAAAGAAACGCAACATAAAGTTCTCCATCCTGGAATGTACGCGGGAGAGCCATAAAATTCAGATTACTTTCCGGCACTGTATCTTTGTCAAGCTCATCTGTTGGCCCGTACTGATAAATAACCTTACCATCCAAGACTACAAAGACAAAAGACTTTTGAGACGGAACTGAGAGCGTCAATCCTGCATAATTTTGCGGCAGAAAAGATTTAAAAACAACCAGATCACCCGAGCTGCTTTTACCGTCGTATGGCAAATCCACATTCTTATATTGTCCATCTGCAAAGGCGTCCTGCACAATTTTTGAAAGCTTGTCTTCCTCTTTAAGATCGCCATATGTAAAGCTCCCATTTTCAAGCTTTGTCACACGCCATTCATAATCCAAGTAATATTCGATCTGATCTGGTAAGTTTTGTTCTTCCTCCTCTGTTCTTTGAAAGCGTAAAAGAGCAATACTCATAAAAACAAATATAAAAAGGACTGTCATCCAAGCTATTTTTCGAAAATGTTTCATCCATTGTTTCATACATCGTCTCCACCCTGATGCTTATTTCTTTCTATTTTAAACATATACGTGTCAGAAGTCAAGGTATGAAACGTCTCGTAGCCAAAGAGCTGGTTATTGGTTCGCCTTCGGCAATGGAATTTTTGCACTCCTGAATCATTTTCTTACGGACTTTGCAGTAAATGCAAAGTTCTGTGTGAACTGCAACCGATTGATTACTGTTTTATGTCTTTCTAAAAATAAAAGTAGGAAAATCCAACAAAGTGTGCTAAAATAGAATCGTTACAAAAAACGGAAACAATCATTTCAAATACATCAACTAACAGGAGGAAACCTATGTCAGATTTAAATTGCATGATAAGCGAAGACTGCTTGGACGTTTCTGTCCGCTCAGATGGGGTAGACGACAGTGGAAATTACAAATTCATCTGCCGGCTGGAGCATACTGGCCACCAATCCTATGAGCAGTCCTTTGGTATCTATTTTTCTACACATATATCCGTTGTCGAAGTTCCTGGAGATATCGAAGCTGAAGTAGACGGTAATCATCTGCGTCTCAAACGCATGAACCAAATGAATGATAATGGATTGGTCGAAGTATGGATTAAGCTCTCTGCTTCTGCACAGCCAGAAGTTACTGGTATTACTGATATTACTTGCATTCCAGACGAAAATGCAAAGCCAGTACCAGTTCTTGGGCCAGTTCAAAAGGCTATCCGTGCAAGGAGAAGTATCCGCAGCTACAAACCAGACATGCCGCCAAAGCATATCGTCGAACAGATTATGCAGGCAGGAGCCTATGCGGCAAGCGGTATGGGCCGCCAGTCACCAATTATTATCGCTGTCACTGATCAGGCAATGCGTGACAAATTATCAGCTATGAACGCAAAAATTATGGGTACGCCGGACTCTGATCCTTTCTACGGCGCACCTGTGGTACTTATCGTATTAGCGGATAAGGAAATGCCAACCTATCTTTATGATGGCAGCCTTGTTATGGGCAATATGATGCTTGCTGCAGAAGAACTTCACATTTCAAACTGCTGGATTCATCGTGCCAAAGAAGAATTTGAATCCGAAGAAGGAATTGAAATCTTAAAATCTCTTGGCATTAGCGGCAATTATGAAGGGATTGGCCATCTCATCCTTGGCTATGATACAGAAGCAGAAAAGAAACCTGCCGCAGAACGCAAGGACAATTATTTCTATTTTGTAGAATAAGCAAAAAGCACCGTTTTTGCTATCGTATGTATTAGCGGATTCAGATAGTTTTTTCATCTTAAAAAAGATACCTGGCACAGGCACGTTCATGTTTTGGCTAAGCCAAAGCAATCGTTCCTTGCCAGGTATCTTTTTTGTGCAGACAATTGTTTCCAGCCTGCTTTCTTACTATTATGCCAAAGGATAGCCACATTCCGGACAAGCGTTTTCTCCCTGGTACACACATCCGCATCGTTTGCAGGAAACTTCATTCAGCGCTTGATCTGCCTGATAAGTCAGCTTGTCTGATATCGGCAGCTTCTGTAAATACTTCACAAATACTTCCAATACCTTTGCCCAATTTGGCAGCTCCTCTGCTTCTACTGCATGCGGCAGCTTATGGCGCGCACCATTTGCTTCTTCTAAGATAATCCTGCGGTTTAAAAGCCCGGCAGAGACTTGAATTGACTTGATGGCAGGCACTGCTATCCGGTAACCGCTTAGTCTTGTACTATAAAATATGTTTTCCGGCGTCAGCAGCATCCCTTCCCCGCCGTTGCCTGTTTTGGAAGTATCGACTAAAAGAATCGGATACTCAAATTCTCCTCTTTCTTCTGCATAAGCTGCAAGTGCATTTTGAAAGATTTTAAGCTCTGTTTGCTGCGCTGCTGTCATTTGCACTGGGTATAAATGGTGCCTTGGATTTGGCTTAACTGCGCTTGTAATAACCTCCTGCATCTTTCCTACCAGCCGCCCGCATGTATCCATCCGAATTTTTGACAGCCGTTTTGACAGCACATCTATAGCATTCGCCCGCACATCCGGCAAAAAGCTTTCTGTTTTGACTTGTATATAAACACTAGCCGCTTTATCAAAATCCATTGCCTGTACATTGCGTACAAGCGTCCCCAGCCTCGCCTGATCAAACTCCCTTACATGATCCAAAATCTGTTCAATATAAGGAGCCTCTGTTTTTGGCGCAAAATTTCGCTGCTGAATTTGAAGCAGCAGTGCAATATAATCTGCACGGCTGTCTCTTTTGGCCTGTGCGAACAGATTGCTGATCGCTTTTAGCTCCACGCGTTCCCGCATATTAGACAGACGTTCCTGATATGGAGACAGATGCGCCTCCTCGTAAGGAGACAGCTGCTTCATCAATTCCGCGTATTCTTCATCTTCGACATGCGCCGGTGTATGCTCCATAATCTCGCGTACTTCCTGCAAACCGCATTCCATGCACAGATCCTGCAGTTTTGCCAACACAGCGTCCTTTACTTTTTCAGAAAGTTCTTCTTTTTCGATCTCTTTGGCTGCCTTTTTGACATTTTGATAGGTTTTATTCTTTTTATCTGCAAACTGTGCTTCGAGCGCATGCATCCGCTCCTGGAATTCAAAATCTTCAATCGGGTAAAAAAGCTGCTCTTTTTCTTTTTCTGTCAATAACTTATCAATGCGGATGTCTCTTTTTAACTGAAAGATCTGCCTTTCTGAAAGACGATCCAATACCCCAATTCTCGCATGGAATTTATCAATTAATTTTGCCACTGCTTCGTTGTCCCGCACAACCGGCTCTTTTGGGGGCGCGCTGTCTGTTTCCTGTTTACTTGTATCCAGGATAACCTCCGGCAGCCCAAGCCCCTGCATTTTATTTGCATCGGCACCATATACTTTATCATAAGCAATCGCCGCAAAAAGGACTTTTTCATAAGTGATACGCTTGCCTGCCTGATAAAAGCGGAAATTCCCTTCGCCAAAATCCGGTTCAATTGCGTACACGGCTAACACGTCACGAAACAGCCGATTCAGCTGCTCCATATCCTGACTGATTTTGACTCCTTTTAATGTCCCCCAAGCGCCAAATGCATAAACCGCCATAGCTATCAGGTTACAAACACCTGGATATTTGGAAATATCAAGTACTTCCTCCTCATCCGAAGCAAAATCCAATATCTTTGTCTCAACTTTTTTATTGCTAAACTGAAAACACAAAGATCGCACTGCTCCTTCTAAAAGCAGTGAATCATTTTCAATTGTAATATATTCATTCCACACTACCTGTCCGCCCATCGCTTGGATAAGCTTTTGAAACAGATCAATCTGTTCTTGATTTGGCTGCAAGACCAGCATCCCAGACACACCTCATTTCTTCTAATTTCTTTTATCTTCAACAAACTATGCAAACGTTTCAAACTGCTTATTTGGCCCTCCGCATATTGGACATCGGTCTGGCATCGTTTCTCCAGACATCACATAGCCGCAAATCGGGCAAACATAAATTTCATTTTCCTTAAATCCGTCCATATCCTCTGCTGCATGTAATAGCTTGGCATGTTCTTTTTCCGCAGCAGCAGCCCCCTCGTACGCATAGCGTGCCAAAGGCTTTTGGTGCTCTTTTGCATAATCGCCCATCATCCGGTAAAAATGAGCAGCTTCAAACTGCTCGCCTGGAAGAAATGACGGTACAGACTCTGCAAACGCCTTTGGACTTTGCAGCACAGCATAAAAATTTCTGGCATGATAATATTCAGAAGCAGCCAGCGCCCGGAATAAATTGGCAACACGCCCCATGCCTCTGCGCTGCGCCCGATCTGCAAACATTAAATATTTCAAATGTGCCATCAGCTCTCCTTGCACTGTTTCCTGCAGCTTTTCCCGCAAAACGAGATCCTTTTGCTCCTGCATATAACTGTCTTCCCTAATATTTGCAAATTGATACTGCAAGGTGCCGTCTTTTTCATAAAAATGGACAATGTGATGCTCTACATCAGACGCTTTGATTTCCTTAGATACATCTTCTATCATTGCACCCCCGCCGCCTGTACAAATAAGCGGTATCCCGTCTACTTGATCTACAAACCGGGAATGCACATGGCCGCACAGCAGATATTTTACCTTTTCCCGCCAAGGACCATACGCCTGTTGCAGACGCGCAAACTCGTCTTGTGAGACACAATTTAAAATAAAATGGTTCGGCACTGGGATATGGAACGCAATGATCGCCTGGCTGACCTCCTCCATGGCCAGCACCTTAGACAGCAGCAAAAGCCCTTCCTCATCAAAGGTACGAAATGCATTATCCAGCACAATTACTGCAAACTTTTCTGTCAAAAGTGCATAATTTTGCAGTCCAAAATGTTCTCCATAAGCACCAGTATCGTGGTTGCCCCTTAGTGTATAGACGGGATTGTCCGCCAGTACTTCTGTAATCTCCTGAATCATCTGATAGTGGCTGCTTGTACCTGCAGGTACTAAATCTCCTACAATCAGTGTCATATCATCTTTTGCGCTTTCTTCCAAGGCTCCGGCATATACTTTCATATGATACGTGCCAAGACCCTCACATCCTGGATCTCCAATCACTCCTATTGAATGTACGCCGTTAACGCGCAAAATTTGTTCTGTTACCTTTACGATTTTTTGCATATCTAATTACAGATCGGAAGAGCACACGTCTGAACTCCAGTCACCGTTAGAAATCT
>CANDJR010000156.1 GCA_947385105.1 uncultured Eubacterium sp.
CCACCACTTCAGGTCACACTCTTTCCCTACACGACGCTCTTCCGATCTCTTAGCACAGGAATGGCATGTCTATACGGCGTTGATTGAGGAAATTATAAAAATTGGCAGTCAGTCAGGAGGGGGAATACATGAATAAACAAGAATATATGGAGCAGCTGAAAGCAAAATTGAAGCGTCTGCCAAAGGAAGATTTTGAACGGGCAGTAGAATATTACGAAGAATATTTTGCCGAAGCAGGTTTGGAAAACGAAGAAAGGGCAATTGCTGATCTGGGTAGTCCGCAAGAAGCAGCAGACCAGATCATCTGTGATATGGCGCTGAATTATTCCAAAGAACCAGTCAAAAATATGAAAAAGGGTATGGACGCTCTTTGGGTCATTTTGCTTGCAATCTGTGCAGCTCCAATTGCACTTCCGTTTTTACTGGTAGGCGTCGTATTAGTAGCAACAGCTTTTATCTTAGCATTTACTTTGCTGCTGGCGCTGCTTATCGTTACAGTATGTGCAATGGTTTCAGGCCCGATTTCAGTGATTGCCGGATTTACTGTCATAACAAAAAGCATTCCGGTATTTTTAACCTGTTTGGGAATGGGGTTTGTAGCAACTGGACTTGGAGCGCTTTCTACGTATGGTATGTATTATGTATGCAAAAAGTTTATAAGTTGGGCAATCTACAGCTTTGGAAAAATGATTCAAAACAGAATGGGAGGAAGATAGATGCGTAAGCGTACAAAATTTGTCATAGGGTGTCTGGCACTGACTGGACTTGGAATTTTGCTGTCTGTTATTGGATTTGCAACAGGCGGTGCAGTGTATGGTATACAGATTGACGCAAGCGGGCTGCATGTCGGTGCAGATGCACTGAAACAGGAAGGAGCAGGAAACGTAATTGAAAAAGAGGAAACAGTAAGTCCATTTGACAAGATTGCAATTAATATGGAATATGTAGACGTCAATCTTGTGGTATCTGATGGGGGTGATTATCGTGTTTCATATTGTTTAGAAGGCAATGACGATTTCGAATGGAAAATAGAAGACAGCACTTTAGTCATTGACCAGGAAAAAAATGCAACATGGTTTAAAAACGCTGCTTTTTTTTCGATGGGGTGTCTGGTATCAGAGAAACAGAAAAAAACACCTCTTGTCACAGTATACGTGCCAGAAAATGAAAAGCTTGAAAAGATTCAGGTACAGACAGAATCTGGGAATATTTCCTGTTTGAATTTGCAGGTGGAAAACTTACAATTAGACGCAGAATATGGAAATGTTGTGATGAACAATACATGGGTACAGGAAGGACAGGTAAAAATGGAAACCGGTGATTTGCGTATGGCGCAGGTAAGCGGAGGCAGCTTTGACATCAAAAATGAATACGGCGATTTGATAATGGAAGATATCGCATTGACACAAGATATGTCCGCACAGATGGATGAGGGAGATATGGAATACCAAAATGTGACTGTACGTGATTTAAAGGTGGAAAACAATTATGGAACCGTCTATGGAAAGCAAATGGAGCTGCGATATTTGTATGCACAGCTGGAAAGCGGGGATTGTAAGTTACGTGCCATATCTTTAGACAGCTGTGAAGTCGAATCTTCCCATGGTAATGTCGAAATGGAGCTTGTAAGGCCACTGGAAAACTATTCGTATGATCTAAATGTAGAATTTGGAGACATTACACTGGGTGATAGAAAGGAAGGAAATTCTTATCATTCACTTGATAAGAAAAATGATCGCATGTTGAACATTTTCTGTGAAGCCGGGGATATTGACTTACAAAATCTTAACTAACTGACATTGGTTTACACCAAATTACTCTTGCAAAAAATGGATGCATCTACTATAATTCAGTTCATATGAAGTTTACAGACTGATTCTCTAGCAGGAGTGTGGACAGTATATGGAACATACAAATTTGCAGACGCAGAGTATATTAATTGTAGATGATGTAGAAGCGAACCGGTTTATCTTGCGTAATATTATTATAGAAATGGGATTTCGGCCTGTACTTGCAGAAAATGGCGTTCAGGCATTGAAAATTTTACCGCAGTGCAGCCCAAAACTGATATTATTAGACATTGCAATGCCTAAAATGGATGGTTATGAGTTTTGCAAACTATTAAAAGATAATCCAAATACAAGAGAAATACCGATTATTTTTATTTCTGCATTTGACGCAGGAGAAGATATTGTAAGAGGCTTTGAAATGGGCTGTGAGGATTATATTACAAAGCCTTTTATCGGGGAAGTCATAAAAGCGCGTATAAACGTGCACTTAAAATTTGCAGAAACAACGAAAAATCTGTCTGAGATGAACCGTCACCTGCAGGCATCGGTTGACGAACAGCTTGCGCAGATGGAGCAGGAGAAAAAGAGTGTGCTGTATGCACTCGCGCATGTAGCTGGTGAAAATTCTTGTTATGAACAAACGCATATCCAGCGGTTAAAATACAATTGCCGCTTGCTGGCGCAGGCAATGCAGCTGTCTGAAGTCTATGGACAGCAAATCTCAGATACATATGTGGATACGATTGAGCTGGCGGCACCGTTGTGCGATGTGGGTAACATGGCAGTTCCAACAGAAGTCCTGCAAAAACAGGATATGCTGACAGGCGACGAGCTGGAACAAATGAAGCGCCATACGGTTATAGGAGCAAAAATGCTGGAAGAAATCAGCGGCAAGAGCGACTATAATGATTATGTGCAGATGGCAGTGGATATTGCGCACTACCATCATGAAAACTGGGATGGGAGCGGTTATCCGCAAGGGCTGGCAGGAAAAGACATTCCACTGGCAGCACAGATTGTATCGCTCATAGGCGATTACTGCGCTTTGACAGAAAAACGTTCATACCGACAAGCTTACGGAGAAGAACAAGCGCTTGCAATGATGCAGACAGAGGTAGGAAAAAAATTCAATCCAGATATATTTGCGATTTGTAAAAAAATTGCACGCCAGCTGCATTAATACTTTTCCAAGCAGTTTGTCAGTAAGACTTATGCAAAGGGATGTCTGGCAAGAAAAGAAATCTTTCATAAAAAATCTTTCATAGAAAATGTTTATAAATAATGTTAATAAAAAGAAAGTAAAATGTATGCCGCCGTAAGGAAAAACTCCTTTCTGGCGGCTTTTACCTTCTTTTTTTACGATCCTCAGTGATGCAAACCGTGTATCCCATCGTTCACTGAGTGTATGCAAAAAGGAGAGAAACATATGGAACAAGATGTCATACAGGAGGAACAAAGGCGGTTGGAACGGTATGTTCTGCTAATCTATTTTAGCTATGCCGTTTTTTTAACACTGATTGCCCAGCAGCATATCTGGGCCGTATGGCTGGCGATTGTTATTGACTTGAGCTGGCTGGCTGTTTTATATATCTATATCAGCAAGACGCAGACCTATCATTTCCGTGCATTTTTTACTGCCGGACTGATGCAGATAAACCTGGTCATTTGGTCGGTTTATGTAGACCACTTTGCCATGATTGTGCCGGCGGTTTCAGCAATTACCGTAGTACTTGGGCTGTACAGCATACCAAATATTATTTGGCAGACATTTGTAACAGCCACATTTTTAAATGTTTACTATTTGCTTCGGCTGTTGAAGGCAAATATATTTTTCGGGGAGACTGCCATCCAGACGGTTTTAGAGATCATTTCAGTCTATATGGTGCAGTATGCCATGTTTTTGCTGTTGCAAAAACGTCAGGAAACAGCAGAACAGCAGTTGGAAAAGATTGCATCACTGCAGGCTTCGCAGCGGGATAAAGATGATTTTATGGCAAATGTCAGCCATGAAATCCGCACGCCAATCCATACGATCTGCGGCATGAGTGAGATTATGTTACGGGAACAGCTAAATGGGCAGTTGCGTAAAGATGTGCAGGAAATTCAGGCAGCAGGGCGCAGACTGCAGTCAATTGTCAGCGATGTATCTGATTTTTCGCAGCTTCAATATGGAAAAGTGGAGTTAGCCCAAGAACAGTATAACATTTCTACTACGATTTATGATGTAATCAATCAGTCTGTGGTGCGCAAAAAGGAACGTGATCTGGAGCTGATCATAGACTGCAGTGCAGATATGCCGTGCGGCATGGTGGGAGATGAACAAAAAATCAGACGGGTGATTATGAACATTGTGGATAATGCCTTGAAATTTACGACAGATGGCTGTGTGTATCTCTTGCTGTATACAAGAGATACGTCTTATGGAGTGAATTTAATTGTCCAGGTAAAAGATACAGGAATTGGGATGAAGACAGAGCATTTGGAAAAGTTGTTTGACAGGTTTAGCCAGGCGGATACAAGGCGCAGCCGGCAGCAGGGGGGTATTGGCTTAGGCCTTGCAATCTCACAGGCAATTGTAGAAAAGATGGGCGGCTTTATTACCGTAGAAAGTGAATATGGCATAGGCACAACGGTTCAGTTTACAATACCGCAAAAGGTAACAGACCACACGCCAATCGCAGTGATCCAACATCCAGAGCGCATACATGCACTCGTATATATGAATGTAGAGCAGTTTTCGCATACAAAAATCCGGGATGCGTATTCGTATAGCATCCAGCATATCATAGAACAACTGCACCTCAAATGCCAGATCTGCCAAAATATGACACAAGTAAAGCAAAAGGTAGAGCGGGAAAATTTTACACATATTTTTATTAGCATTGCCGAATATGAGCAGGATAGAGAATATTTTGACGATTTGGCCGAATATGGGCAGGTAATTGCCCTGCTTGACCGCAAGGAGGACGAAAAGATAAAAAACGCCAACATTGTGCGTATTTATAAGCCGTTGTTTTTACTCACGGTTATCGATATCTTAAATAAAAATCAACCTTGGACGCAACAGCAGGAGTATCGGTATGATTCGTATGGAAACTTGACTGCTCCAAAAGTTCGTGTGCTTGTAGTGGACGATAATCTCACGAATATTCGTGTGATGGAAGGGCTGCTTGCGCCTTATCAAATCAAAGTGTCTGCGGCAGCCAGCGGAGCGGAGGCACTTGATAAAGTGGACACCATGGCGTACGATGCCGTATTTATGGATCATATGATGCCGCAAATGGATGGAATAGAAGCGCTGCACCGGATTCGCCAAAAGCCTGGGAATTATTTTAAGAATCTGCCTGTGATTGCATTGACAGCCAATGCAGTTGAAGGGATGCGGGAGGTATTTCTTGCGGAAGGATTTCAGGATTTTTTGTCAAAGCCAGTTGAATTATCCGTGCTGGAACGAGTTTTAAAACGCAACCTGCCGCAGGAAAAGCTGAATTTTGTAAAGCAGCCTCAGCCTGCCCAAGCAGACAGGCAGGCACAAATACAGCACTCTCATTTGGATAACAAGAAACATACGCAAATGCGATATAATTATCATACGCAAAAGGATGATACATTTCTGCCGCCAGAGTACTTGAATGAAACAGCAGGCATTACCTATTGCGGCGGGTTGCAAAATTATATAGAAGTGCTGCATATGACACGTATGAGCGGGCAAACAGAAAAAGAAAAGATACAGCGCTGTTTTGATACAAAAAACTGGAAAGAATATACGATTTATGTGCATGCGCTAAAAAGCAGTATGACCAATATTGGAGCAGAGGAGTTGGCACGTATGGCAAAAGAGCTGGAGTATGCAGGAAAACAGGGAGATTTTGCGTATATTGAAAAAAATCACGACGACATGATGATGGAATACGCACAAATACTTACGATTCTAAAGGATGCATTCCTGCCAGAGGATGTGGACAAACCCAAAGGGACGGCTGCAGCCGAACCATTGCAGTCAAAAGGAACACAGATAGATTTGTATGGCATGCCGCAGTCCTGGCAATTGGATCAGGCAACGCTTGTGCGTGCTGCAGAAGAATTTGAAAGCGCGGCAATGACATTTGACGAGGATAAAATGTATGCGATTGCGCAGTATCTTGCAAAATGCAGTTACATGGGACGGCGGTTAGAGACAGATATGAAGACCGTCATGCGCAAAATAAGCATGTCGGATTACTTATCGGCATCCGATGCAGTTGCAAGTTTGAAAGAGAAGAAAAACATTCAGGGATAAAAAAATAACATCGATTCATAATATAGAGGTAGAAAAATGCGTGAAAGGTTAGAGAAAGCGCTGCATAGCGGAGAAATGGAATTGAAGGAACGTTTGTTTCGTCTTATTTTAATTGTCGGGCTCATTGTTTCTCTGGTTGCTATTTTTGCAGGATTCTTTTTAAAAGACATTCTAAATAATACGCTGCCGCTTTGTTGCATTATTGTGGTCATAATAGCTGCATCGGCTGCGGCCTTTAATTACCATAAAACAGATTTTGCAGCTATGTTGTTTGCAGTATTTATTATTTGCTTTATTTTTCCAGTTATATTTTTTGCCAGCGGCGGGATTGATGGCGGCGCGTCCATCTGGTTTGTGCTAGGGATTTTATATATTTTTTTAATGTTTGAGGGGAAGAAGCTGATTTTTTTTCTTACATTAGCAGTGGTTGCGGATACTGTTACGTATGTGACAGCCTATCAAAACGAGGGGCTGATTTGTGCCTTGGGATCAAAGTCAGAGATCTATTATGACTCCTTGTTTTCCGTGCTGACAGTAGGGATTTCGGTAGGCATGATTATGCGGTTCCAAAGAAAGCTGTATGAAAAAGAGCGCGACTTAACCAATCGGCAAAAAGAGGAGATCCAGGAAATCAGCCGTTCCAAAGAAGCTTTTTTTACAAATATAAGTCATGAAATCCGTACGCCGATTAATACGATTATGGGGCTGAATGAGATGATCCTTCGGGAAGATATTTCTGACGAGGTGGCACAAGATGCTATGAATATCAAAAATGCCAGCAAACTGTTATTAGCTTTGGTAAATGATATCATCGATTTTTCTCAAATTGAAAGCAAACAGATGGCTATCGTACCCGTGCAGTATCAGACAAAGAATTTGATTCAGGATGTCGTTGATTTGCTGCAGTCAAGAGTACTAGAAAAGAAACTGAATTTTTATTTGGATATCGACAGCAGTCTGCCGCGCGTGCTATTGGGGGATGAGGTACGTATTAAGCAGATACTTGTCAATTTATTGACAAACGCAGTAAAATATACACCAAAGGGTTCTGTAACTTTTATGGTACATGGAGAAAGTGCTGGGGAAGATACTGTATGCCTTACTATGGCTGTTTCAGATACTGGCATGGGAATCAAAAAGGAAGAACTTGCATATTTATATGATTCCTTTAAGCGGGCAGACCAGAAAAGAAACCGTAAGGTGGAAGGCAATGGCCTGGGACTTGCTATTACAAGGCAGCTTGTCAGTCTGATGGGAGGGAAGATTACAGTTGATAGTATTTATACAAAGGGATCTGTTTTTACCGTTACGTTAAACCAGCACATTGTTGACGCACGTCCGGTTGGAAAGATGAATTATTTAGAAAGACTGCATGGAACAGAGCGCAGCTATTATAAGCAAAGCTTTGAAGCGTCTCAGGCCAGGGTTTTAGTGGTAGATGATAATGAAGTAAACCGTATGATAGCGCAAAAGCTTTTGCGTGCGACCAGGATGCAGATTGATACCGCAAAAAATGGGGAAGAATGCCTAGAATATACAAAGAAAAAGATTTATCATGTTATTTTATTAGACAGCATGATGCCGGATATGGACGGATTAACTGTCCTAAAGGAAATTCACAGGCAGGAAAATGGGCTGTGCAGACAAGCGCCAATACTTGCATGGACAGCAGA
>CANDJR010000157.1 GCA_947385105.1 uncultured Eubacterium sp.
TCAGTTGTCAATTTTCAGTTGGTATCTCATTCATTGAGATTCCGAGAAGTTATTTCTGTATCTTTTTTCGTGTTCCTTCTTCTCTTTTGCTTTTGTTTTCTTTTGCCCTATTTTCCTTTAGCTATGTTTTTGTTTTGTATGTTTTCTGTTTGCTTTATGTTTTTCTGTTTGCTTTATGTTTTTCTGTTTCCTTTTCATTGTTTTCTTTTTACTTACTTTCCTTTTGCTTTGTTTTCTTTTTGTATGTTTTCTGTTTTCCTTATGTTTTTCTGTTTCCTTTTCATTGTTTTCTTTTTACGGTATTCTTTTTGCTTGTTTCTTTGGCTATGTTTTTTTACTTACCTTTGTCCAATGTGCTTTCTGCCTTGCATGTTCTCCTGATATATCGTATGATAGACTATACAGTAGCTGTACAGTCAAGACAAATGAAAGAAAGAGGCCACACATATGAACAAAAAAAATAAACTTCTGACAATTGGTCAGTTTGCTGCCATGCATGGAATCAACAAAAAAACGCTGATGTGGTATGATGAAATTGGGCTGTTTCAGCCAGTTTCTGTGAATCCAGAAAATGGATACCGCTGCTATAATTATCATCAAAGTCCGGTTCTGGAAACGATTCTTTTGCTTCGTGAACTGGACGTTTCGATCAAGGACATACAAGCGTTTATGAACAACCGTTCTGCCAGCAGCTTAAAATGCCTTTTGGAAGAAAAAGTAGCAGATCTTGACCTGCGGATTTCTCATTTGCAGGCTGTCCGTACAACCCTTTGCTCACACTGTCAAAACCTGTCAACCCTGCTAACAATGGATTTATCTGAAATAAGTATCATTGAGCGAAAAGAACGCTGCCTTGTTACTGTTGATATCAATTCAGAAACTTCCTTTGAGGATGAAGTAGAACTCATTACAGCTCAAACAGAAAAATACCATCTGGGCCGCCTGCATGATGCCTCTTATGGTTCCATGATTTCTGTATCCAGTTTGATTCATGGCAACTATAGCGATTATTCCAAACTATTTATTGAAATTCCGTTTCTTACTTACCATACTGGTCTGTATATATCTCCTAGTGGTAAATATTTACGAGCTTTTCATAAAGGAAACTGGAACAATATCCCAAAACGGTATGAAGAAATTTTTGCATTTGCAAAAAAGAACCATTTGAAACTTTATGAATATTCCTATGAAGTGGGAATCAATGAAAATGTGATTGACCGGATGGAAGATTATATTGTACAGATTGAAATCCCTATCGGCGAATGATCTCAAAGTTACATACCTCGGTGGACAAGGGAATACATGCCCCAAATACCTTCTTTTTGCGGCTGGCGGCGTTAACGTCAGTTGGCGTACGTCCAGTACGCCGATTAACGTTAACTGTTTGATACTTATACAGCATTTCTGCGTGATTTTGGTTTTTGCTGCGTCCACTGTATATCGAATACTTTATGACATTTTTTCACAAAGATCCGCAGTTTGCAGCGGAATGACTTTTTTTAGATCCTGCAGTGTGACTGCGACCTGATATCCTATTTTTCCGCCGCTAAATATGATTACGTCCTGCTTTTGGCTGCTTTCATCCACTACGGTTGGAAATAATTTTTTCATTCCAACCGGAGAACAGCCGCCATGTACATATCCTGTAAGGGGCAGCAGCTCTTTGGATTTTACCATTGCAATACTTTTTTCTCCTACTGCCCCTGCTGCCTTTTTCAAATCCAGTTCCTGACATACAGGTATGACAAACACATAATGCTGTCCTGTTTTTCCAACTGTCACCAGTGTTTTAAATACTTGCTGCGGATCCTGATTCAGGGTACGTGCAACCTCCTCGCCGCTTACTGCATTTGTATCTGTATAATCATACTTTTCATAAGCGATTTTTTTACTGTCTAACAGACGCATAACATTTGTTTTTTCTATCTTTTTCATTGCGCACTCCCCCTGCTGCTTACCGCGGCCAGCGCAGCTTTCGTTCCATCAGTTCTGAAAATGCCTGGTGAGGCTCTGACTGATACCAGTATGCAGTACTTGCAATGTCGTCCTGGCGTTCGAATAAGCCTCCATAAGACACCCCAAGCTGCTGAATCGTTACTTTAATGGATTTTTCAAATAAAATCGGATCTGGAATATGCCAGCGGTAAAAGCTCCGCTGCGGCAAGTGGTCATCTGTATAATAATCATGATGCTGTGCCTGCGTATCATGGCACGAAAAATATGGATAACCTAAAAAAGGAGTACAATACGTATTTTCCACTGTCTTCCCATCAACCTGTGAGGCAAAACTCCATGCGCCTCCAAAGTAGTCTTCCATCCCTGTCCCGCAAATCGTTGGATATTCTTCATCTCCATCCAGGTAAAACTTGACTTCCCCTTCTCCATACCAATAGCGCTCCAATGCTGTCAGCGCAAGATAAGTTCCCACATATTTCCCTTTTCCTGCCACCTTGTCTAAAATCACATAATCCTTTGTAAGCTCTGTCATCCTCTGACGTCTCCATTGTGCGTGGAAATATCCAATCGGACTTGGAAGTGACTGTTTTTGGCAATAATCTATCTGGTAAAAAAATGCTGGAATATCCTCCTCGCACTGGTTTTCTAACGTGATTTTAGCTTCTTTTACAAATGGCATTGGAAAGTAGCAATTAAACCCGCGCGTTGGATTTACTACGATTGGCAGTGACTGGACTGGATAAGCTGTCCCAAATCCACAGCAGAAAAAATCGCCCAAAGGAACCTCTACAGATGGTTCCTTCTCTCCATCCCAGTACATACGAAGGACTAAGTCCCTTAAAATATAGCGGTTTTTATCACTGACTTTATCTGTTACAGTCATCCATATATGGCGGATTACACCCGTGTCCTCTATTTGCGCCAAAACAACTGTTTCATGGGCCTTAACACATGGAATACAAGGTGATCCTTTGCGTGATGGCCCTAACTCACTAGACGCCATACCGCCTCTGCCCTTTTCTCCTTTTCGGTTTTCCCAGCTAATGCTGCGTGACTGACCGTCTTCTAACATTGGAATGAAATCCATCTCCCATCCAAACATCTCTATCCCCTCCTATCAAACTTGTATTAGATCTGTATCAAACTTGTATCAGACTTGTTTTTCTTTCTGAATTCTAGCAGATACTTCCATCTTCCAGTTCTGTCAAGTTTCGAACCCATCGGTATTTTTTATAATGCCAGTATACAACTGGCAGTTTAATTACTTCATCTAAGTTCAGCAAAAAGTAGACAACCAGTACAGGTGCGTGAAGCACAAATGCTGCAAATGTGCCTATTGGAATGGTAATGCACCATAAAGTAATGGAATCGCAGATTAAACCAAATTTCGAATCTCCTCCTGCACAAAAAATACCGCCAACTGTCATACAGTTGATAGATTTTCCAATCATATAGTACACGCCCATGATTAGCATGTATTTCAAATATGTACGCGCTTGTGGACTGATATTTGCAAAATGAAGAATCAGCGGTGAAATTGCTAATAAAAATACTCCTGTTACCGCTCCAGCGGCAATCGCCATTTTACATAAATATGCTCCATCTTTTTTTGCCTTTTCCAGATGCCCTGCGCCAAGCTCATTGCCTATCACAATACTGCCGCCATTCCCCAGTCCCATGCAAAAACATACGACTAAGTTTTTCGTAATATTTGCTATAGAATTTGCTGCCACAGCATCTGAGCCTAAATGCCCCATGACTACAGAGTACATTGTAAAACCTATTCCCCATGCCATCAAATTCAGCATTCCTGGCGTTGCGTATTTCCAAAAGCGTTTCTCCAAACTGGAAATATGCAGGCTAAAACAGGATACGGCAGGCCGCAGGCTGTCTTTTCGAAAGGATTCTATTACAACCCATGCAAGCCCTGCCGCATTTGCAATCACAGTAGCCAATGCGGCACCCGCAATTCCTTGCGCAGGGATGTTTCCGATTCCAAAAATCAATACCATATTTAATACAATATTTAATACAACCGTCATAGAACTAATGAGCATGCTTTTCCCTGCATGTCCTGTGTTTTTCAAAATGCTTAAGTATACCTGCGCAATTCCGGATAAAAAATACGATATACCTACTACTTCTAAATACTGCGCCCCTAATGCAATGAGTTTTACATCATTGGTAAATATCTGCATCAGTATTTTTGGCGTAAACATTGACGTAAAACAAAATATCATGGCAACGCAGCATACAGACCGCATCACAAATGCCATGACTTTTTCCACACTTTCTTTATCCCCTTTTCCCCAATACTGTGCAGCAAACATATTTGTACCCATCCCAAATGCACCAACAAATAAACCCCATACAAAAGATACTTGTGTCGCAAGAGATACTGCTGACAAGGCGTCCTGGTTCAGCTTGCCAAGCATCCAGGCATCCGCCGCATTGACAAGTGCCAGCATAAACTGTTGAAACGTCATTAAAAATATTAATTTCCAAAAATCTTTTTTCACTTCTTGCTCCTTATTCTTCTCTTGAAGCTTTCTTGTATTGTTTGTGTTTACAGTAAACCATATCTTATCATACAAATACCCTGGTTCTCTGTCAAGAACTGTTTCAATATGATATAGGGGACATGTATCTTATTTGTTACCATTGTCGTTCATATCACATAAAACTGTCAATCTATCAATCGTTGAAATAGTTTTTTTAATACTGTCAAAATACATTGTCAAACACAACAGGCAGGAGATACTATTGTATTTAAGGATATATGCCAGGTGAAGTTATGTCTCTTAAACACATTCTATGCTGTTCGAATATATTTTTATTGACGATCAGACTTTCCCATATTAAAATAATGTTGCTAGTTTTTCAGACACATTTATTTTTCTATTAAGGGAGGAAAACATGAAAAAGTATTTTAAAAACAAATTATCGCCGTACATCCTTTGTCTGATGCTTGCTGTGGCAACGACTTTTCTTACGATAGGCTGTAGTGGCAGCTCAAACAGTGAGAAGTCTCCAGCAACCGCACAGGACAATACTACGCAAGATCAAGATCGTGATGATGACACAAAAACTGACTCTCAGGATGACACAAAAGCTGACTCTCAGGATGACACAAAAACTGACTCTCAGGATGACACAAAAGCTGATTCTCAGGATGACACAAAAGCTGACTCTCAGGATGACACAAAAGCTGACTCTCAGGATGACAGCAACGTCTTGGGGAAAGGGGATACGCAGTTTGTTTTTACGGTGGTAGATCTTGACGAAAATGAAACCGTATATGAAATCCATACAGATAAAAAAACTGTAGGCGAGGCATTGATAGAGCTTGACTTAATTCAAGGGGAAGAAAGTGAATACGGACTTTATGTAAAAACTGTAAATGGGATTACCATTGATCCTGACAAGGATGGCTCTTACTGGGCATTTTATGTTGACGATGAATATGCTCAGACAGGTGTAGACTCTACTGAGATTACGCCAAATGCCAGCTATGCTTTTAAGGCTGAAAAAATGTGATGCTTTCAACAAGAGAGCTGACTAAATTTTCCCTTCTGGGAGCTTTGATGTATGTTTCAAAGCTGGTTATGGAAATCGCGCCAAATATCCATCTGCTTGGTGTATTTACGATTGCCTTTACAGTGGTATATCGTAAAAAGGCTCTGTATCCAATTTATCTGTATGTGATGCTGAATGGGATTTTTTGCGGATTTTCTTTATGGTGGATTCCTTATTTATATATATGGACTGTTTTATGGGGCGTAGTCATGCTTTTGCCCAAAAAACTGCCAAAAAAGGCTGCACCTGTAATCTATATGACAGTATGCGCCTTGCATGGCTTTTTATTTGGGACGCTGTATGCCCCTGCACAGGCTATTTTATTTGGACTTAATTTTAATAGTATGGTAGCCTGGATTCTTGCAGGTCTGCCATGGGATTTTATCCATGGAATCAGCAATTTCTTTTGTGGAATCTTAATTGTACCGATTATCTCGGCTATACGGCTTGCAGAAAAAAGCGAACAGCTTAGGTCCTGATTTCAGTAAGATTCATCTGTGCAATATATTCGTCAAAAAAAAGCGGATGCTGCGACAGCTCTATATAGTGCAGACTTTTTTGGATATCTGCCAGGCTCTCCCTGGCCTGTGCCGAGAGGGCCGCAGCGGCAGCGCCCTGGCCTGCCGCATTGCCAACTACACGTGCAACGCTAAGCAGCTCTTTTGGAAACAACCCGATTTCTGCTGCATTCTTTCGATCAATAAAACTGCCAAATCCGCCTGCCAGCGCTAAATCTCCAACTTGTTCCAGGCTCGTCCCGCGCTCTTTTAATAAAATCTGAATGCCTGCTGCGACAGCTGCTTTTGCCATCTGCAGCTGACGGATATCTGCTTGTGTAATGCATACGGTATCTGTCAGATAAATACAGGCAACTGCATCATCGGTTCCAGTATATGAGTTGTCCCATGCCTCTTTGTTTGTCTTTTCCACAATGTATCCTGTTTCATCGATGAATCCTGCTCTTTTCAATACTGCCAAAGCATCTATAAGCCCGGAGCCGCATATTCCTTTTGCTTCTCCTCCTCCAATGACAGATACCTGTATTCCGGTTTCTGTGAGCCATACATTTGAAATAGCACCATCACATGCTGGCATTCCCATCAAAATTGAAGCCCCTTCAAAAGCAGGCCCTGCGGCAGTTGCACAACATACGTAGTCCCCATGGCTGCCTAATACCATCTCACCATTTGTCCCAATATCTAAAAACAGCGTTTCAGTTTCTTTATCTTTGTTTGCACAGCAGCTTGCAGAAAGTCTTTCCCCCACTGCATACATACCGACAGAAAGCATGCCTGCTGTAATATCTCCGCCAACATAACCGGACACTGCAGGCGCTATGTATACCTTGCCTGCCTGCTGTAATCCGATATCTGCGCCATCCATTTCTTTGCCAAACAAGTCAAGCGGCGTAAACGGGGCAGCACCGATTGTATCCGGTGCCATCTTTGCGGCAATATGGCACATTACCGTATTTGCGGCAATTGCCAGATAAGCGGCCTTTTGTCTAACGCCTGCTATTTGATACAATTCAGCTAACATGCCGTCAATCTGTTGAATGACAGCATTCTGCATGCTGTCAAGCATCCCATCCATGGATGCCTGGATACGTGAAATCACATCTGCACCAAAGCTGCGCTGTGCATTTGGCGCGCTTACTGTTGCCAGTCGTTTCCCGCTCTTTCCGTCCAACAAATGACAAACTACTGTGGTTGTACCCAGATCACAAGCTGCTACTAACGGATACTTTCCGTCTGCCAGTCCATCCATGCCTGCGCCAAGCTGTACAACTGCAAAATCCGGCATATCTTCCAAATAAATGCACATCCCCTCGCAAACCTGCGTCTGGCAAGCATGTACCCTGCGTATCCCCCCTTCGTCTTCTACTGTGACAAGGCACTTTCCGCAAGTTCCCTTTCCTCCGCAAGGAGCGTGGATTTGGCGGTATCCTGTTTCCTGCAGAAATGTTAAGATTGTTTTTGGTACAAGTGTTTCATGTGCTTCTTTTGATTTTTTATTTGCCACAAATACTTGTATAGCAGATTTATTTGTTAAATTTTTCATTCATTTATATCCCCTTTCAGCTCTTTTCTTCTATTTTTTTCTGCTGCTTTTCCTTCTATTTTTTTCTGCTACTTTTCTTTCTGCTTTTTTCTGCTACTTTTCTTTCTGCTTTTTTTCTGCTACTTTTCTTTCTGCTTTTTT
>CANDJR010000158.1 GCA_947385105.1 uncultured Eubacterium sp.
GTTCAGACGTGTGCTCTTCCGATCTGATATCAATACATTTGAGGGCTTACAGCTTGCCTATACGGCAGCAAGGCGGGGCGGAAATATGCCGACTGTTTTAAATGCTGCAAATGAATGCGCAGTGGCGAAATTTTTGCAAAAGAAAATATCTTTTTTGGAAATTACACAGATTATTAACAATTGTATGCAAAACTGTGCTTATATCAGCCAGCCGGGCCTGGATGAAATATTAGATACTGAACAAGCTGTTTATGAGAGGATAGAAAGCAGGTGGTAGATTGAACATCATTTTAGCATTAATTATTTTCAGCGTGATTATCTTGTTTCACGAGCTTGGGCATTTTTTACTTGCCAAATATAATGATGTCCGGGTCAATGAATTTTGCCTTGGATTAGGGCCAACGATCTTTGGCGTCCAAAAAGGAGAGACAAAGTTTTCACTGAAACTGTTTCCATTTGGCGGCGCATGTATGATGGAAGGTGAAGACGAAGAAAGCGCGGATGACAGGGGATTTAATAATAAGTCGGTTCCGCAGCGGCTTTCCATTGTAGCGGCAGGCCCGGTTTTTAACTTTATTATGGCGTTTGCGTTTTCATTTATCCTTGTTGCAAGCGCAGGGTTTGACCGTCCAGTACTGACAAAGGTGCAGGAAGGGTTTCCGGCACAGGAGGCAGGACTGCAGGCAGGGGATGAAATTGTAAAGCTTGGAAACAAGCCGATTCATTTATACCGGGAGGTATGGATTTACACGCAGTTCCATGCAGATAATCCAGTAGAAGTCACATATAAACGGGATGGCAAAAAGTATGAAGCAATGCTGACGCCACAATACGATGAGGAAAGCGGCAGATATTTGTTTGGGTTTTATGGAACCACAGCACGTACCAAGGGCTCTTTTCTCCAGACGTTACAGTACAGTGCCTATGAGGTAAAATATTGGATTTGCACTACTGTAGAAAGCCTTGGACAGCTGATCAAAGGCCGCGTCAACATTAACGATATGTCCGGACCAGTTGGGATTGTAAAAACAATTGGGGATACGTACACAGAAGTAAAATCAGAAGGATTGTTCCTCATATTTTTAAATATGCTCAATATCTGTATTTTGCTTTCTGCAAACTTAGGCGTGATGAATTTGCTGCCAATTCCGGCGTTAGACGGCGGCAGGATTGTCTTTTTAGTATTAGAAGGCATCCGCGGCAAGCGGTTTGATCCAAATAAAGAAGGCGTACTGAATTTTGTATTTTTGATGCTGTTAATGGTTTTAATGGTTGTTATTATGTTTAACGATATCCGAAAAATTATGATGTAACAGGGCAGGGAGCAGCAATGAGAAAAGAACGCAAACAGACAAAGGAGATCTGGATTGGCGGATGCGCGGTTGGAGGCGGCCATCCAATCCGCATTCAATCCATGACCAATACAAAAACAGAGGATGTAACAGCAACGGTCGCACAGATCCGGCAGCTGGCAGATGCTGGCTGTGAAATTATCCGCTGTACCGTCCCTTCCATGGAGGCAGCAAAAGCTTTGGCAGAAATTAAAACGCAAGTAAATATCCCGGTTGTTGCGGATATTCATTTTGATTACCGCCTGGCAGTTGCTGCGATTGAGTACGGGGCGGATAAAATCCGCATCAATCCAGGCAACATCGGCTCATCTGAGCGGATTCAGGCAGTAGTTCATGCTGCCAAAAAACGGAATGTTCCAATCCGTGTAGGCGTTAACAGCGGTTCCTTAGAAAAAGAACTGCTCGAAAAGTATCAGGGAGTCACTGCAGAAGGATTAGTAGAAAGCGCACTCGCACAAGTAAAGCGAATCGAAGATATGGGTTATGACAACCTGGTCATTAGCATTAAGTCTTCGGATGTTCTGATGTGTGTGCATGCACATGAGCTGATTGCACAGCAGACAGATTACCCGCTTCATGTAGGCATTACAGAAGCAGGTACGCTTTTAAGCGGCAACATTAAATCAGCGATCGGGCTGGGGCTTATTTTACACGAAGGCATTGGAGATACGATCCGCGTTTCGTTAACTGGAGATCCATTAGAAGAAATCAAATCAGCGAAACTGATTTTAAAGACACTAGGCTTACGCAGCGGAGGCATAGAGGTTGTTTCCTGCCCAACATGCGGCAGGACGAATATTGATTTGATCGGGCTTGCAAATCAGGTGGAACATATGGTTTCTGATATCCCACTCGATCTAAAAGTAGCGGTTATGGGCTGCGTTGTCAATGGGCCAGGCGAAGCAAGAGAAGCAGACATAGGCATTGCCGGAGGAATTGGAGAAGGACTGCTTTTTAAACATGGGGAGATTATTGGAAAATATCCAGAAGAACAATTACTTCCTGCACTGCGCAACGAACTGCTGCATTGGAATGAGTGATCAAACGAGGGTGATGTGTAAAACATGGCAAAAAATTTTTTTGAGGTATTTCCTGTTTTAAGAGTTGACGGGCAGATGAAGCCATTGCTGGAAGAAGTAGAAATTCAAAGGGTTGTATCAAATAAGCAGCGTACGCGTCTGCGCATATATATGCATAGTACAAGGCTGATTCATAAAAAAAATATTTTCAGGCTGGAACAGGAAATTAAAAAGCAGCTTTTCCCACACCAAGAACTTACCGTGAAAATCATAGAGCATTATCAGCTATCGGCGCAATATACGCCGAAAACGCTGATGGAAATTTATAAAGACAGTATACTGGAAGAAATGAAAGCGTACAGTCTTTTAATTTATCATTTATTCCGCTGCGCAGGCTTGGAATTTGATTCAGATACGCATCTGAAGCTCATACTAGAGGACACGGTGATTGCCCAGGAGCGCTGCGATGAATTATTAGACCTCATGTACCGCATTATTCAGGAGCGCTGCGGGCTTAAGGTAGACATTGAGCCTGTGCTGGAAAAACGCAAAGAAAAAAAAGAACAGCCTGTCATTTTATCAGCTGTGCAGTTAGGCGGTTTTACAAATCAAAGCAAGGCAGAACAAGGCCATACGGCAGATACAGACAAGTTAAAAAAAGCTGCTGTAAGCAGCATAAAGCAGCCTGAGACAGCAAACAGCACCAAAGCAAATGGAAAAACAGACAAAGCTGGCCAGGAGATGCAGCAAAAAGGCAGACAGCGCTATAGCGGCGCTATGAAGCGTTCGCAAAATCCGGATGTTGTATACGGCAGGGATTTTGACGACGAGACAACCGCTATGGAGCAAATTGCAGGCGAAATGGGAGAGCTTGCGATCCGCGGCAAAGTACTGGAAGTAACAACCAGAGAGCTGCGCAGTAAGGATAAGAGCATTGTGATCGTATCGCTTACTGATTTTACAGATACTATCGTAATTAAAATTTTTTCTAAAAATGAACAGCTGCCGGAACTTTTAGCAGAAGTGAAAAAGGGTGCATTTTTAAAAATCAAAGGTGTGACAGCGTTTGATAAATTTGACAGTGAGCTGACCTTAAGCTCGATTTATGGAATTAAAAAAATTGCTGATTTTACAGAACGCCGTATGGATCAAAGCCCGCAAAAGCGGGTAGAGCTTCACTGCCATACAAAGATGAGCGATATGGACGGTATCTCAGATGTGGGGGATATTATCAAACAGGCAATCGCCTGGGGCCATACGTCTATTGCGATAACGGATCATGGGGCAGTGCAGGCGTTTCCGATTGCCGCCCATGCCATTCCGTCAGGCTCTGATTTTAAAGTTATTTATGGAGTCGAAGCTTATTTGGTCGATGATTTGAAAAGCATTGTCTTTCATTCCAAAGGCCAGGCATTGAACGGGCAGTTTGTTGTCTTTGATTTAGAGACCACAGGCCTTAGTGCAAATGTCAATCAAATTATTGAAATTGGGGCAGTGAAAGTAGAAAATGGCAAAATAATCGATCGTTTTTCACACTTTGTAAACCCAAAAGTACCGATTCCTTATACAATTGAAGAACTGACAAAAATCCGCGATGATATGGTGATGAACGAGCCGGGAATAGAAGTAGTACTGCCGCAGTTTATGGAATTTTGCAAAGGCTGTGTAATGGTTGCGCACAATGCAGAATTTGACATGGGATTTATCAAAAAAAATTGCGCGGATCTGGGACTGCCTTGTGAATTTACCGTAATCGATACAGTAGCAGCTGCCAGGTATTTACTGCCGCAGCTAAACCGTTATAAATTAGATACCGTAGCAAAAGAGCTTCGGATTTCTTTAGAAAACCACCACCGTGCAGTCGATGATGCGCAGTGTACGGCGGAGATTTTTCTAAAATTTGCAGAAATGCTGGAAAAAAGGGGCATTTATGATTTGGATACGCTCAATGAGCGAGGAAAGGCGACGCCTGAGCAGATTGGCAAAATGCCAACTTACCATGCCATTTTATTAGCGGCAAATGATTATGGCCGTGTAAATTTATATAAGCTTGTATCGCTGTCCCATATTAAATATTTCCATAAGCGGCCAAGGATTCCAAAGAGTGAATTCATCAAATACCGTGAAGGGCTGCTGCTTGGCTCAGCTTGTGAAGCCGGAGAGCTGTACCAGGCGGTCTTGCTTGGAAGGCCGCAGGAAGAAATTGCCCGTTTGGTCAATTTTTACGACTACCTGGAAATACAGCCAAATGGGAATAATAGTTTTATGCTGCGTGATGAAAAATCGCCCATTCAATCAGAAGAAGATTTGCGGGAGATTAACCGGACGATTGTAAGATTAGGAGAGGATTTTCATAAGCCAGTCGTGGCAACGTGCGACGTACATTTTTTAAATCCGCAGGACGAGGTATACCGCAGGATTATTATGGCAGGCAATGGGTTTAAGGATGCGGATGAACAGGCGCCTCTTTTTTTACATACAACAGAAGAAATGCTGGAGGAATTTGCATATCTTGGCAGTGAAAAGGCACAGGAGGTGGTAATTAAAAACCCGAATCTTATTGCTGACGCCTGTGAACGGATTTCACCTGTACGTCCGGATAAAGCACCGCCTGTGATTGAAAACTCAGACCAGCTGCTGCGTGATATCTGCTACCGCAAAGCATATGAGATGTATGGCAGAAATCTGCCCCAGATCGTACAAAAGCGCCTGGATCGGGAGCTAAACTCTATTATTTCTAATGGATATGCCGTGATGTATATTATTGCGCAAAAGTTAGTATGGAAATCCAATGAAGATGGATATTTAGTCGGCTCTCGTGGTTCTGTTGGCTCGTCGTTTGTAGCGACCATGTCCGGGGTGACAGAGGTAAACCCGCTAAGCCCGCATTACTATTGTAAGAGCTGTCATTACAGTGAGTTTGATTCCGAAGAAGTAAAAGCTTATGCAGGACGTTGCGGCTGTGATATGCCGGATAAATTATGCCCAAACTGTGGGGAGATGTTAGTTAAAGATGGATTTGATATCCCATTTGAAACCTTTTTGGGATTCAAAGGAAACAAAGAACCAGATATCGATTTAAATTTTTCCGGTGATTATCAAAGCAAGGCCCATAAATACACAGAAGTTATTTTTGGCGCCGGGCAGACGTTTCGTGCCGGGACAATCGGCACATTGGCGGATAAAACAGCATTCGGATACGTCAAAAGATATTATGAAGAACGGGAAATCCATAAGCGGTATTGTGAAATCAACCGTATTGTCCAAGGCTGCGTCGGAATCCGCAGGACAACTGGGCAGCATCCAGGCGGCATTGTCGTACTGCCAATGGGAGAAGAAATCTTTTCCTTTACACCGATTCAGCATCCAGCGAATGATATGACCACAGACATTATTACAACACATTTTGAATACCATTCCATTGATCACAACTTATTAAAGCTGGACATTCTGGGGCACGACGATCCGACGATGATTCGTATGCTGGAAGATTTGACCGGACTGCATGCAACTGATATCCCGTTAGACGACCCTGCGGTCATGTCTATTTTTAAAAGCACGGATGCACTTGGCATTCAGCCTGAGGATATTGGAGGCTGTACAGTAGGTTCTTTAGGCATCCCGGAATTTGGGACAGAATTTGTCATGCAGATGCTTATTGATACAAAACCGCAGTCATTTTCAGATTTAGTACGTATCTCCGGCCTTTCCCATGGGACGGACGTATGGCTTGGGAATGCGCAGACATTAATTGAAGAAGGCAAAGCAACGATTTCTACAGCGATTTGTACGAGAGATGATATTATGATTTATTTAATTGGCATGGGGATCGAGAGTGAGCTTTCTTTTACCATTATGGAATCTGTACGTAAGGGCAAGGGGCTGAAAGAGGAATGGATTACTGTCATGAAAGAGCATCATGTGCCAGACTGGTATATCTGGTCTTGCCAGAAAATTAAATATATGTTTCCAAAAGCACATGCAGCAGCTTATGTTATGATGGCATGGCGTATTGCTTACTGCAAGGTGTTTTACCCGCTGGCTTATTATGCCGCTTATTTTTCAATTCGTGCCACAGCGTTTAACTATGAACTGATGTGCCAGGGACGCGAGAAGCTGGAATATTTTTTAAAGGACTATGAAAAGCGCAGGGATACGCTGACAAAAAAGGATCTGGATACGATTAAAGATATGAAAATTGTACAGGAAATGTATGCCAGAGGGATTCGTTTTTGCCCGATTGATCTGAATACAGTCAAAGCCAGAGAATTTCAGATTATAGAAGGCCAATTAATGCCAGCGCTCAGTGCGATTGACGGATTGGGAGAAAAAGCAGCGGACGGTGTCGTAGAAGCTGTCAAAGACGGGCCGTTTTTATCCAAAGACGATTTCCGTCAGCGGGCAAAAGTCAGCAAAACAGTTGCTGATTTGATGAGTGATTTAGGGATTTTGGGTCAGATTCCAGAATCAAACCAGCTTTCGATTTTTGACTTTGTATAGAACTTGAAATTTCGGATAAGAAGTAATAAGATAAGAATGGAAAGAAAAAATAAAATACGCAGGTGGGAAAAGTGAGAGATTTATTAATACTAAGAGATGAAATTGACCAGATAGACCGTGAGATTGTTGCATTGTATCAAAAGCGTATGCAGTTAACAAGCGAAGTAGCAGAATATAAAATCCAGACTGGAAAAAAAGTGTTTGATAAAGAACGGGAAAATTCAAAAATAGAAACATTACGGGCGCTTGTTCCAGACAGTTTTTCTAAAAACGGCATACAGGAATTATTTGAGCATGTGATGTCTATCAGCAGGAAACGCCAGTACCAGCAGCTGACAGAGCGCGGAATTGCACAGCCAAATGATTTTGAAGAAGTATCTTCCATAGATGTGCAAAACAGCAGGATTGTGTTCCAGGGAACAGAGGGGGCTTATGCACAGATTGCCATGGAACAGTATTTTGGCAGTGAAACAGACAGTTTTCATGTAGCGACCTGGAAAGAGGCACTCGATGCGCTTGCACAAGAGAAGGCAGATTATGCAGTGCTGCCAATGGAAAATTCTACAGCAGGCGTTGTAGCAGAAAATTATGATTTGTTAGCAGAAAGCGAGTATTATATTATCGGTGAGCAGATTATACCAATCAACCACTGCCTTGTTGGGCTCATGGACGCGCAATTATCAGACATTACAAATGTTTATTCGCATCCC
>CANDJR010000159.1 GCA_947385105.1 uncultured Eubacterium sp.
AGTGGAAACAGCACATTGCATATAACGAGTGCATAGATGTTTAAATCTGTAAAATATAACAAAATTCCCAGTAATATAATATGAATCCCAAGTGAGATTGCCGAATAAATAACCGGCAGTTTCATATAATTATTTCCTTGCAAAACAGAAGTTGTCAAGGCAGATAGTGCATAAAATACAATCGCACATGAACCTGTTACAAGCAGCATGACTGCTTCATGCTGATATGTCACAAGCCTTGGAAACATCATCTGCATAATTGGCTCTGCCATAACAGAAAGACCGATTGCAGAAGGAAATGCAATGACCATATTCACCTTAATAATCTGCGTTGTCTTTTGGTGCATCCCCCACATATCATTCTGCATACGTGAGACGACAATACTTGGCAGTATAGAAGCTGCCATTGAAGATGCAATCGCAACCGGCAGATTAATCAGCTGATTATACTGTGTGTTAAATACGCCCTGCAGCGAAGTAATCACCTTATCTTCATACCCGTGCCTTGGCATTAATCTGCCAAACATAAAATCATCAATTGTATAGCCAATCTGATAAATTGTCTGACTTAAAACGACTGGCAGAATCGTCCAGCAAAGTGCTTTCATAATACTGGAATTAGATTCTACGCGTTCTGACCGACGTCTTCTTTTATGGTAGCGGGCACGTGTAGTCATAAAGAAACCTACCATAAAAACCAGCGCAACGCCAGCTCCTGCTAATGTACCTAATGTACCTCCCGCTGCCCCATAGGAGGCAATTTCTTTAGACTGCGCATGAATGCGCAAAAACTGCCAAGTGGCTAATACACTGACAATTGCATTTGCAATCTGTTCTACAATTTGCGATAAAGAGGTGGGCACCATATCCCCATGTCCCTGGAAATACCCGCGAAATACTCCCAAAATTGCTACGATAAACGTAGTTGGAGCAAGTATCCGCAGCGGTCTTGCCAGACCCTGCTTATGGTACATCGATTCCAGCGCGTTTGCACCGAAATATAATCCAGCCATAATAATGATACCCGCTATCAGGGCATAAAGCATCGCAATCAGCACAACTTTGCGTTTATTTTTATATTCCTCTTTTGCAATCCTGGCTGATACCATTTTCGAAACTGCAAGCGGGAGACTATAGGAGGATATTGTCAGGGCGATATTATAGATCCCAAATGCCACTGAATAAATGCCATTTCCTTCTTCCCCCATCATATTGCTCATTGGGATGCGGTATGCAAAACCAATTATTTTTGTAATCAGACCGGCCCCGGCTAAAATCCCGCCTTGAAGCAGTGCATCTTTCTTTTTTTCAGACATGGTCTATCTCCTGCTTGTCATACTATTCGCCCAATGTCCAATCTAATCCGCTATGATACGATTGCTGTCCCAGCAATTGACACAATTTTTCCAGTGAGGCGTCATACACATCCTCCAGCTGATCTGCCTGATACAGACTTTCCAGCTGTTTAAAAACTGTTTGATATCTGATCGAAGCCTTCTTTATCATTTGCGGAACACTTTGGTTGAAGCAAGCTGCTCGATTCCACGGGTTATACCATGGTTTATGCTGCAAATTTAATGGATCGTCATATATAATCTCGTCAATTGGTATCACGGGAGATATTTCCGGATGCCCAATGACAATCTGCTCAATTTTTTCTACAAATTGCCGCTTATTATTACGTGGATTATAGGTTAGCCTTGTTCCAATCTGCATCGAGCGGATTGCCCTGGAAAAGAACCCCTTTGACAATCCCATCTCTGGGTACACAGCATGATACGCATGATACAAAATCTCTGCTACTACAGAACGTGTGTGCATGTCAAAAGCAATGGTCTGCCCAGCGTGAAACTCTGACGGCAAGCATTTTGCATAACGCATTAAGTTACATGTGTCAATATCACTTTCCAGACAGATATGCTCCGCGTATCCTTTTACCTTAAGCTGTGCCCCATAGCCAGTCTTATAATAGACGTAAGGATGCATTTGCGTATCTAAAATATAATGCCCGATAAATCCAGCTGCATATGCCTGTGCAATACTGCATTCATCTTGTTTCCAAAATAATTCCGGCACCTGGATTAAGCTTTTGAGGAAATCACCTGTCCACGTCTTATGCGTGACAGACCCCGGCCTGCCCTTTTTCACCTGTGAGGCTAAATGATAGAAAAACACATCTGGTCCTTGCAGCCCCAGCTGAAATACTGTCTTGTAGGAGTCAATACTATGAAATAATATCTCACATGCGGCACTGCGTTTTAACTGCTGCAAATTTTTTACTCCAAATAAATAGTGTGTCGCAAAACCTGGCACGAAATTCATCCTCCTTACCTTATAATTAGTTCCAGCTTTCAGTATAACATACTTTAAATAAGAAAACACCGACTTTCTATACCTAAATACCTGCTTTTTATAAAAAATTGTTACTGTTCACACAGAACTTTGCATTTACTGCAAAGTCTGTAAGAAAACGATTCAGGAGTGCAAAAATTCATTCAAAGAATACGAAAACAATTCCCCTATTTAGGGGTATTTCTATCAAATACAAAATTTTATGGTTTGCACGCAACGTTTTCATTTGGGAATATGAGAAAATGAGGAAATGCACTGGCAGAGCATATAAAGTCCTATAAATCTTCGATAAATAAAAGACAAACCAAAAGGGGCAGACAGGATGGACTCCTGCTGCCTCATATACTCATGGCTTTACATATAATTTTACACCACGGATTTCTACTACTCTTGCCGTCTTTCCAGCTGTAATAATGACGTCATCATCAATGCTTCTGGCTGTCCATTCCTGTCCATTAAACAATGCAACGCCTGTGTCTGCGTGATTATTAATATCTGCCGTAACCCGAACCTCTTTGCCAATAATATCTTCATAATTTGTCTTAATATTATGCGGCTTCACAAACTTTGCTGCAAACGGCCTTGTAAAAAACACCAATACAAATGAGACAAGCAAGAACAATACAATCTGGCCATATACCGGCATACCAAGCAGCGCTGACAAAAGTGCAACCAATGCACCGCCTGCAAACCAAATGCTCGTAAGGCCCACTGTAATAATTTCTACCACAATAAATACTACCATACATACCAGCCAGATAAATACTGGTGAGAATAAAAACTCCTTCATATGCATTCCTCCTTACACTGGATGGCAGTGTCAATCTTCTGTATGTTCTCTTTACTTTTATTGTACGCAAAAGTTACACCTTCGTCAATTAGAAATGAATGCCACTCTCGGTATTTTTATTCTATTTTTTTTCCTACAACTACCAGTCTGCCGTTTTCCTGTGAATAATCGCAAGTGGAAAGCATCAAAAGTTTATCCCCATACTGTAGCGTTTCGCCAAGATCATAGAGTTGGCTCTGCTTCATAAATTCTATGCACTCTTTAAATTTTGCTTTCGTTTGATAATTAAACAGCTGATAGTATCGGAATCCTTCTTCCTCTTGGTATAATACTCTGCTCTTTAAAACTGCTATAATCTGATATTTACCTGTCTCATAGATGGTATCATAATAAAATGTCTGGTGCGCCCGGCAAAACTCTATGTCCTGATAACGCTCCAACATGCCGAAATTATGTCCGTTGCTCATATTATGCCCATAAATAACTGTATTGTGATCCTGCGGAAAGCAGCTGCTCTTACTATCTACAAATAAAGAACCTTGTTCTGTCTGATTTCCGGCATAATCATGGTTCAGATAAAAATACCTTTGTCCATTTACGTATTCTTCCGCCTGCATCACTGGATGATCGATCTCTGTATCTGGTATTTTCAGCCAGCCAAATAAATCTGGATATTGGCTGTGAAATTCCTCATATTGCGGCAGTATCTCCGGCATCTGGATTTTTTGTTTGCCTTCGCTTAACACACCAGTGTCTGCTCTACCATTGCTGTTTGCACGGCTTTTCGCCTGCACGCCTTTATCTGCCTGCCTATTCTGATTTTCGTCTGTTCCTGCTGCGTCTGGACTGTTAGCAACGGATTCTGTCTGACTGTCCAAGCTCTTACTATCTTCTATTTGGCTTTGCATAGATGGCTCAGATGCATCCATTGTTTTATTTCGATACTGCGCATCCGCTTGATCAGGCAAATCCTGATTATGATCAAACTCTATTTCTAAAACATCAGCCGCATTCTTGTCACAGCTCATGGATGCGATTTGCATCCAGATATCATGTACACTTTTCTCCTGCTTTTGCATAACGAGCCATAGCCCTGCAAAACTGACAAAACAAAGCCCTATAAAAAATAGCCCAATCGTTTTGACAACGGATTTATGTTTTCCAGACGCACCTTGGCGTGCATCTTTGTCTGCGTCATCATACGGCAGACCTTGGCTTAAAATTGCTTCTTGGTCATTGATAATATCAAATTCGTCCAGACTGTCTAGTTCCTTTAAAATTGCGTCATCAATTTCATCTCGATACTGGCTGGCTGTATCTTTCGCAAACTTTTCGCCAGATTGGTTTTGGTGCTGTTTCAGCAGCTTTTTGCGGAAAAACCGATGTGTCTTGCCTTCTGGCTGCGGCAGCTGCACTGGCTCCTCTTTTTCTCCAAACCGCTCCTGGACTTTTTGTACAAAATCAAAGCCCACCCAGCTATGAAAGACCATCTGCTCTTTTTCTTTTAAATATGCGATTGCATTTTTAGCCATTTCTTCGTTCTGCCAATCACAAGTCTCGCATATTTTTTGAATCATCTGAATATCATGGCGCAGAAATTTATGTTCTTCTGACACATGAAGTTCCAGTTTTTCCGCTATCTGTTCCATAAATGTTTGGCCTAGCGCAGTATAAAAATAAAACTCTGGCTGTTCGTTAAGCTCATGGTACTGCATATGCCAATAGTGCCTGTCCTGCTTTGCCCCTTGCTGGATCAGCTTTTGCAGCATATGGACATCCTTTTGCAACTCTGACCAGCCATAACTAACGTCCTCCATCAGAAGGCCGTTTAATAACCCAAGAAATGTTAGCCCTATAGGGCCTGCAAATACTAAATCCTTTTGCTGCAGCAATTTGTCATAATACTGCTGCAGCTGCTTATCACCCAAACGCCAGCATTCAGCTATCATGCGTTCTATATTCTGCAAATCAACCCATTCAATATTCCACTTCATAAGCCATCCTTTAATCGTCCCTTGATTTTTAACAGCTTAAGCTCTCGCAGCTGTTTCCCCTGTCTTTCAGCATTTTAACGTCCTTTTACTATTTTCAGCTTACACAGCTCCAGCTGTTTTCTCTGTTGTTGCAGTATTCCTGTGTTTATTATAGCAAGTGTATGCTTTGAACTCAAGCCTTAATAATCTGTCACAATATCTTTTTGTTCAATATAAGGCACAAAGCTCATTGGTGTCATATGCTCGTGAATCGAAAGCATATAATTGTGCCAGATGTTGCCCGGATACGTAGAGCCTGTCAGTCCCGGCAATGTCCTTGGCTGATCATAGCCTACCCAGATGCTGGTCGTAAAATAGCGTGTATAGCCTGCAAACCAGCCGTCTTTGTTATCATCTGTTGTACCTGTCTTACCCGCACTCGGCATGTCACCCAAACTTAATCCTCTACCTGTTCCTTGCGTAATCACTGTTTGCAGCATATCTGTCATCATGCGTGCTGCATTTGACTTATAGATCCGTATCCCTTCAGTTTCATCAGACTGTTTTTTCTTTTTCACGTCTTCGCTTTCTTCTGAAGTATAGATTAAATTTCCCTGACTGTCTTTAATTTTTACAATACAGGTCGGTTCACGGTAGCATCCGTCATTTTGCAGTGCCGCATAGCCTGCTGCCATTTCTAAAGGCGACACGCCGACGGTAAAGCCTCCTAACGCTGCTGGCAGCCTGTTATCTTCTGCATCTATTTTTGAAAAGTTCATTGTCTTTAAATAAGCAAGCCCTGTCTCTGGCGTTAATTCCTCAAACAGCCTCCATGCAACTGTATTTTTGGATTTCATGACAGCTGTGCGCAGCGTCATCTCCCCCTCATACGCATTGTCTGCATTTGACGGCCCGTCTGCAATCTGTGTATCTGCAACCATCGATTCCGGCGTATAGCCGCGTTCCAAAGCCGGCGTATAGACTAATAAAGGTTTTATGGCACTTCCTGGCTGTCGAAAACTCTGATAAGCCCGGTTTAACGTATATCCTTCGAAATCCTGTGTCCGTCCTCCTACTACTGCAGTCACGTATCCTGTTGTATTGTCAATCGTAACGCCTGCCCCTTGCAGCTGATATACGCCTTCTTCGTTCGTATCAGTAAATCCGCTAAGTCCGACGTCGATCGCGTCCTGAAGTTTTTCCTGCTGCTGTAAGTCAATCGACGTATCTATCCGATAGCCAGATATATATAAACTGTTTTCACAGTCTTTATACATTTGTTCGTATTGTTTTTCATACGCTTTTTTCTCTTTTTCCTTTTCAAAATAGTATTGAAATTCAAATCCCTGGCTTTTCATCAGTGCACGTATGGCACAATAATGAATAAACGTTTCTACATAGTTGTTTTTTTCGATCCCTTTTTTCCTCTTTAGCTTTATCTTTTCAGCTTTTGCCTCTTGTGCCGCTGCATATGAAATCATATTCTGCTCGTACATTCCGCTTATAATTCTGTCACGTCGGCTTAATGTATTTTTTTTGTTCGTAACGGGGTCAAAAAGTGTCGGATTGTTTGGAATCGCACATAAAAAAGCAATATGCGATAAATCCAAGTCCTTGACTCCCTTACTGAAATACCCCTGTGCTGCTGCTTCAATACCATAATAACCATTGCCAAAATAAATATTGTTTAAATAAAATTCCATAATTTGGCTCTTAGTATACTTTTTTTCCATATTTTGCGCAATAAAAATTTCTTCCATTTTACGCTGCCAGGTTATTTCATTATTTAAAAAAACAGTTCGGGCAAGCTGCTGGGTAATCGTACTTCCGCCCTGTGTAACCTCTCCATCCCGCACCATTGCCAAAATTGCTCTGGCGATCGCACGGTAATCAACTCCTTTGTGCTTATAAAACTTACGATCTTCGACACTTACCATTACTTTTTCTACGATCAGCGGCATATCATCATACTCTATATAATAGGAGTCCTTTTCTCCCTGATACGTTTTGATTAATTTCCCTTTTTTATCGTATACAAGCCCGGTTTCCCCTTTACGGAAAAAATCTTCGTTTGATTTTGCAACGAGTGTGTCTGCCTCCTCTTTCAGCTGTTTGATTGTTTTTGCATATCCCCCTGCAAAATAGTAAACTGCTGCTCCCACAAGAATTAGAAGCAGCAATAACTGTAGCTTAAAAAAAATCCAAAATCCACGGTATTTCTTCTTCTTTTTCTGCTTTGCCATGTTGCCTTGTCCTTTCTTGTATATACGAAAAACATCACTCCTTCATAACAATTTTCATCACTTTTGGAAACGATGCTTTACCAATGTTCCTATTTTAGCACACTTTTTCTGTTTTTCACAACCCTTCCTATGCAAAAAGCGCGTTGCTGTTCACACAGGACTTTGCATTTACTGCAAAGTCCGTAAGAAAATGATTCAGGA
>CANDJR010000160.1 GCA_947385105.1 uncultured Eubacterium sp.
TCTTTTTTATACCTTCAGTGAGCAAGAGGATACACACCCCTTGTTCACTGAGAGTATCAATTGCGAATAAATAGATTCCCTTTCAATATATAACAACTATTTAGGCGCTATAAATAATAGATATCGACTTTTAAATCTACATAGGTAGATTCCTCTTTCATTTTTACAAACCGAAATCCGTTCAGTCTTAACGTATCCTGCTGCATCTGAACTTTTTCATAGCTGTCCCCTTCTTTTACAACAAGATATCCATCGTCCGTTAACACGGCAGTTTGTACACAATAGCTTTGCGAATAATAATACTCTCCAAAGATCGTAACCGCTGCGTAGATCATGGTATGTCCCGGCAGCGTTTTTTTATAGTCCCAAAAAGAAATATCTTCGCCTCCGCTTCGAAATGTAAAGCAGTCCGCTTCACTCTGGGGACCGCGAAAGACCAACCGGATATCTGTTGCATAGTGCTTGAGCTGACTATCATTTACGCCCTGCAAATAACTTGCGGATTCTTGGTTTACCCGTCCATCCGCTGCTTGCATCCCTGCCTGGTAACTGTTAGAGTTCTCGTTTACACGGCCATCTGCTGCTTGCATCCCTGCTGTATAGCTGGCAGAATTTTCATTTACACGGCCGTCTGCCTGGTGAATGCCTGCTTCATTTCCAGCCTTGTAGCTGGCAGAATCTTCATTCACACGACCGTCTGCTTCTTTGATTCCTTCCTGTCTGCCCTTTTCTGTACTTAATTGAGACAAGTCCAGCACAGACTGTTGAAATTCCTGAAACGTGGCTGACGAACCTATTTGTATCCCTTTGTCAGTAATGGTGTCCGCCAAGAGAGATTTTCCATTACTGACAGATTGAAAAGAATCATTAACTTTGCCCTGCAAATTTGTAATATGTTCTTCTAAATCTTCGTTTTGTGTCTCCAAATAGTTCAATTTCGCACTTACTGGTGCTTCTTTGTAGTGTTCCTTGTCTGTTTGTGCAGCATGATCTCCTATCCCCAAAAAAGTCTTGAGCTTTTGCCATGCATTAGCCACAAATGACATGAGAGATGTTTCTTCTGATGGATCTTTTTGTGATTCATACTCTGCAGAAAGCTCACTAACTTCTCCAAGCGCATGGTTTTTGGTAATCTGAATAAAGCTTGCTTTTGCCGCATCCCATATCCCTTGGACGTCGCTGGCACAAAGGTACAACTCTCCATCATATGTGACGTAATCACCTGCACAATATGCGGTATTTTCATCAAATATCACTGCCAGCTTATCTGTTGCATTTGAAGTAATCACTGCTGCCTGGCTTTCTATTGTTGGCACACATAGCAGCATACTAGAAACGATTAACAAAGATACTGTCCTTTGTATATTTGCTTTTTTCATAAACTTCCTCCTTTGTTGTATTTTTGTGTTTATTATTCCTCTGTTTGTGATTCATATGCTTGTGTTTTCTCTTGTTTGTTTTTATTATTCTTGATAGACGTGGATCGATACAATCTCAATATTGCGCGTTGGTTTATTTGTGAATGAAATGACAAGATTATTGCCATTTGTTGCAAATAATGCATTGGAAGGCAGTCTTTGTGGTTGTTTAAATTCCACTACAATTGCAGTGTCTTCCTTGTCTAAAAGTATCTGATCTTGTTCGCTGACAAGTGGAATCTGATAAGCATACCCTGAGCCGCTTTCCTGGCAGGCATATCCCTTTGTTGTTTCTGATTCGAGTCCATCGTTTGCCAGCAGCGTAAGATTGGAAAACCACTTCTCCTTTTCCAATTCTGTCACTCGTGCTTTGGTATCTGTCAAATCCGTATGGATATTGTTTATGCCTTCATCTAATGTCTGCGCGCCGTCTACCCCATTTAGTGCATTACGCAGCCCTTCGAGCCCATCCGAAGACAGAATTTTTACAATCGTGCCGATTTTTTCAAAGATCGTGTCGCCTTCTATTTTTCCTGCGGATTCTTTTTCTCCAATCACCTGATTGGTATCATCGATCTGGGACTGGAGTTTTTCATCGGCATCCTTTCTGGCTTCTTGTTCTTCCTCTGCCTGCTTTTCCTGTGCTGATGCCTGCTCCTTAAGATTCTCTCCCTGCTCCTCGCTAAGCTGTTTGATTTGCTGCATCAGCTGTTGTTCTTTTTGTTCCAGCTGATCTTTAACCTGGGCAAGTACTCCTTCATTTTCATCAATGGATTGTTCCAGTTCTTTGACTGCTTTTTCAAAAGAAGCGTCCTGTGTGATATTCTTTTCTATCAGCTGCTTTACCAGCTGATCCAATTCCTGGATAGCGCTTGTATAGAGTTTATCATTCCCTGCCAAGACATCTACAAATTGTGCAATTGTCATATTTTCTGTCAGCACTTTTGCAGACTGGATTTCACTGCCGCTGCCTGATACTTTTTCCAAGTCATTTCCAGTAATCGTAATTGCACTTGATAAATCTGTTGTTATTGTATAAATGCCTGTTATGGAATCTTGAATCTCTTGTATGCATGTCTGGATTTTTGTTATCTCCACATCACGTTCTTTTGCTAATGCTTTTAGCTTCTTTACTTGCTCTGACAGTTTTTTAACGGAATCCTTTACATTTTTCACTTTTCCAGTCAATGCATCCACGTTTTTTGACAATACGTTCTTTGCTTTTTTTAATACCTTTTCCTGAATAGCTTTTACTTCCGCGTCTGTTAAATAATCTTTACCCTTTACTGGTGTACGGATTGTTTCTTGTACGCGCTTTAGCATTGTTTCCTGCAGCTTATCTATTTGCTGTTGTGAGGCAAAAGGGACTGCAGAGCCTGCCAGCTTAGTCTGTTGCAATGCTGTTTTCATTGTCTCAAAGTCTTGCTGTGTCATTCCTGCACAGCTATTTTGGATCTGTGTCTGTAAAAAAGAAGAAAGCTCTTGTTTTAACTGTTCTAGCAGCTGCGTTTTTTCTGTTTCAGACAATACCTGGTTCACATCCCTGTGAGCCAGTGAATCCTTTAATGTCTTTTCTACAACCTCACGGATCTGTGTTTCCTGCTTTTTAGTAAAAACACTTGTAGTATCTCCATCACCTGTATGAACTCCAATGCCTTGTTTTGACAATATTTTGAGCACAATATTTTTTATTTCTCTGCGTGACAGCTGTCCAAATTCTACCTCCTTATCTTTTAATACTTCATATACTCTGTCTGCAGAGAGTTCTTCTTCTATGGATTGGCTAACCAGTTGTGCTAAAATTTCTGTTCTAAGCTTTTCTAAAACCTGTCCACTTACTTCCTCTGATATTTGCTCGATACGTTCGGGTGCAATGACCGCAACGTTGCTGCCTCCTATTGCTGCATCTGTTCGGTCTGTAAATAAATAAACTGCTAGAAACACTGCCAGCAATGCAATAACGATTCCTATCACTACCAGCGCTACCTTCTTACGGTCTATTTCTCCATATTCAAATTCTTCTTGTTGCATATTTTCCCCTTTCTCACAATCATATCTGTTTTCATCTGCTTAGAGAATTCGCTCCCCCAGATCTTTACTGCACCCATGCTGGCATAGGGCTTTATGATGTCTACCATAGTCTTACCAATGCCTTGCATAAAGCTTTTTTATGTCTACTATATAGCTTTTGATATCCACCATGTAGTTTTTCCATGTCTGCTATGTAGCTTTTTCATGTCCATCATATAGTTTTTCCGTGTCTACCATGCATCTTTTCTATATTGATCATAGATCCATCACAATTTGCATAAGAAATACTTTTCAAATACGAAATTTTTTGCTATATTAATAATCGTATATGTAATTTTCTGCCACTGCCTTTGCAGCTAATTACATATGCAAGAAAAAACATAGTAAAGAGGTGTTCTTTTGGGTACAGATGACATATTTAAATTAATTGTGCTTATTATTTTGTTGCTGCTTTCTGCCTTTTTTTCCTCTGCAGAAACTGCTTTAACAACTGCAAACCGCATCCGTATGAGGACGTTAGCGGACGAGGGCAACAAACGTGCCGCACGCGTACTAAAAATCACGGATGATTCCGGCAAAATGCTAAGTGCTATTTTAATCGGCAACAACGTCGTAAATCTGTCTGCTTCTAGTATTGCAACTTCCCTGGCAATTAAGCTATTTGGCAGTGTTGGTGCTGGCATTGCTACCGGTATCCTGACTATTTTAATTTTAATTTTTGGTGAAATTTCACCAAAGACATTAGCTACTATCCATGCTGAAAAACTGGCAATGGGGTATTCTGGCATTATCCAATTTTTAATTACCGCTCTGACGCCTGTAATATTTATTATTAACAAGCTGTCCATGACTTTTTTGCAGCTGCTGCGTGTAGATCCCAACAAGAGTAGCAGCACACTCACAGAAGCTGAATTAAAAACAATTGTAGATGTCAGCCACGAAAGTGGCGTCATTGAAACCGGTGAACGGGAAATGATCCACAATGTCTTTGACTTTTCAGACGCCCTTGCAAAAGAAATTATGACGCCTAGAATAGATATGACGTTTGTCCGCAGTGATAATACTTATCATGATATATTAGAAATTTACCGTGAGGACCATTATACGAGAATTCCCGTATATGAGGATACTACAGACAATGTCATTGGTATCCTGAATATGAAAGACTTGCTTCTCTACGAGGACATTGGCCACTTTGCAGTGAAAAATATCATGCGTGAACCATTTTTCACTTATGAACAGAAAAACACGGCAGAACTCTTTTTGGAAATGCAAAGTAAGTCCATTAACCTTGCTATTGTATTAGATGAGTATGGGCTTACTGCCGGCATGGTTACAATGGAAGATCTGCTGGAAGAAATCGTGGGCGATATCCATGATGAATACGATTCTAATGAAGATGCGCTGCTTGAAAAGTTAAGTGATACAGAATACCTAGTATCTGGTTCAATGAATCTGGACGATTTGTGTGATGAATTAGATTTAGATTTAACCTCTGACGATTATGATACAATTGGCGGATATTTTATAGAAAGCTGCGACCATCTTCCAGAGGAAGGTGAGCAGATTATCACAGAGGATCAGATCTGTTTCATTGTTACGTCAGTAAATAAAAACAGGATTGAACAATTGCGAATTATATTGCCAGAACAGCCAGAAGATTCTTAACAGATGTCAAATAAATCGTTATTCTGCAAATCCTGCTGCCTTTAAGATCATATGTGAAGATCGCATTAGTTCTTTCATAAAGTAAAATTGGCAGTCTAGCATACTGCCACGGATATGCCTGCGGATAAAGGGTTCTAATTTTCCTTTATCGCTCGCATACCGAAAAAATGGATTATGCGGTATTACTGCCAAATTTCCTTGCAAGCGGTATATCCGATTGAGGTTTTGTATATTATAAACGGATTCCTGACAGTATCGGTTTACCAAATATACAACATTGTTGCAAAAAGCATGTCTGCTTTGGAAATAGGCATCCAGTGCCTGCCGTTCTTGTGAAAGGTTTATAACAACAGCATCTGCCTGAGCCAGTAAATATTCTGACAGTTCATCTGGTCCACTGCCGCAGTCGATAAAAGTAAGGTCAGACAAATACTCTGATAAACGTAAAATTTGCGCCATCGCGTCTTTTAGTGTATTTGCATATACATTTCTTTTCTTGTGCTCTCCCTGGGGCAGGTAATACATACGCTCTTTGACGACTGCTACCATGCTGTTGAGCATCATTGCAGCATCTAACTGCCTATGTTCTTCCTGCCATAAAAGATAATCCAGACCACCCAATGCATAATAAGCGCTTTCTTCCCGTACTTTGCTGCTGTATGGGATTCCTTCTAATTTCTTATATAAATCCCCTTCCTGGTTTCTGCTTTGCATTAGAATCGTCTTCATTCCCCATACATTTGAGCACATACTAGCAATGGCAGCCATGCTGCTAGTCGTACCACAGCCATCTTCTTCACTCCAAAATGCAATTTTCAATGATATGATTTCCTCCATTCTTATGCATGCCCTAATAAATGCATACGATGATTGTAATTAATATCTGCCATTCCTACCGCTTTGCCACTTCTTACTCCCTGCATTGCACGAAATATCTGTACATAATTTCCAGCGGCTAATATCCTCAATAACTGTATGAGCATTTTTTCCATGTCAAGTGATAGCTTGCTGAATTTTTTGACCGGCTCGTACTGCATACGTATCCGATATGCCTCGTCCATTTGATTCAATGGCAGTGTCAGCCACCTTTCTACAAAGCAATTTTCTAATTCAAACCGCTCCTTTATTTTCCTGGCCGAAAATCCGTTTTGGCATACACTGCGCAGCAATACAATCATTGGCAGCTGTTTCTTTCTCATCCATTGGCTATAATAATCTAGATTTATACGCTCGCAATCTACTGCCAAAATCCGCTCGCTGCATAGCTCGATACAGATATCTTGCGGCAATGCACCTAATTGTACTATTACAAACTGATACTGTAAATCCTGCCAATTAGCAAATGGCTCGCGCCTTATAAAATCCACATTATGATACGTAACCATCTGCAAACATTTATCAGGCGTTGGAATACTGTCATATAGTGCACCGTCATCAGAATGATCGATGACGCAAACACTTTTCCCTGTATTTTGCAATGCAAGGGCAGTATACAGACAGATGTCAGCTGTATAACTTCCTAAAAATCCGATAATTTTTGGCAACCTTTCACCCACTTTCTACCTTCTATATTTTCAAATCCTTTCTAAATCTACCTATACATAATAAAGTCAGAATCATAAATATCTGTCATGATTTGGGGATATCTAAGAGCGTATTCACATACTTGTCTCCTATTGCATAAGAACAACTTTGCAAATAAGTACTGCTTTTTGATGAAAATGCACGAAACCTTGTGCTCGTATCCAGTTTTTGTCTGGATTGAATTGGATTCATATCATATCCAATAAGATAAAACGAAAAATATAAGATTGTTAATATGATAACAGCTTTTTTTGGTTTTGTAAAGAATTTTTTTATAGAAAAATTTACTAGAAAAAATTTACTATTAATCTTTGTACACAAAACGGCAACAGCCAGATGTCTTGGCAATCTGTATTTTCTGATACAGTTGCTGCAAAATCGGTTACAAAATTGGTAAAAATACAAGGAAGTAACTATTCACCGCCTGAGAAACGGAATAGTTACCTCCAACAATATAACAATTAAATTTAGGACAACCACCTGCTATATAATAATCCTTTTTCTATCAATTAATATTTTATACTCCTTTGTTTTAGATGTTAAATATATAATCATTTATAGGTTGACTGCGCTTCTATCAAAAATATTAATTTTTCTTTTAACATAAATCCCAAATCATTATAGATACCGCCAGAGACAATATTCTTCAATGTTATAATTGTCAGATCTGTTTCTTTTGTTTCTTTATTTCTTTTTTCCACCAATATGTGAACTTTCACCACAAAACACGGGCATGCCTGTCATACCAAAAAAACCCCTTGAAAACCTTATGTTTTCAAGGGGTTTGATAACGTGCGTGAGAGGATTCGAACCCCCGACACCTTGGTCCGTAGCCAAGTGCTCT
>CANDJR010000161.1 GCA_947385105.1 uncultured Eubacterium sp.
TTCTTTTTAGAATGAGGTCAACGCACCCTGTAACACGATTGCTCATTTGAGATTAGAACACATCTTTTAACGCTCAACAACAATATCTTTCATTAGATACAAAAAGGATGCCAAAAACATTGACACCCTTATATTGCTGTTTCATCGTTACTGTTCACTCCGTTCTCAGCAACATGCAAAAATTCATCTAAAATTGCCTTCGGCAATGGAATTATTGCACTCCTGAATCATTTTCTTACGGACTTTGCAGTCAATGCAAAGTTCTGTGTGAACAGTAACGTTTCATCTTCACACTGCTGTCATACAGAGAAACACATACAGTTGCTTTTTTTACTGCTTCATGTTAGAATGAGAAAGTATTTGCAGCCTTTTTAGGCGGTGTATCCGTATTTATTATACAGTTTTTCTGTATGTGGAAAAGGAGGACAGTATGCAGACAGTGACATTAGGTAAGACAGGTATCACCGTGGAAAAAAACGGATTTGGCGCTTTACCAATTCAACGCGTTTCTACACAAGATGCTGTCAAGCTGATACATAAGGCATATCATGCAGGCATGACTTTTTTTGATACAGCCAGATGGTATACAGACAGTGAACAAAAGCTGGGAGAAGCATTTGACGGCATACGTGTAAAGATCTATCTTGCAACAAAGACCGGAGCAGCAACCCCAGAGGAATTTTGGCATGATTTGGAAACATCATTGCGCAATCTGCGTTCAGATTATGTCGATCTTTATCAATTCCATAATCCGGCGTTTTGCCCAAAACCTGGGGATGGAACCGGATTATATGAAGCAATGCAGCAGGCAAAAGCACAAGGAAAGGTGCGCCATATCGGGATTACAAACCATAGGCTTGCGGTTGCAAAAGAAGCCATTGCATCAGGGCTTTATGAGACACTTCAGTTCCCGTTTAGTTATTTAAGCGGAAAGCAGGAGTTAGAGCTTGTTTGTCAGTGCAAGGATGCGCAAATGGGATTTATTGCAATGAAAGCGCTTTCTGGCGGTTTGATTACAGACGCTGCAGCAGCGTATGCATTTTTGGCACAATACGATAACGTACTTCCAATTTGGGGCATACAAAGGGAAAGCGAGCTGGATGAGTTTCTTTCATTTATTACACAGCCGCCTGCCATGACAGCAGAAATTGAGGCAGTCATTGCAAAGGACAGGCAGGAACTGAGCGGAGATTTTTGCAGGGGATGCGGGTATTGCATGCCATGCCCGGCAGGAATTGAAATTCATACTTGCGCCAGGATGTCGCTTCTGATTCGCCGTTCGCCTTCCAAGGCACAGCTAACAGAACAGGCACAAAAGATGATGAAACAGATCGAACAGTGCGTGCACTGCAACCAGTGTAAAAGCAAGTGTCCGTATGAACTGGATACGCCGGCCTTATTAGAGAAAAATTATGAGGATTATCAGCGTATTTTATCTGGTGAGACAAGCATTGCTTAATTTTAGAAACACGATAAACAACGTAGGAGATTAGTTATGAAACAAGAGAAAAACAGAAATTCATTTTCAGGCTCTATCGGTTTTGTATTGGCAGCCGCTGGAAGTGCCGTAGGATTAGGAAACATTTGGCGCTTTCCGTATCTGGCCGCAAAAGATGGCGGCGGGCTGTTTTTAGTACTTTATTTGATTTTAGCTCTCACATTTGGCTTTACACTGCTTACCACAGAAGTAGCCATAGGCAGAAAGACAAAGCAAAGCCCGCTGACTGCTTATGGAAAATTGAGGGAAAAGTGGAAATTTTTAGGTGTGCTGGCATGTCTGGTACCAATGATTATCCTGCCGTATTATTGCGTTATTGGCGGCTGGGTGGTAAAATACCTGCTTGCATTTTTAACAGGCGATGGTAAAGCGGCAGCACAGGATGGTTATTTTACTGATTTTATTACAGCAGACGTAGAGCCGATGATACTGATGCTTGTATTTATGTTTATTGTAGCATTTATTATTTTCCGCGGCGTCAATCGCGGGATTGAGGCGTCTTCCAAAATTATTATGCCGATCCTGCTGCTGCTTGTTATTGGTATTGCAGTATTTTCCCTCACGATCCAGCATACGGATGAATCGGGTGTAGCAAGAAACGGGATGGAAGGATTTTTAATTTATATTATTCCGGATTTAAAGGGATTGACGGTCAAAGGTTTTTTCTCTGTGCTGGTAGACGCAATGGGACAGCTTTTCTTTAGCTTGAGTATTGCGATGGGAATTATGATTGCTTATGGGTCTTATGTGCGGGATGATGCGAATTTAGTCCGTTCGATTAATCAGATTGAGATCTGTGATACAGTTGTCGCATTTTTAGCAGGCGTTATGATTATCCCGGCAGTGTATACCTTTATGGGCAGAGAAGGCATGGCTGCGTCCGGGCCAAGTTTGATGTTTGTATCACTTCCGAAAGTATTTGACGCAATGGGAAGTGCCGGCAATATTGTTGGCTTCTTGTTCTTTGCAATGGTACTGTTTGCAGCGCTTACGAGTGCAGTGTCTGTCATGGAGGCCGTGGTATCCAGTCTTATGGATGAGTTTCATCTTACAAGGATGAAAGCAGCAATTGTGGAAACAATCATTGCAGTCATTGGCGGCATTGTCGTATGCTTAGGCTATAATCATCTGTATTTTGACATTGTACTGCCAAATGGTGCGCATGCACAGATTTTGGATATTATGGATTACATCAGCAATAACTGCCTGATGCCAATTGTTGCAATCGGCACATGTATTTTAATTGGCTGGATTACAACACCAAGGTTAATTATTGACGAAGTAGAAAAGACGGGATGTAGATTTGGCAGAAAAACATTATACATTATAATGATCCGCTTTATTGCACCAGCATTGCTTGTTATCTTACTGCTAAAATCAGTTGGATTATTGACAGTTATTTAAATTTAGAAACGTGTATGGCAAAAATCAAACAGTACAAAAGAGATTTTGCCATGCACGTTTTTGCGTTGTTAGTTTGTTTCCACAGGCCCGAATGTCATACGATAGGAGCGTTTAAATGTCTCTCCAGCATCCAGGCAGTTGCTGAATGCACGTTCTTCCAGCGTTCCGTGGAAATCGATAGAGTCGCATCTGCCGTACCATGGTTCAATACAAATAAACGGCGCATTTTTGCCTTCCGGCGACCAAAGTGCAAATAGAGGGGTATCAAAATGCATCGTTACGATACGCTCTCCGTCTTTATCTTCCAAGCCGACTTCTGTTGTCTGGTTTCCTTCTATCATATAGGTGCAGCGGTCAAAAAATCCCGGTGTGATCTCAGCCCTGCTGTTTTTCAAAGGCAGAATGAGATCTTCATCCAAAGCCAGGCCGCTTGCAACGTCGTTGCCATGGTAGTGTACGTTATCTAAGCTGGCAAAATAGAGCTGATAGCCAGTTTTATCGGTTTCTCCATGGACTGGGCACAAAAAGGCAGGGTGTGCGCCAATGGAAAAATGCATTGGCGTACTGCCTGTATTTTGTACATTCCAGCATACTGTAATAGTCTTATCTTCTAATAAGTAGCCGATTTTTAGTACAAAAGGAAACGGATATTTTGCCATTGTTTCTTCTGTAGATGTCAGAGTAAACCAAATGGCATTCTCTGTCTGCGTCTCCAAATGGTGTTCCATATCACGGGCAAATCCATGCTGACCCATTGGATATGAGCTGCCTTGATAATGGTATGTTTTGTCTTTTAAACTTCCAACAAAAGGAAACAGCACTGGGGAAGTGCGTCCCCAATAGGCTGGATCCCCGTGCCACAGATATTCCTGGTCATTAGATTTGGAGCGGACGGATTTGATTTCAGCTCCAAAAGAATCGATTTCTACTTTTAACATTGCGTTTTCTAATTGATAGCGCATGGATGATCCTCCCTTACTTATGCGTTTGCATGTATGCTTGTGCGCACTTATTTACAGGTACGTCTTTGGTAGCGATAAGATTGACGCCGGTTCCTGCCACATTTTCCAGCAGAATATCCCCAATATGCACAGGAGCGCAGACGCTGGCTGCGTGGATCTTTTGCATGACGTCCATAATTTTTTCTTTTGGGATATCGGACTGTGTCTTGACAGAGACGAGGGCAGCAGCCCCGCCAATGACAGGCAGCGTACTCGTTACAATACGGGTCGGGTGCGTCACTTCCTTGCGGGCATAAGTATCGCCGCGCTTACACGTATTGCCTGAGACATTTGTAATTTCACCCTGGTCTATTGTGACGCAGACGTCGCACCCTAACGGGCAGCCGATACAGGTAAGATGCCTGGTTTCCATAATTTAAGCCTCCTCAACCTTTAAAGTAATAGTAGTTAGTCCCTGGAACTGCTCCAGCATGGATTTGGTAAGCGTTAACTCCTCCATTTCGCCTGGGGCAACAATTTGCTTCTTTTTATGAAAGATGCGGGTGTCATTTAAGTAGGCGCAAATAGAGCAGTTCCTATAAACGCTGCTGACTCGGAAACGGATCGTAACCGAATCTTCCATACGGTTGATGCAAAGCGTATTTGGCACTGTATAGCGGACGCCGTCTGCAGGCTGGATCGGGATTTTGGTTTGATCATCCGATTTGCCTGCAAGGTTTTTCACATAGTTTGCAGCATGTTTTCCAGCAACCGAAGCTTCTTCAGATACAAAATCGACAAGATCATGCACATGCAAGACATTGCCGCAGGCAAATACGCCGCTGATATTTGTTTCCAGGCATTCATCTACACGAGGGCCATTTGTAGAAGCTTCTAAGGCAACGCCCATGCTGCGGGACAGTTCATTTTCTGGAATCAGACCGCAAGAAAGCAGCAGTGTGTCACAAGCATAATCTTCCTGTGTACCTGGGATAGGAATGCCGCGTGCATCTACTTTGGCAAGAGTAACGCCTGTAAGACGCTGTTTGCCGTGTATGGATACGACAGTATGGCTTAATTTTAACGGAATGTGAAAATCATCCAGGCATTGTACAATATTACGTTTCAGGCCGCCAGAATAAGGCATTAACTCAGCGACAACCTTTACATTTGCACCTTCTAGCGTCATGCGCCGTGCCATAATCAGGCCAATATCCCCAGAACCTAAAATGACAACCTCGCGGCCAGGCAGAAAGCCCTCGATATTTACAAGGTGCTGCGCCGTGCCTGCAGAATAAATGCCTGCTGGACGATAGCCTGGAATATTTAATGCACCTCTGGCACGTTCCCGGCAGCCCATAGCCAAAATGATAGCGTCTGCCTGAATGTTCCATAAGCCGTCCTTTGGGTTAATCGCAGTAATGACTTTTTCTTTTGTAATGTTTGTAACTATAGTATTTACTTTGTATTCAATATCCAGTGCATGAACTTGATGGATAAAACGATTTGCATATTCCGGGCCAGTTAATTCCTCATGGAATGTATGCAGGCCAAATCCATTGTGGATACACTGGTTTAAAATGCCGCCCAGCTGATTGTCTCTTTCTAATATTAAAATACGGCCTGCACCATGCTGCTTTGCAGAAGCTGCGGCTGCCAGTCCAGCTGGGCCACCGCCGATAATTACAATCTCATAAGCATTCATTATGAATTCTCCTGTATGTTATTTTTACTGTAACCTACGACCAGATGGGAACTGCCGCCGCTTTTTGTGACAGCAAGCGGGGAAATCTGTCTTGCTTTTGCTAAGATTTCCATTGTCTTTGGCGTGCAAAATCCAGCCTGGCATCTGCCCATTCCTGCACGTGTTCTGCGTTTGACGCCGTCTAAAGATTTTGCACCAAGCGGACGTGTGACAGCGTCTATGATTTCGCCTTCTGTAATTTGTTCACAGCGGCAGATGACATTTCCGTAAGCAGGATGTTCTTTGATGAGGGCGTCATATGCTTCTTCTGATAAATGTTTTGGATTTAATATCCCGGTCCTTGTAGCAACGAAATCCGCTTTTTTGGAAGGATGCAGCAATCCTGCAATGATACCGGATACACGCATGCCGATGGCTGGCGCGCTCGTAAGCCCTGGCGACTCAATGCCTGCAGCGTCTATGAAAAATGGCGCGTCTATCACCTGTTCGATGATAAAATCACCGTGGTCTTCGTGCGCGCGGCTGCCGCTAAAGGAGGTGATAATCTGTCGCATTGGCAGGGAAGGGACTGATTTTGCAGCTGTTTGGCAGACAGCTGCAAGCCCGTCTGCAGTTGTATTCGTAGCGTCTTTATCCAAATCGTCTTCTGCGGTAGGGCCAATTAAGAGATTGCCATGTACCGTTGGCGTAACGAGTACACCTTTGCCATACTGTGTTGGCAGCTGGAAAATAGTATGGGAAACAAGCCCGCCTGCAGCTTGATCGAACAGGCAGTATTCCCCACGTCTTGGAATAATCTGGATTTTATGGCTGCTTACCATATTATGAAATTTATCTGCGTATACGCCGGCAGCATTTACGATGCAGGATGCCTGCAGCGCGCCCTGACTGGTATCCAGCTGATAACCTGCATCGATACGGGTAATGTCTGTTACTTCTGTATCAAATAAAAACGTCACGCCATTTTCAAACGCATTTTCTGCAAGCGCGATATTCATGCCAAATGGACACACAATGCCGCTGCTTTTGGCATGGATAGCTGCAATGGCGGATTTGGATATGCCAGGCTCCAATGCCTGCAACTGCGCACTGTCAAGCATAGATAAATCCGGGACATGATTGGCAAGCCCCTGCTCATATAAACGCTGCAGCTGCGGGAGGTCTTCTTTTGAAAAGCACAAAATCAAAGAACCGTTTCGAATAAATTCAAAATCCAGATCCTTAGCAAGAGGTTCCATCAATGCATTGCCGCGCAGGTTCATCTCTGCTTTCAGTGAGCCTGGGACGCAGTCGATGCCGGAATGTATGATTGCGCTGTTTGCCTTAGAAGTCCCGCAGCAGACATCCTCCTCTTTTTCTACCACACAAATATTTAACTGATAGCGGGACAGCTCTCTGGCGCATGCACATCCGATGACACCAGCGCCAATAATAATTACGTCGTACATATCCTGTCTCCTTTTTCATCTTCTTTTGCCCAATGAAACGAACAGGCAACTGCTTTTTTCCATTGAGCCACTTTTTTTTGCCTTTCTAAGCTAGAGATTTCAGGCTGAAACGTGAGGTCTGTTGCCCAGTTTTTCACAATCGCTTCTTTATTTGGCCAGTAACCGACAGCAAGTCCGGCCAGATATGCTGCGCCCATGGCAGTTGTCTCTACGCATGCCGGACGGTTTACTGGCGCTCCGCTAATATCTGCCTGCATCTGCATCAGCAGGTTATTGGCGCTGGCGCCGCCGTCTACTTTTAAAGCAGCCAGATGGATGCCAGAGTCAGCCTCCATGGCGGCAAGCACATCATTCACCTGATAGGCAAGTGATTCTAACGTTGCACGAATGATATGATACCGATTGACGCCGCGGGTCAGCCCTACAATTGAGCCGCGTGCATATTGATCCCAATAAGGCGCTCCTAATCCGGTAAATGCAGGTACAACATAACAGCCATTCGTATCCGGCACTTTGCGCGCCA
>CANDJR010000162.1 GCA_947385105.1 uncultured Eubacterium sp.
TCTAAAATTGCCTTCGGCAATGGAATTTTTGCACTCCTGAATCATTTTCTTACGGGGCTGTCGCAATAAGGATTGAGTATACAAGATATAGTATTGTTTTGGAATTAAATCAAACTAAATATTGTATATGTTTTTCTTAGTGCGACAGCCCCCCTGTGTGAACAGTAACTTAACGAACAAATTCCGTCCGGGCGGCGCAGTGGAGGCCGGCACCGCACCGGAGGAATGCTTTGTACGAAATAAGCTGTGAAACTAACAGGTTCTTCGGATTTGAATTAAACGCAGAATGTCCTGGTACAATGGTTCTTGCTCCTGCACATCAATCATCAGCCACCGCTGTCCGTTTCCTTCCTTTGTTTGCTGGTAGATCTCCTGTAAAACAGCAGCACATTCTGGAAGAATGGCTTCTACTGCTTCTTTTTCTTTTTTTCCTACAACGATCATAACTGTAAAATAAAGTTCTCTTGGATAGAGCGTACACAATGTTTTTCCGGCTTTTTTAAATTTCACATTCCAGCCAGGTTCCATACTGCAGCAGCTAAATTCTATTTTTTCTTTACATGCATAAGTTTCTTTTATTTCTGAACAAAATTGTGTAAAAACAGGATTTTGAACAACTTGTTCAATTTCTGCAAGAGTCGGGCAGTAGGATTTGCTTTTTAAATCAATCATGAAAATGTATCCCTCCAATTTCTCATAGGTTTTGTGGTATCATACCATAAATCAGAAAGATTTCCAACCTGTTTGCTCCGTTCTCAGTAATATGCAAAAATTCATCTAAAATTGCCTTCGGCAATGGAATGTTTGCACTCCTGAATCCTTTCTTACGGATTTTCCAGTACATGCAAAGTCCTGTGTGAACAGTAGCTAATGGTAAATTTACGCTATCGAAAACCTGTGCAGTTCTTGAATTTGTGCCGGGAAAATGATATGATTAAGGCACAAATTAAGAGAGGAATCATACATGGCAAATATATATGATGGGGCATTCCGGACAATCTTAAATGACTGCCGAAAGCTGATTATCCCTGTAATCAATGAAATATTCGGGGAAACATATACTGGGGAAGAAGAAATACAGTTTTTTCCTAATGAGCATTTTATCAGCCAGCAGCACGAAGCAGATAAAGAAAGAATTACGGATACGAATTTTACCGTGTTCGGGAAATTACCAAAAAAATACCATATAGAGTGCGAGAGCAGTCTGCCGGATGGGAAAATTATGATAAGGCTGTTTGAATATGACGCACAGATAGCACTTGATGAGGGGGAGGCGACTGAAAAAACATTGACTTTGACCTTCCCAAATACGGCGGTTCTGTATCTTCGGACTTACAAAAAGACACCGGATAAAATGAAATATATTATCATCACGCCGGGCGGAACGGTTCAGTATGATGTGCCAATTATGAAAGTGCAGAAGTATTCGCTGGATGCTATTTTTGAAAAACGTCTGCTGATGCTGATACCGTTTTACATTTTTTCACATGAGAAAAGTTTTCCGGAGTATAATAGGAATGAGCAGGAACTGGCGAAATTAAAGGCAGAATATCAGGAAATTTTACAAAGGCTTGACAAAATGCAACAGCAAGGAGTGATTGGGGCGTTTGATAAGCAGACAATCATAGAGCTTTCCGGTGACGTGATGAAAGAGATTGCACAAAAATATGAGAATGTGCAGAAAGGTGTAGGTGATATTATGGGCGGAGCATTGATTGAAACAGAAGCAAGAACCATTTTAAATCAGGGAATAAAGCAAGGAATAAATCAGGGAATAAAGCAGGGAATAAAACAAGGTATAATGCAAGGAAAGACACAAGGCATTCGAGAAACAAAAAAGCAGACAGCACTTAGGATGCTGAATATGGGAAAGCTGACCATTGAGGAAATTGCGGAATGTTCGGAACTCAGCGTGGCAGAGGTAGAACAGCTTGCAGGACTTTAAACGATGTAAAACGGCAAGGGAGAAAAATTAATATTATAGCTATACAGCAGGGAAATAACTGATGATTCAGATTTATTTCTCTGTTTTTTTGGATGAACCTCTCTTTTTTTGTACAATAACGGAGAGGAAAAATGTGCGGCTTTTGGCTATACTAAACATTGTTAGGAGGACATGGTTATGGAATGGATTGAAAAATTAAATAATGCCATCAATTATATAGAAGAACATTTAACAGAAGAAATTGATTACGAAAAACTTGGGCAAATTGCTTGCTGTTCTGCCTATCATTTCCAAAGGATGTTTACGTATATGGCGGGAATTCCGTTGTCAGAATATATCCGCAGAAGAAAAATGTCGCTGGCAGCAGTAGATTTACAAAGCAGGCATTTAAAAATCATTGATGTTGCAGGAAAGTACGGATATCAATCTCCGACTGCGTTTAACAGAGCTTTTCAGTCTATCCATGGGATTGCTCCGTCTGCTGTCAAAAATGAGGGCGTGACAGTAAAGTCTTTTCCACCTCTTGCATTTAAAATGATTGTGAAAGGAGTAGAAGAAATGAACTATCGAATTGAAACAAAGGACGCTTTCCGTATTGTAGGGGTATCTGTGCCGCTGCATAAGGATATTGAAAAAAATTTTGCAGTGATACCGCCAAAGTGGCAGGAGGTATCTATGAATGGTACACTGCAAAGATTAACCAGTATGATGGATACAGCACCTATGGGAGTGCTTGGCGTGAGTACTTGCGGTGATACAGAACCATGGAAATATTATATTGCAGTGGCTTCAACAAAAGAAAAAGATGATTTTGAAGAATATCTCGTGCCAGCTTCTACTTGGGCAATTTTTTCAGGAGAAGGCACCAATCAGTCTATCCAGGAATTGGAACGGCGTATTGTGACAGAATGGCTGCCAACGTCCGGATACGAATATGGCAATGCACCAGATATTGAAGTTTATTTAAATCCAGATCCGCAAAATGCGCAATATGAAGTCTGGATACCTGTGGTTAAAAAATAGGTATTGTTCAAAATAAGCAAAAGGAATACCAGCCGTAATCATGAATGCAGTCCTTTGCCGCAGGCAAACTTCCAATGGACTGCATTCAGTTACTGCGAGCACGAAAGATGTGAACAGTAACAATAGAGGAACGTTTGCCAGACATTCGGCAAACAAAATATAGTCTGACAGACATGCTTGTGGTAGAATGAGAAAAAAGATGCAAATGAATATCGATAGATATAAATAGAGGAGGTAGTCTATGAAGATTGACCGAATGATTGGGATCTTGTCTATTCTACTGCAGCAGGAAAGGGTGACAGCGCCTTATCTTGCAGAAAAGTTTGAAGTTTCCCGCCGCACGATTAACCGGGACATTGAGACGCTTTGCATGGCAGGTATTCCTTTAGTAACAGAACCTGGGCAAAACGGCGGGGTATCTATTATGGATGGGTACAAAATAGACCGTACGCTGCTTAGCACATCCGATATGCAGGCAATTTTAGCCGGGCTTCGCAGCCTGGACAGCGTAAGCGGGACAAAGCGCTATGCACAGTTAATGGAGAAACTTTCAGCAGGCGCTTCGAACCTGCTTACCGGGGATACACATATTTTGATTGACCTCTCATCTTGGTATAAAGCTTCGCTGTCCCCTAAAATAGAACTGATTCATGATGCGATTCTCTCCAGTCGGAAAATTTCTTTTACTTACTTTGCGCCAACTGGACAGTCTCAGCGGAAAGTGGAACCGTATGATTTAATTTTTCAGTGGGCCAGCTGGTATGTGTGGTGCTGGTGTGAAAAGAGGGAGGATTTTCGTCTCTTTAAGCTGGGAAGGATGATAGATTTACAGAAAAAAGAACCGTTTGAAAAACGCGCTGTTCCATTGCCAGACTTGTCCCCAGAGCAGGTGTGTCCGTCCCTGTACCAGATAAAAGCCAGTATCCATCCCAAATTTAAATGGCGGCTGATTGAAGAATATGGGCCAGAAAGCTTCACGGTTCAGCCAGATGGCATGCTGCTGTTTTCTTTTGGGTTTGTAGACAAAATGAGCATTGTATGCTGGATTGCCTCCTTTGGAGATGGAGCAGAACTCTTAGAACCAGCGGAGTTTCGCAAAGATGTGCTGCTGTTTGCAGAAGGAATCTGCAAAAAATATTTATGACCATGACATACAGCTGTCATGGTTTGTTTGTTAAAATGAGATCATCAAAACAAAGCTTTCCAAACAAAACTTTCAAAGAAAATATAAAAAGGAAGTTTGAAAAGAAGCTTTGAAAAGAAGCTTTGAAAAGAAGCTTTAATAACAAACCTTAATAACAAACTTTGATAACAAACTTTAATAAGAAAGGATGGTTTCATTTATGACATATGAAATTGTTACATTAGAAGAAAAAATCGCTGTAGGTGTCGCAGCACGTACAAACAACGCCGCTCCTGATATACAAGCTGTGATCGGAGGGCTTTGGAATCGCTTTTTTAACGAAGGAATCTATGCATCCATTCCGCATAAAGTCCACGAAAAGGCATTTGGGATTTATACAGATTATGCAAAAGACGACAAAGCAGAATATACAGCAGTAGTTGCCTGTGAAACTTCTAAGGAGCCTCAGGAAGGCGAATATACTGTTTGTAGGATTCCTGCCGGAAAATATGCGAAATTTGTCATTCATGGGGACATGGTGCAGGCAGTTGCCAAAGCTTGGCAGGAAATTTGGGAAATGAACCTGCCGCGTACGTTTGAATGTGATTTTGAAGAATATCAAAACGACTCTATGGAACATGCAGAAATACACATTTATGTTGGGCTTAAGCAGGACTGCGCAGAAAAGGCAGAGTCTAGATGCGGCCTTTTGTGCAGTGTATGTCCTTACCGCGAGCAAATGAACTGTGCAGGCTGCGTTCAGATTAAAAAGCCTTTCTGGGGCGACAGCTGCCCGGTAAAAGACTGCTGTGAACAAAAGCAGCATGCACATTGCGGGCAGTGTGAAGCATTCCCATGTGAGCTTTTAAATAGCTTTGCTTATGATGAAAAGCAGGGAGATGACGGAAAACGGATCGAGCAGTGCAAACGTTGGAATACGTGTGAAAGCTAAGATACAAACGGCTTTTATTTTTCCATACAAGAAGGAAACTTGCGGACTTGCCTGCGATAAAAGTGAACGGACATTACCATAGAAATACTCCATCCAATCGGCCATGCGCACCAGATTCCGATTGCGTCATGCAGTAAATCAGAAAGCACAAATGCTAATATGACGCGCAAAATCAAATCTGTAAAGGTAGCAGCCATAAATTGCCGCATAGCACTAACACCGCGCAAGATACCGTCTGCCACTAATTTGGCTGATATGACAAAATAAAAGGGAGATAATATCCATAAAAACTGCCTGCCAGTTTCCAGTGCCTGCAGGGAATTTTGATCCATAAACATAAGCAGCAAGTATTTGCTAAAGAAAATATAAACAGCACAAAATGGAATACATACGCACCATACCATATTTAAACCCGCACGGAAACCTTCCGAAATCCGATTGTATTTCTGCGCACCGAGGTTTTGGGCGGAAAAATTTGATATTCCATTTCCAATCGTAGTAAAAGAGGTAATTACCATACTGTTAAGCTTTACAGCTGCAGAATATCCAGCCATGACAGAAGGGCCAAACCCATTAATGACGCTTTGGACCAAAATGTTGCCAACGGAAACAAAGCTTTGCTGTAAAATACTTGGCACAGCAATCCGTACAATTTTTTGAAAGATTACGAAATCAAACAACGGCGGCTTTTGGGTTACGTTCATTTTTTTTAACCGAAGCCAGACTGTTAGGACAGCTAACATACAGCTGATACCTTGACACAAAAATGTTGCCCATGCAACGCCTGCAACACCCATGCGAAAGACGCTGACAAACAGGATGTCTGCGGCAATATTTGCAGTGGAAGAAACTGCCAGAAAGTAAAACGGCGTTTTGGAGTCGCCTAATGCAGAAAAAATACCAGTTGAAAGATTGTAAAAAAATACAAACGGCAAGCCCCATACATAAATATCCAAATACAGCTTGGAGTCTGCAAAGACTTTGCTTGGGGTATGGATAAAATGCAGCATTGGGCTGCATCCAAAGATACCGATAAACATTAACAGCACGCAGAGCACTGCAGAGAAGATGCCGGCAGTTGTTACAGCAGTTTTTACCTTTTGATACTCTTTTGCGCCATATAGCTGGGAAATAATGACAGAACAGCCGATATTGCATCCAAAAGCAAAGGCTAGAAAAATAAGGGTAATTTCATAACTGTTGCCAACAGCGGCCAATGCATTTTCGCCGATAAATTTTCCTGCTACCAGAGAATCTGCAATGTTGTACAGCTGCTGAAAGATGATACTGCCAAATAGTGGAAGACAAAACTTCCATAGTACAGACGATGCTTTTCCAGTTGTTAAATCTTTATTCAAAAAATCAGATCCTTTCATATTTTAGTATTTTGCCTTATGGTAAGCATAGCCTTCAAAGGGGCTGCCGCAGGAGACAAATCGTATACAATAGGCAGAGTATTTCATTTTCCACTGTGGACTATGTGATATTGTATGACATGCGCTTTGTGCGATAGCCCCTTTGGGAGTATGGTGTGAACAGTAACGATTGTTTTTGTATTACGATACGCAAGATTTGATGATTTTATTTGTTATAGTTCACATAAAGTAAATCTACCTTTAAGATATGGTTGATTAGCCAGTTAACCAAAAATTCTAAGATGCTTTCCACTGTTTCATTTTGCTGTTCCAAATCATTTTCCAGTGAATCAATATCAATGCCAAGCAGGCTGTCTTCGAACTGGCGGTGCTGTTTGGCATGTTCCTCTAGATAAGGATATTGAATGCTTTTTTGATAAGCCTCCTCATTTGAAAAATGAACTCTGGTATAGTCAATCAATTCAGATACCAGGCGGACAATTTCTGATGTTTTGTCCTGCGATAAATCATTATGTAGTATTTGGTAAGTTTCATCTGCGAGCTCAAACAATTTGGTATGTTCTTTGTCAATCGATTCAATACCAGTTAGATACTCAGGTTTTATTGCATACATAAAGTGCCCTCCTTATATGATAATTAAAGATCAGTTCCTATTTTACCCCACTTCTTTTCCATAATCAAGAAAATCAGTAATTTTTCTTAATTATATATTTGCATACAGTTTTTGTTCCTATCAGGAGTTTGCACCTGTTACAAAACCGAACAAAACGCATAAATACTGTCAAGAGTGTTTCAGCCTTCGCAAAACGGATTTTGATTGTTAATAAGTTTACATACAGAAGTTGACAATACAATATTTTTGTGCCATACTAATATGTAGTTAGCAGTGATATAGGAATCGTTAGGAATTATGAAAGGCAACAAAAGAAAGGAGTATTTTAAAATGACAAATGGCAAAAAATCGACATTGGAGCTTCGTATGATTGTCTGCTGCGCTTTGTT
>CANDJR010000163.1 GCA_947385105.1 uncultured Eubacterium sp.
TTACGTTCGTATTTACGTTTTGTAAGTAATCATACATAGCAAAAGCCACCCTTGTTTGGTCGAGTCGTAGGGTGGCACTGCTACTTTTCTTATCGGTCAACCCCTTGTTCACTGATAGCACCATTATTAGTTAAAATGTTATTTAATATTTTGTATCTAATTCATATCGAATTAGTATCCTTCTTTTACCACTTCCCACATACCTTGTTTTTGTTTTAAGGTAATTGTACGGTTTGGTTCCTGAATAATGCCATCTATGCTGGCACAGACTGAAAATGTAATTTTTGCCTTCTTTTGATCAGGCTTTTTTGTCGTAAGCGTTTCGTTTGATGGTGTTTCGTTTGATGGTATTTCTATGTTAATCACGTCCATGGAAACCACTTCTATAACAGTCTCTGCATAATACGCTTTTGCTGCCTCCATCGCAGCAGAAACTATACTGTCTGCCTGTGTTTTTTTCTCTTTCTTTTTATCCTGGGCCGATTTTTCAGATTCCTCTTTTTCTATTTCAGCCTGCTTTATCTGTGAAAGCTCACGCAGCGAAAGAGCATCCGTACGATTTACAAAAGTATCCGCATCACTAATCTGATAATCCGTAAGTTTAGCAAAAAATGTTCCATCGTTTAAAAGTGAAATAGAAATCGCTTTTACAGCTGTTTTTTTGTTTATAAAAGTAACTTGTAGAACAATCAGATCTTCCCGCAGTGCTTGTGGCAGATCTTGAATCGTGCCTTGTTCATTTTCCATCAATGCTTCGATTGTATCGTTAGGCTCCCAGTCTATCGTCAGATAACCATAATCATCTTCCTGCTCACCATAAGGAACGGTAAAGTTTTGGGATAATCCAAATTCATCCCTTTTTTGTGTCCAATCCCGAAATTGAAGTTGTTGGTTTTTGCAAGAAAAGCGTACACTTTCAATCCCTTTTCCTGTAAGGTAAAACATGAGTGGGCATCCCTTCATCTCGCCGTCATTGCTAATTGTACCTGTTTGAAGCACAGCCCCGGCTTTTGTAATCTCGTCGTCTGTTCCGTAAGCATACGCCTTAATTCCGGCATCTTGAGATACAACATATATTCTCAGCCCTGCGGCAAGAAAACAAAATGCCAAAACAGCAGCTGCCACTGCCTTGTATCTTGTTTTTTTCTTACAGTTTTCCACCTTTATATCTGCTAAATCATATGCTGCCTCTTGGATGTGCCGGGTACTAATCCCGCCAACCACTTTTGAAATATCTGCCCGTTTCATACTACATACCCCTCTTTCTTTAAGAATTTTCTTAATTTCACACGCGTTCTGGAAAGCCGTACCGATACATGGTTGCAGCTAATCCCAAACCTTTGTGCAATCTCAGGGACTGCATCCGCATACCAGTAACGCCGTACAAACATGACACGGTTTTTGTAATCCAGCGTATCTAAAAATACGTCCAGCAAGCGGGACAGCTCATTAGCAGAAACTTCGTCTTCCACTGATATGGTTGAAGGAATGCATTCCGCAAGCTCATCAAGGGCAGCGTCATAAAAACTATTTCTTTTTTTCGCTGTATTTGCATGATATCTCATAATCGAAAGATTACGTACAATCCTACAAATATATGCCAGCAAAGGATCTGGCTCTTGCGGGGGTATTGTATTCCATGCACCCAGATAAGCGTCATTCACACATTCTTCTGCATCTTGTCTGTTATTTAAAATATTTGCAGCCAGTTTTAAACACACAAATCCGTATTTATCTGCCAGCTCTTTTACTGCCTGCTCCGAACGCGCATAAAATAATGCGATAATCTTACGATCTTCCAATAGATTTTCCTCCTTTTTTATCGCTTCATTTGTATACTATGGATTCAGGCAGTAATCTTACAAAAAAGTTGAAATTTTAAAAAACTTAGCCAAAGGATGCTCCTTTATTTGGCGCAAACTCTGTCATATACTTGCGAAACCGCAGCGGCAGCATATTTCGTTGTAGGTACAAATTTTTTCGTTCTGTTATCGCAATGGATTTGCAGAAATGACTGTACAAAAGCTGGTATAGTGCTTCATCCTGTGAATATTCTTCTTCGTCTTTTTCAAATGGCAATTCCCCGCGCACCAAATACCACTGTTTGTCCTTTGGATGGACGGCATAATACATCCTTTGTTCATCGTATATGACAAAATTCTCTTTTGGAAACCGATCCGCAAAATGCGGCATAAGCATAGTCGTCAAATCATTTTTCGGAGAATATCTTGCAAGCAGCACTTGGTTTTTTAGTTCCTGAAAGCGCAAAAAGCCACGCATATGATCATATTCTCCCCATGTATGACGACTAAGCTCAAATACTTTGTGCACATAACGGTTGCTTAAATGCTCCATTAAATCACCCCGGTAATTTCCAGATAATCCCGCAGCAATGGTATGATACACAGCATCTGCTTTTTGGGTATCGTAAGAAAGCATTGCCTGGCAAATCTGCGCATATGTTTTCATGCCAAATCTGCGGTAAATGGTGCGCAGTACTTTTTCGCTTTTGTCAAAATCTGCTTGTACAGTCTGATATTCTGTAAACAGCCGATAGTTTTCTTCTTCTGCTGTCTGCAAATGAATCTGTCGCGGATCCCGACGTAATACATATGCTTCATAAACGCCTGTTAAAATTCCCTCAATGGAATCTTCACACAATAAAACTGTCTCCTGCATGTTTGCCCTGCCTCCTTATAGTCTGATACACTTCTTACTTTCACTCTGTATATCTGTAAACTGTTCTGGTTGTGTATCAAACAACGATAACTGACGATACGTCATGCCGTCCTTGGTAAATGGGAAATGCTCTTTTGGATCTACAAGGTTACGTACAATATAATCCTCCTCCAGTTTTGTTTGATACATCATCCTGCCATTACATGTAATAAAATATAAAGCGCGCTTTAAGACAACACCAATTTTTTTTAAATCCTCAAAATGCAGGCTTGCACTTTTTCTGGCTCCAATAATCCTTCTGGCGCTTTTCACCCCAATGCCTGGCACACGCAGCAGCGTCTGATAATCCGCACGGTTGATTTCGACCGGGAATTGCTCTAAATGCCGCACTGCCCAGTCACATTTTGGATCTAAAAAGACATTAAAATTCGGCCTCTGTTCACTTAGCAGTTCTCCTGCTGCAAATCCATAGTATCGCAGCAGGAAATCCGCCTGATACAAACGATGCTCCCGCAGCAAAGGCGGCCCTCCCGGCAATGCAGGCAGCATCGCATCGTCATTGACACGTACAAATGCGGAATAGAACACACGCTTTAAATCGAACTTTTGGTACAAATTTTCTGCTACTGAAATAATTTGATAATCGTTTTCCTGGGTAGCTCCTATAATCATCTGTGTAGATTGCCCAGCTGGGACAAATTTAGGTGCATGACGATAAAGCATCAGGTCATTTTGATTTTCTTTTCTGCCGTTTTGAATCATGCGCATAGGAGTCAAAATATGCTTACGCTGCTTATTCGGCGCTAACATGCGCAGTCCCTCTGCTGTAGGCAGTTCCAAATTAATACTCATACGATCTGCTAACAGCCCGACCTTCCAAATAAGATGCGGATCTGCGCCTGGTATCGCTTTCACATGAATATATCCTTGAAAATGATGTACTGTCCGCAGTTTATAAATTGCCTGATAAATAAGCTCCATTGTATACGTAGGGCTGTGCAGGATACCAGAGCTTAAAAACAAGCCTTCGATATAATTGCGGCGATAAAACTGTATCGTCAGTTCGCAGATTTCATCCGGTGTAAAAGACGCCCTTGGAATGTCGTTCGATCTCCTGTTTAAACAATAGCGGCAGTCAAAAATGCATTCATTTGTAAACAATATTTTCAGCAATGAAATACAGCGGCCATCCGCTGAAAAACTATGACAGATCCCTGCCAACGTAGTATTGCCAATGCCAAAACCGTCTCCACCACGGTTCACACCGCTGGAAGTACATGCTACGTCATATTTTGCTGCATCAGACAATATTTCCAATTTTTGTAAAATTGTCATTTGGGAAGAAACGCTTAACTGCATCATCGAAACATACGCCCTCTTTCTATCATTTACATTTCAAACATCTGTTCTAATTATATAGTGAACAGGCGTTCCTGTCAAGAGCTTATTTGAATCAAATGTTCGATTTCATGAAATTAAAGCTACTGTTCACACAGAGCTTTGCATTTACTGCAAAATCCGTAAGAAAATGATTCAGGAGTGCAAAAATTCTATTGCCGAAGGCAATTTTAGATGAATTTTTGCATGTTACTGAGAACGGAGTAAACAGTAATAAATTCGTTACCAGACTTGTTCTAATAACGCGTTGCGCCAAACTGCTTCTAATCGTTCCAATGACCAAGCTGCATTTGCAGGGCTCGTAGACGGCAGCTTATGTGCCTGCATTCCGGTCAGCTGCAATTGATGGCGCTGGTACAATTCGTATGCTTTTGTGCCATTTGCAATCACTGTGCGGATGCTGCTTTGTTTTATAAGCCCTGCGATATCAGCAGGTACTACGTTACGGATACTGCTGTCTGAAGAACCAACAATATCACATTTGGCAACCACATCCCAAATAGCAAGCCTGTGACGTAAAATCAAACTCTTTTTTTCTTCTATCGATAGAGGCAGCTGCTCTCCATATATCCGTGCTATTAATTTCCAAAAACGGTTTTGTGGATTGCCATAATAAAAATGATTTTCTCTGGATTTCACAGATGGAAACGTGCCTAAAATCAAAATCTCTGATTTTGTATCCCAAACTGGTTCAAAAGTATGATCTAGTGTCTGGTATGCATCCATAACTTCTCCTCACATTCTTATCTTGTTTTTCTGATTTTGCTTATGAAGAAGCAAATAATTTTTTATGATAAAAATCCATCACAATGGCAATTGAAGGTTAACTATTTGCCGTTGTGATGGATTTTTTGATTTTATACTCAGAAATAATACGTTTTTTATCAAATACTTATTTAAATTTTACCGCTGTTCCGTATGCCATAACCTCTGCTGCACCAGCCATAACAGCAGATGAAGCAAACCGCACATTGACTACAGCATCTGCCCCAAGTGTTTCTGCTTCTTCTACCATTCTTCTTGTTGCCAGTGCCCTGGCATCATTCATCATTTCTGTATAAGATTTTAATTCGCCGCCCACTAATGTCTTAAATCCCTGTCCAATATCATGGCCAATATTTTTACTTTGAATTGTACTTCCTTTTACCATTCCTAACATTTCAAATTCTTTTCCAGATATATAATCCGTATTAACTATAATCATAGTTTTCCGCCTTTCTATATTTGTTTGTTATATGTTCATTTTTAGATATTTTTTTACATTTAATTTTGTCGAAATAGTTTCAATATAACTGATATTATTATAGTTATATTATTATAGTTTCATCATTATAATTAATATTATAATATTTGTATCATTACATTTCATATTTTTGTATTTACTACTTTATGATTTCGCTTATTATCATTTGCTGCTTTCATAATTTACTGGCTTTATGATTTGCTAGCTTTGTTTTGTTAGCTTTTCTATTTTTGTTCTTATCTTTTGTTATCTTTACTTTTTATTGTTTGATCGTTTCTTGTGTTTCTGTTTGACAGTTTTCATTTGTTCTTGATTTGACTGATTACTGTTTGGATTACTTCTTATTTTAAGTACTTCTTACCTTTTCAGTGCATCTTTTTGCTAATTTCCTTCATATGTAATAACCGATTGGACATCATATCCCATCAGCTTATCACGGCCCTTTAATCCAGCAAGCTCCATCAATAAAAGTATTTTTACAACTTCTCCACCTAACTGTTCAATCAGGTTTGCCGTTGCTGCCAGCGTTCCACCAGTAGCAATCAAGTCGTCTACCAAAACTACTTTTTGTCCTGGCAGAATCGCATCCTTATGTATCTCGATCTCTGCGCTCCCATATTCCAAATCATATTTTGCAGTAATCGTTTCCAACGGAAGTTTTCCTTTTTTCCGAACAGGTACAAACGCTTTGCCTAGTGCATACGCAATCGGCATCCCAAACATAAATCCTCGTGATTCTGTACCAGCTACAAGATCAAACGTTACCCCGTCTAACAGTTTTATCATAGAATCAATGGCAAGCTTTAATCCATCTGGATCTTGCAAAACACTTGTAACATCACGAAATATTATACCCGGTGAAGGGAAATCCGGTATAGCCCTAACATAATCCTCCATTTTTTTCATTTGCGATCTACCTCTTTTCCTAAAAGTTTTTTCCATTCCAGCCCCAGTCTTTGAAACCGGCATATGTGACGTATACTTTCTCTGGCGGAATATCCAACTGCTCCTGATAAACGCGGCAGATTTCTGCTGTCATTTTATCATATGCCTCCGAAGATGCACTTCCATATAAGCTGACAGAAACAAACACACCCTTTTCCACTTTCTTACCGCCCATATATAAACAATATTCGTCATCGAATCCCACCATCAGAAACCCTTCCGATTTGTTTATCAGAGCCATCATTTGTCCAAAGCTAGCTTTGATAGCTTCTTTTTTATCTTCGGAAACTTTACATGTTATTTTTGAATCAATAAACGGCATATTTTTTCTTCCTTTCTACTATTTTTTCCTACTTCCCTATTATATACGAATGCGGACAAAAAGTATATGCTAATCCGTTACTTTTCGCAGTATAACCGCTCTTGGGCTGTGGTGCGAAAACTAAACCCATTTCATCAAATAGTCTGCCTCTTTTGTATCTTTGTCCACCCCATGCGTAACAATTTGCAGGCCTTCCCGCAAATAAAAATCAACTGCGCGCTTGTTTTTTTGAAATACATGCAGGGAAAATGTAGGATAATTTTGTTTTATAAACTGTATCAGTTTTCGTCCGATGCCCTTAGAACGGCATGTTTTTAAAACAAAAATTCCTGCTAAATAAGTTTGGCTCATACCCACAAAGCCTTGGATCTCCTGCCCCTGCGCATACACATAGACATCCGCCTGTAAAAGCTGCTCCTTCACGGATTCATAATTTGTTATCCAATATTCTTTGGAAACAAAATGGTGCGCTTCTAGATTGCCTGCTAACCAGATTTGCATTGTCTGTTCAATATCTGATGGTTGTAATTTTCTTATCATTTTATTCTGCTGCCTTTCTGCCTCAGTGGACAAGGAACTACACGGTTTTACGGATTTTGCAGTAAATACAAAACCCTGACATGGATAGCCGTACGATTCAGGTTACTGTTCACACAGGACTTTGCATTTACTGCAAAGTCCGTAAGAAAATGATTCAGGAGTGCAAAAATTCTATTGCTGAAGGCGATTTTAGATGAATTTTTGCATGTTACTGAGAACAGAGTGAACAGT
>CANDJR010000164.1 GCA_947385105.1 uncultured Eubacterium sp.
TCATTGAAGTGACAAAAGACGGGCTTTTGCTGACAGAATACAATCCGGAATATACTGTCGAGCAGATCCAGGCAGCAACAGAAGCAGACTTAATAGTCAGCCCTAATCTTAAGCCAATGTGTGAATAATCAGCTAAAAACCAAACATAAGAATAGAAAAACTGCCAGGTAGTTTGAACGCCTGGCAGTTTTTGTTGTGCAGCAGTTTCCTTTTACTGCAAAGAAGTCTGGTTTTTCTTTGCATAGTCAATGTTATATTGTTTGATTTTTCTGGAAATCGTCGATGCATTCAAATTTAATTTTTCACCTGCTTCGCGCAGATTGCTGCAGTTTTGCAAAGTTCGCTCTAAAAGCTGTTTTTCAAATTGAGCGACAGCAGAGTTAAAGTCTGTATCTGGAATCACAGTAGAAATTTGTGTTTCAGAAATATTTAAAAGTGGATATAAAATATTATCTGAAATATTTCCGATACCAGAACTGCAAAGTACCAGATACTCCATGATATTTTCTAATTCACGGATATTGCCAGGCCATTGGTATTGTCGGAGAATTTCATACTGTGCTTGAGATAATTCAAACGGCCGATGGTATTTGGCGCAAAATTTACGAATAAAGTGATCGCACAGATCTTCCAAATCGTCGAGGCGTTCTCTTAATGGCGGAACATGGATGGGAATGACATTTAAGCGGTAATAAAGATCCTGGCGAAACGTCCCATTTGCTATTTTTTCAAGCAGATTAGAATTGGTAAGCGCTAGGAAACGAATATCCAGCTTGATTGGTTTTGAGCCTCCAATACGCGTAATTTCCTGCGATTGGATCGCCCGTAACAGCTTAACCTGTAAATCCACTGGCATATCGCCAATTTCATCCAGCATTAAAGTGCCATGATTGGCATGTTCAAATAAACCAGCTTTTCCTTTTGAGCTGGCTCCGGAAAAGGAACCTTTTTCATATCCAAATAGTTCAGATTCCAACAAATGAGCCGGAATAGCAGCACAGTTAATTTTGATAAACGGCTTGTTGTTCCGATTGCTCATTTTATAAATTTCATCAGCAATCACTTCTTTACCGACGCCAGATTCCCCGGTAATTAAGACCGTAGCATCAGACGCGGCAACATGGCTGATCAAAGTCCATATATTTGCAAGACTAGTCTGACGGCCGATCATATCTTCAGACAAGGTTTGCTCTGCTGTTTTAGTAATTTTTTTGGGATTTACTTCCTGCAATTCTTTGATAAAAGTATCATAATCGTTTTTTAATGCCCGTAAAGAAACAATTGGACGGCTGCAGGCAACTGCCTGCAATAACTCTCCATGTTCATCAAAGATAGGCGTACCGACAGCGTAGCCAATGAGCGGCTTGCCTTGCGCATAAGTAGTTGACAGGCGAAAAGCAGTTTTCTTTGTTTTTAATACATCTAACAACGCCCCTCCGGAAAAAATATGGTCCTTTTGAATCAAATCTGTAATCGATCGGTTGAGCACACGCTCCATTTCAATGCCTGTATTTTGTGTATACGCTGGATTGGTATACAGGACAATCCCGTCTTTATCAACAATAAAGATGCTGTCATCCAATCCGTCTATAATTTCTTTAAAGTCTATTTTTAAACTATGAAAATGGTCCATTTCCCGATCAATTTCAAGAAGTTTTTGTTTTATTTCACTGTCTTCCACAGACTGAATTAAAGAATCTAGCTGTTTGCGAATTCGATAGATTGATTTTTTTTGATTCATATGTCAGGACTCCTTTGAGGTTTAATACTGCTTTTAGTATAGCAGTGTTGCAGATAAAAGTAAAGATGTTGCAGAATGGAATCAGATAAAATACAGTTTTGCAACAAAATAGATTTTCATACAAAAAACGACAAAAATAGATTTGTTACAGGAAGATATGTGCGTCTTAAATGCCGCAAACATGGTGGGAACAGAAAGAGAAAAAATCATTTCTTTGTGAAAAGAATGTAAGACTTTTGGCATGAAAATTGCTGCTTATAAATATAAGGTGTTTTTTAGAAAGGGGATGCAGTAAGAGTGAAGCAATTGTATTTAGAATGTAAAACAGGTGCAGCAGGAGATATGTTAATGGCTGCGTTATTTAGCCTATTATCAGTATCACAGCAGGCTGAATTTCTGGAAAAGATGAACCGTATAAATGAAACGATTAAGGTAGTACCTGAAGATGTGAAAAGGCAGGGCATTGGAGGGACGCAAATGCATGTAGTGCTCAATGGGGAAGAAGAAAGCAGCCATAACGAGCATGCACACAGTCATACGCAAGAGCATGCACACAGCCACAGTCATACGCATACAAGCTTACAAGAAAGCAGCCATAACGAGCACACGCATGAGCACAGCCACAGTCATACACATACAAGCTGTACAAGCATATTAGAACAAATAGAAAAATTGGATTTGCCTGAGGACGTAAAGAAAAATGCTGCTGCGATTTATCATGTCATTGCACAAGCAGAAAGTACGGTTCATAGGACGCAAATATCACAGATTCATTTTCATGAAATTGGTTCGCTTGATGCACTGGCAGATGTCGTAGGATGCAGCCTGGCGATATCTTATCTTGGTGCAGAAAAGATTGTCTGTTCACCGATTTGTGTAGGAAATGGCAATATTTGCTGTGCACATGGAATTTTGCCGGTTCCAGCACCTGCTACTACTGAAATCATAAAAGGAATGCCAGTATATTCCAGCAGCTTTGATGGTGAGCTTTTGACACCAACAGGTGCGGCTGTTTTAAAACATTTCGCACAGGATTTCTCGAAAGAATTTCAGATGCAAATCACAGCAGTTGGGTATGGATTTGGAACAAAAGAATTTGAACAGCTGAGCTTTGTAAGAGCGTTTCTTGGAAATTCTTATACTTAAATAAAGCACAGAGTTGTTTAGAAATGGCAGAAAGAAGAAAAAGAAAAGGAGAAAGAGAATGCGATGAATCGCAGGACTTTTTAAAACTGCCAGGCAGGATGAAACAGAAAAGAGGGATAAGATGAATGGCTTGACGATTACAGAAATTGAAAAAGTTCTGGATGAAAAGGTACGGCCAAAACTGCAGTACCATGAAGGAGACATTCAGCTTTTGAAATTAGAACAGGATTGCTTATATGTGCGGCTGATGGGCCAGTGCATGAACTGCCCATCTGCAGAACTGACGCTGGAACATACAGTGAATGCAGCGTTAAAAGAAGCGTTTCCAGAATTGAAAGATACGGTTTTGGTTTCTGGCGTGAGTGACGAATTGCTGTCAGATATGCGCAGTCTGCTAAAAAACCGGCATAAGGAGGTGGAAGAATAAGATATTAGCAAGCTTTAGAATCTTAACATAAAAAACTTACCTGAAAGATTTATTCTGAAAAATTGAATACGAAACACTTAACCTAAAAATTTATTCTAAAAGTTGAATATGAAAAATTTACCCTGAAAAATTGAATATGAAAAACTTAACCGAAAAAATTTATTCTGAAAAATTTATTCTGAAAAATGGAACATGAAAAACTTAATCTGAAAAATTTTAACATGAAAAATATTTCACAAATGGAAATCTTATGACACAAAAATTTAATAAAGCATAAAATTTTCAAAAACAGGAGGAAAAAATTATGGCGCTTATGACAGGAGAACAGTATATAGAAAGTATACGCAATTTGAAAATGGAAATTTATTTATTTGGCGAAAAAGTAGATAATCCGTACGATCATCCAATCCTTCGCCCATCCTTAAATTCTGTTCGCATGACGTATGATCTTGCGCAGGATCCACAGTACGAAGATCTTATGACAGTGACTTCTCCGTTTACAGGTAATAAGATCAACCGTTTTACACATATCCATCAAAGTACAGAAGACTTAAAAAATAAAGTGAAAATGCAAAGGCTCTGCGGCCAGAAAACAGCGTCCTGTTTCCAGCGCTGTGTAGGGATGGATGCTTTTAATGCCACCTATTCTACCACATTTGAGATTGATAAAGCATATGGAACAAATTATCATGAAAATTTTAAAAAATATATGATGTACTGTCAAGAAAACGACCTTATGATTGACGGTGCTATGACAGATCCAAAAGGCGACCGCTCGAAAGCGCCTCATGAACAAGAAGACCCGGATTTATACTTAAGAGTGGTAGAGCGCCGTGCAGATGGCATTGTAGTACGCGGTGCAAAAGCGCATCAGACAGGAATCTGCAACTCTCATGAAGTGATCGTGATGCCGACAATATCTATGAAGCCGGAAGATAAAGATTATGCAGTAGCATTTTCTGTTCCGATTGATGCAAAAGGCTTGTTTATGATTATTGGACGTCAGTCCTGTGATACAAGGAAACTGGAAGATACTACGCTGGACGTAGGCAATGCGGAATTCGGCGGAGTAGAAGCACTGGTAGTTTTTGATGATGTGTTTGTTCCAAATGATAGAATTTTCATGAATGGAGAGACAGAATTTGCGAACATGATTGTAGAGCGGTTTGCTGGTTATCATCGTCAGTCTTACGGCGGATGTAAAGTAGGCGTGGGCGACGTCCTGATTGGTGCAACAGCAGTTGCAGCTGAATACAATGGCGTACAGAAAGCTTCACATGTCAAGGATAAGCTGATTGAAATGATACATTTAAATGAGACGTTATACTGCTGTGGCATTGCATGTTCTTCTGAAGGAGAGCAGACAGAGTCTGGCAACTATCTCATTAATTTGCTGCTTGCAAATGTATGCAAACAAAATATTACCAGATTTCCATATGAAATCGTACGCCTGGCAGAAGACATCGCTGGTGGCCTGATGGTTACAGCACCGTCAGAGAAAGATTTCCGTGATCCAAAGATTGGAAAATATGTAGATAAATATTTAAAAGGTGTTGGCAATGTATCTACAGAGAACCGGTTAAAAATCTTAAGACTGATAGAGAATCTTGCGCTTGGCACTGCAGCAGTTGGATACCGGACAGAGTCTATGCATGGAGCAGGCTCACCGCAGGCGCAGCGGATCATGATCCAAAGACAGGGCAATTTGGAGGAGAAGAAAAAATTTGCAAAAGCGATTGCGCATATTGAGGACTAACAGCAGGTTTGCTTGCCGTAAAATAGTATACATAGCATAAATAAAAGATCATGGGCAGGGGAATGAATGTGATAGTTCTCCTGCCTTGTTACTATTCACGGCCTGAGGCCGCTCATAGTAATAATTCGGGGCGATATTGAAAGTTTGCTTCGCAAAATCGCCCCGAATTTCTGAATCACGTTCTCACGGAACGAGCAGCCAGTGCTCGTTCCTGACCCGTGAATAGTAACCCTGCCTTGTTACGCTTAAGAATCTTTTTGCAGACTGTTCCAGCACAGACAGTATCTAGCAAGGCTTCGCTTACAATTAGGCACAGCCAGCTTATTACAAAGCTTCAGCATACTGGGTGGTCAGGCACAGATTGTCTTTTGTCACATTGGTACGTATAATGAAATAAAAAAATGGCAAAGTAAGAAAAGAGCTTAGCTGTAATAGAAAAAATGAGTAGGAGGATCGAACCAAACTGTTAGATGCAATCGTAGCTGCATCATCTGCTATGGCATCGTGTCATGTTTTTAATTTCTAAGGGTATCTTTCAGGAAGATATTTTGATATGCATAGGAAAAAGAGGGAATGAATATGGATTTAAAAATGGATATCAATCAAAAACAAATATTATCACAGCATATGGTTCAATCCATGGAGATTTTGCAAATGAGCACACAGGAACTAGAGGCATACATTGAAAATCTGGCAGTGGAAAATCCAATGATTGAATTTAAAGCCTCTCATTCCATGCAGGAGGATACCAGGCAGATCAAAATGCAGCAAAAACTAGAGTGGCTGCAGGCAGCAGATCCGCAGAATAAAGTATATTACCAGCAAGAACATGTGGCACAAAACATACAGGAAAACTGGCAGTACCATCATGAACGCAGGGAAACTCTATGCGATTATTTATTGTCACAGCTTGTACTTGCAGATTACAGCAGGAAGGAACGCGAGATGGCAGAGTATATGATTTATTCGTTGGATTCACGCGGATATTTCAATGAAAAAGTTTTATCGGTTGCAAACCATTTTCATGTCTCAGAAAAGACAGTACTTCAGCTGTTGAAAGATATTCAGTCTTTGGAACCGCCAGGAGTAGGAGCCAGAGATTTAAAAGAATGCTTATGCTTGCAGATAGCCCGCAAAGAGGGAGATTTTGAGATCGTAAAGTTAGTGATTATGGATTATATGGATGAAGTAGCAAAAAACCATCTTGCTGAAATTGCAAAAAAGCTTCATATTTCTGTCCATGAAGTGCAAAAAGCCTGTCAAATCATACGTTCCTTAAACCCTAAGCCAGGGAATTCATTTAGTAATAAAGAACAGCTTTGCTATATTATCCCAGACGCAGTTGTAGCAAACATAGACGGACAGTTTGAAATTATCCTCAACTCACGCCAGTACCCACAATTTACAATGAACAGTTTTTATCAGGATATGATGCATCATACGCAGGATTCAGAGACGAAGAAATATCTGCAAGAAAAGATGCAGCAGGCGCAATGGGTATCCAACTGTATTGTGCAGCGTACGGTTACGCTTTCTAAAATTATGCATATGTTGGTGGAAAAGCAGCATGACTTTTTCTGTTACGGGGTTGGATATAAACATCCTATGAAACTCGCAGATCTTGCAGAAACGCTCAATGTGCATGTATCCACAATCAGCCGGGCAATGCGGGGAAAATATTTGCAGTGTTCTTTTGGCATCTTTCCGCTAAATTATTTTTTGACGTCTGTCGCTGTTCGCACAAATGATTGTGCAGAAGAAAAAACGCCAGAACAAATTAAAAGTATCATTCAAAAAATCGTGTCTCATGAAGATCGAAAAAAACCATATAGTGATCAGGCAATTAGTGAGAAGCTTAAGGAATACCAGATTCAGATTTCAAGAAGGACAGTCAACAAATACCGAATGGAAATGGGAATTCCAGATAAAAGCGGACGCAAAATGTGGTAAAACCGCAGGCCGGGAATCTAAAAACAGGTTCCCGGCCTTACTGCATTCTCTTTCACAATCCATAAGGATAAAACTAGAAGATGATAGAATAAAGATTGATGGAAAGTCTACTTGACATTTTGTGGCAATCGTATTATGATAAATATAGTGATGGAAAGTAAACTTTCCATATATACAAGAGGAGGATATTGTGAAAAATCGTTTAGAAGAATTGCGAAAACAAAGAGGGATCAAACAAGAAGACTTAGCTTCAGCTCTTGAAGTATCTCGACAGACAATAGGCTCTTTAGAAAATGGACGTTATAATCCCTC
>CANDJR010000165.1 GCA_947385105.1 uncultured Eubacterium sp.
ATCATAATAACAGAAATTTTTATAAAAGACAACTTTGGGTTTTATAAATAACCCCTCCTAAAACATTGCTGTCATAACATCTTTCTTGCGTCATCTATGATACTATGTCTTACAAGGAAATCATTTTGACAATATCATTTCTATCACACTTCTGTACATACACGACATACAGCATACCCTTAGTATGCTAACACAGAATTCGGAACCAAGTATGATTACATTCATGCTTTGTTTGCCTCCTTCTTTTCATAAAATATTAATGTAAGTTTTTCGTTAATAACCTTTGTTTTGCCTGTTTGGCGATATCCCATTTTTTCATACAGATGACAGTTTTTAGACTCCTGCAAAATTGTGCCCAGCTCCCAATTTTCGTTTCCATGCTTTTCTTCACACAGCCGGATTGCTTTCTGTGCAATGCCTTTTCCTTGAAATTCCGGCAGTATAAATATTGGGGAAATCCTTTTGCTTTTTCTGTTTTCCTTTTTGTCAATAATACGGACAGCTCCTACTTTTTGCTGTCCGATACATATAAAATAGTAAAATGTAAAGTCCTGTTTCAAGCGTGCTTCTACTTTTTCCATGTCTTCATTTGCAGGACTGGTATCAAAATCCTGATATTTCTCCAATAATTCTTTGAAAGATTCGACCTGCATAGCGTGCAGTTCTTTTGCATTGTCAATATTTGCCTTTAATAATGTTACTTCCATCATACAACCTCCGTATTAAATAAAATCAATCCTTTTAAGTTAATGTATGTTTTTATTTCTATAAATCAGATAAATCATAAAAAAGTAGAGGGTTACGTCTTATCATGGATCAAAAAACTTCAAATGTTGTAAACTGGTGCATATAAACAGAAAACAAACATATATATTGAATAAAAAAGTGGAACCAAAAAGATGAACGAACATTATAAATTCATTAACACTCCATTACCATATGCCTATAATGCTATGGAACCATATATTGATGAAAAAACAATGAAATTACATCATGATAAACATTTACAAACTTACATTGACAATCTAAACAATGTTCTTAGTGAATACCCCCAATTCCAGAATTGGACACTTGAACAACTCATTATGAATGTGCCCAGTCTTCCAAATGAAATCCAAACAGCTGTAAATAATAATGCCGGAGGTGTTTTTAACCATCAATTTTATTTTTCAAACCTTGCCAATCCTACTTCGGCTCAACCCATTGGAATGCTAAGTGAAGCAATAAAAAACAATTTTAGCAGCTACGAGTCATTTCAAAATCAGTTTAAAACAGCTGCCTTATCTGTTTTTGGTTCAGGTTATGCATGGCTGGTTGTCAATGCCACCGGACAACTGAGTATTACCACTACCCAAAATCAGGATACTCCTTTACCCTTATGTATATCTCCTGTGCTTAACATAGATGTATGGGAACACGCATATTATCTTAAACATTATAACAAAAGAACAGATTATATAGAAGACTGGTTTCAGATCATTAATTGGAATAATGCCAACAGCAAATATATACGCTGCTTTACTTATTAAATCTCAAACATCCTACGGCATTCATATTTTGCCGTAGGATTCAAATTACAGGTAAACGTAACTGCGCCTGTCACACCCTTTTTATCGGTGTCCTCTGCAAATCTCTTGATGTACAAAAAGAAGCATACGAAGAAATAAAATCTCATGCCGATTCACACAAAGAAAGCGTTAATGGATATATAAAAAAGTCTCTTGCAATCAAACCTAAGGTATGCTATAGTATAAATATAAAAGGAGTAACCGCCCACAAAGTGGTTTACCTCCATAGTATGTTATATAAACCTACCTTACTCGGTAAAGTACAAGGTAGGTTTATTTATTTTCGCTTGTTCGTCCTATCTATGTAGGCAAGCAGCGCAATCAGGAAATTACCGCCCAAAAGTAACAGGCTTAAAACTTCGTATGTATCCATCTGCACCACCTCCCTTCTTCTGCAAGTTAGGGAGGTTTACCACCTTGTAACACGATTACTCTTTTGCGATTATATCACATCTCTTGACACTCCACAACAGTATTTTTCATTAGATACAAAAAGGGGATATCTCTTTGTTACTGTTCACTCCGTTCTCAGTAACATACAAAAATTCATCTAAAATTGCCTTCGGCAATGGAATTTTTGCACTCCTGAATCATTTTCTTACGGACTTTGCAGTAAATGCAAAGTCCTGTGTGAACAGTAACGCCTCTTTCTCTATACTGGTGTCATGATACCGATAAATTTTGTGACAATCACTCAGATTTATTAAAAGTCAGAATAAATGAGCAGCAACACAAATAAATACAAAATAACTACGCTTAAATTCCTCACAAAGTATCTTTGTCAATTCTTTAAACATCATAAGGGACACTTCCTTATGAGAAGTGCCCCTTATGGTAACTTTTAAAGATTACTGTTCACCCCTTTGGTGTTCACAGTAACTGAATGCAGCCCATTGGAAGTTTGCCTGCGGCAAAGGGCTGCATTCACGCTTGGCTGAACATACACGTTCTTACGGGTTTTGCAGTAAATGCAAAACCCTGGGTTCACAGTAACTTTTAAACATACTCCCTGCGCTTTTCCAGCGTATGATAAGCAACGCCATGTTTGGTATAGCCATTTGCAGTATAAGATATCTCCTTATCCTGCTTTTCTTCACATGCCTGCTCTAATACGCTAGCAAAACTTTTTTGGGGTTTTCTTTGGTTGTTCTGCTCCTCTTTGCGTTTGGAAACAGAATCCTGCAAACTTGTTACAAAAATCACGCTCTCAATCCGAAATAAATTTCCATAAGCTGCTGTACTCCCCTCCCTGGTTGTAAATTTCAACAGTTACCTTCGTCTTGCATCACTTCCTTGTGATACGAGCCTTCTTCCTTGCGTGTTTTGTTGTGGCTCTTATTCATAATATCGGCTTATACTCCGTATTTTTTAACATATCTGAAAAAAACGGATGGAAATAGTTTTCGGCTGTCTATATCGCTATAAAATAAATTTACGTATGACTTCTCCTACAGCGCCTTGATTATTGTCTGCTTCACATACATAGTCTGCATAATCTTTTACTTCATAAAAGGCATTCGCAGGAACTGCTGCTGTCCCGGCTGCTTTTAGCATCGCAATATCATTGCGCTCATCGCCTACTGCGACAGATGCTTCTACCTGTAAGCCTAAATAATCACAGAGTGTTTTTATGCCAGCGCCTTTTGATATGCCATACGGACAATATTCCAAAAATTGATCGCAGGAAAAAAAGCTGTTCATACATTTGTCCGTCCAGTAAGCATTCTCTTTTTGAAACTGTACCAGCCCCTCATGATCCGTCATACTTGCAACAATCATTTTGGGCGGATCGAACGTAATATGATCCACCAACTGTCTGCCTGTTTTCCATGAAAGCCCTGTTTGGCTAAAGTAAAAATCCAGCTCCGGCCTATGGGCTATCGTAAGTATCGTATCCTGATCGTTTCTGTCATAAGTATGTACATAAAATCCTGCTTGTTCGGCTTTTTGAAACATCTTGTGCGCCTGTGCACAAGGCATCGCTGTATAGGAAATCACCTTGTCTGCAGCAGGCTCATAGACAACCCCGCCGTTGTAAGCTACAATATAGCACCCTTTGCCATCCAGATTGTTTTTTTGCAGCACTTTTTTTACACTGGAAAGCGGCCGTCCAGTACAGGCTGCAAAATAGCAGCCTGCCTCAATCATATCAAAAATCGCTTCTCTGTCTGTTGCTTCTACATTTTTCTGATCATTTAATAACGTTCCATCTAAATCGGAAAATAATATTTTTCGCCCTTTTTTCATTTTCATACATTCCCTACTTTGCATTACTTTTGTCAGCTACTCCTCCATCGGCTCTGCTGGCACAAAGACGCGATCCTGATAAGTGTTTTCTTCTTTTGGCAAAGCCAGCGCAGCTTCTTTACAAAAGATTTCCTGTGAATTAATTAACACTTTGCCTCGTTTATCAATTTTTTCGTAGTTCCCATCTGTCTGTAAGACGTGCGCTTTCATATTATCTTCAAATTCTACGTCTAAAATATGCAGCACCTTCTTTTTAAGTTCTTCATCTAAGACCGGGAATACGATTTCCACACGGCGGTCCAGATTACGCGGCATCCAATCCGCACTTCCCATGTAGACCTCCTCATATCCGTCGTTGCAGAAATGGAAAATCCGGCTGTGCTCTAAGAAATTTCCTACAATCGAACGTACGTGGATATGTTCGCTGATGTCTTTAATTCCTGTCCTAAGACAGCAGATCCCGCGCACAAGCAGCTGGATTTGCACGCCTGCATGAGACGCTTCGTAGAGCGCTTCAATGAGTTCCTGATCACACAGCGAATTCATTTTCGCACGGATAAAAGCAGTTTTTCCTTCTCTGGCATTTTTTGTCTCCCGGCGGATAAGCTTTAAAAACTTTTTGCGCAGCCAAAGCGGGGCAACTGCCAATTCATTCCAGCTAAGCGGCTCAGAATAGCCAGAAAGCATATTAAAGACAGCGGTTGCATCCTCTCCAATTGCTTCTGCACACGTCAGTATTCCACAGTCTGTATAAAGTTTTGCAGTAGAATCATTATAATTGCCTGTCCCCAGATGTACATAGCGCCGAATGCCCGCTTCTTCCCTGCGCACAACAAGCGCAATTTTACTGTGCGTCTTTAAGCCTACAATTCCATAGATGACATGGCAGCCTGCTTTTTCCAGCTTTTTCGCCCAGACAATGTTATTTTCTTCATCAAAGCGCGCTTTTAATTCTACCAGTACAGATACTTGTTTTCCATTTTCAGCTGCCTGCGCTAAAGAAGCGATAATCGGGGAATTTCCGCTCACGCGGTACAGCGTCATCTTAATGGCAAGTACTTGTGCATCATTTGCAGCCTGGCGTATCAGCTCTATAACCGGGCCAAAGCTTTGGTATGGATGGTGGAGTAAAATATCTCCCTTTTGAATCGCTTCAAAAATATTTTCACCCGGCATTATTTCTGGTACTAACTGCGGGACATGCGCTGGGTAACGCAAATGATCACTGCCCTCTAACCCATACATTTTCATCAAAAACGTAAAATCAATCGGCCCGTTAATATAAAAAATGTCCTGCTTATTTTCCACATGCAGTTCTTCTCTTAAAAAAGCAAGCAGCTTTTTGTCAATGCCGTCTTCTACTTCCAGGCGGATGACCTCGCCCCACTGGCGTTTCTTTAATTGTTTTTGAATTTCTGCCAGCAAGTCCGGCGCTGTATCTTCATCAATCGAAAAATCAGCGTCACGCATAATCCGGTACGGATAAGCGCATACTACCTTATAATTTGAAAACAGCTTTTGGATATTTTTCTCAATAACCTGTTCCAGTAAAATAAAAACCTTTTCCTGCGGATCTTTTGATGGAACAGGCACAAGCCTTGCCATTCCAGAAGGCACCTGCACGGTTGCAAATTCTCTCTGGATCTCCTCTTGGTTCTCCTTTTTATGCTTTCCTTCTTTATCTTTATGGCCTAATAAGCCCCCGCCTTTTGATTCAATAATCGCTGCTATATTTAACGACTTATTGCGGATAAGCGGGAACGGCCTTCCGGAATCTACTGCCATTGGCGTTAATACCGGATAAACTTCATTTTCAAAATACATATCTACAAATTCTGCCTGTTCTTCTGTCAGTTTTTCATAGGCATCGATAATGTAAATATGCTCCTGGTTTAACAGCGGCAGTAAGGAACGGTTATACGTCGAATACTGCATGCTGACCAAGTCTTTTGCGTCTTTGTTAATCAGTTCCAGCTGTTTGGTTGCATTCATGCCTGCAATATCCGCTTTTTTCACGCCTGCGTGCTGCATATCCTTTAAGGAGGCTACCCGAACCATAAAAAACTCATCTAGGTTTGAGGAAGTAATACTAATAAATTTCAGCCGTTCTAATAATGGGATGCTCTTATCCCTGGCTTCGTTTAATACCCTGCGGTTAAACTTAATCCAGCTAAGCTCTCTGTTTTCAAAATACTCCGGATCGCCATATATCTCGGTACTGTCCGGTCCTCCGTCTTCGTTTCGATAGTCCATTTCCTTTTCCATCTGTTTCCCTCTCCTTATATGTATACTCGTTTCTCCCGAATCACTGGTTTAAGCCCAAATATTTGCTGAAACATATCTGCCTTTGCAGCTAAGAGGTCTTTTTCCAGTGCAATATCATCAATCGTTTCAATCGTAATCACAAGATCCTTATTTTTAATCACTGCCTTTACATTTTTAAACTTTTGTTTGTGGCTGCGATCCATCGCATTGGCCACTTTTAAAATCGCTGCAAGCTTTGCTACAACTAAATAGCTGTTGGTATCCATCCGGTCTGCTAATTCTTCGTACGGATCTAACGGCGTCGAATTATAGAGGACGATACACGCAACCATCTCACGCTCTAAATGCGTAATGCCGATAATCTCTGTCGCACGGATAATCTGGTAAGCGCATGTGGCGCTGTTTGCCAGGCTGACATATTTGCCGCAGTCATGCAAAATAGCAGCTACCTGCAGCAGTAAGCGCTCCCTTTTCCCTAACCCGTGCACTTTTTTCATAGCGTCAAAAAGAAGCGACGACATTTCTGTCAGTGCATCAATATGCTGCGAATAGCTCGTATAGCGTACAGACATATTTTTTGCCGCAGACAAAATATCTTCATCAAAATTGTGTGACAGATGGATAATTTTATTTTTTTGTGCATAATCACATACAATTCCATCGCTTGTATCTACATCCGGGAACCAAATTGTCTGAGCCTGCATTGCCTGCGTCATCTTTGCATATAAAATTACAGACGGCAACACAAGCATATCTTTCTCATTCGACAAGTTGAGTTCTTCTGAAATTTTCTCTACGCTTTTTTTATTTAATTTTTGCAAAAACTCGATAAAGCGTCTTGCATCGACCATATTTCGTTCATCTGTGCTCTTATGCACCTTACGCATAATTTCTGCAATATAATCGCCCATTAAAATTACATTTGTGATTTTCTGCCCTGGATGCATATATTGTGCCATAAATACTGCCAGCTCTTTATCTACCAGTTCTTCCAGCTGCTTTTCTAAATGCGAAACATTATGCTCTATGCCAGAAAGCATTTCCATCAGACGCATAGTACCAATTGCTAAATGCTGCGTCGTAACTACACGCCCGTGAATAAAAAGCGTGATTTGAAGACTGCCTCCTCCTACGTCAATGACTGCTGCGCTGTCTTTTGTCATTTTATCAAATTTATCTTAGATCGGAAGAGCGTCGTGTAGGGAAAGAGTGTGACCTGAAGTG
>CANDJR010000166.1 GCA_947385105.1 uncultured Eubacterium sp.
TCTTTGCTGCTTTTTTCTTCTTTGCTGCTTTTTTCTTCTTTGCTGCTTTTTTCTTTCTAATCAATAGTTTGCTACAATGATTTCAAAAGTCAATACCTATTGTACCTCATAAAAAATAAAATTTAAACACATACATTCCTCAATGGATAAGAAATTGCAGCAAATATCATTAGGACAGGGTATCATAGCAGTATTAAAAGTAAGCTTTTTGTTGATGAAATACCGAAAATATACACGGGAAGGACTGATTTCATGGCTGTGGAAGAAACAAATGTATCAGGCATTAGACGTTAAGCTGGGATAGAGCTCGACGAAGTGGGTTATCCTGTACGGTATATACTATAAATAGAATTACAGAAAAAAGAGGGCGTGATAATAAAATACGACGAGAAAATTTACAAATAAAACATTGACTAACCATAAAAATAATGCATTTTGGGTTGACTTCTGAACATACTAAAGTTATAATAAAAGGGTAAAAACATTGTCGTTCACCGGCAGAACAACAAATAACCCCTTGTGGGTAGCATCCATTTAAGGCCTCGTAATAATACGAGGTCTTTTATGTGTTATGTAAAGGAATTTGCATTCAGATTGCCACATCTCCCAATATAAGCTCTGCACACTACAGGCTTGCGCCTGCTATCTTTCAACGTATTTTGAATTTTATCCTTATCTAGTTTCATATTTGATACAAATAGATATAAAAATCGTTCTCAAGCTTTTTTTCTTTTTCATCTTTTCAAGTAAGAACCATGTGAGACAAAATCAAGCATATACTGAAAAAAGCGATACAGCAAATGTGAAAAAGCGATACCGAATGACCAGAATGTTTTTTGCTCGTAGTAACTAACTTCTATGTTCTATTGGAATACATAAGCAGCAATGGCAAAAATTGCATACGTCACAACCTGTCTGGTTTAGAGGCAATCTCTCCTGCCATGCACAGATTATAAAATCAGGGGAATTATCGTAGTATGGAGATGAGAAAGATACGGCAAGCATGAACAGGTATTGCAATAAGACAGGTATTGCAGATGTGCTGGAAAAGTTCCGAAGTGTTATACAGTTTATAACTCCATACATTGAAAAAAACCCTGTCAGCAGGGAACCTGCCAACAGGGAATTTTTTGCAAGCAAAACGCCTAATATCATGGATGTCTCGTCTATTGCTGTCTATTCTCAGACGCTTTGCTGTGCATGCATCTTTACATTTCGATGTAAATCCAAAAGTAAATTTTCAGTCTATCGCTTATTCTTACTTTGTAGCCTTCAGCGTAACTTTTACTTTCTTTTCTACTTTATTACCACTCTTATCTTCGATTGTTACTGTAATTGTAACTTCGTTTTTATTCGTTGTAACACCAGTTGCTTCTGCTTTTGTCCATACACCATCCCACTCAGTATCCGTAGAAATCTGTGTTACTTTTACAAGATTAGAGTCAGAAGCCAATGTAATTTTATAGTTGCTCAAGTCACCAAGTTTAGTTTTCAGATCTTCTTCTAAATCCTTTGCAAAAGCAAATGCACCGTCTGAAACTACAGTAACTTCAGATGAAACTTTCTTTGCGATTTCAGCAATTGCACCTTCACCAGAGAATGTAATTTTGTCTTTCATCGTATCACTCTCTGTACCAGCTACTTTGGTTACTAATTCCCCATTGCTAGCGGAAACAATTGTTGTAGGAATAATATTTTCCTTCTCTGCATCAACTGTTACTTTTGCTGCATTAGATACAAACTTGTCAATAGCTTTTGTACCTGTTAATTTTACCTTAACATTTCTTTCTGCAACAACTTCCTCAACTGTAGCACCACTCTCGTTCCTGATTTCAACATCACTTGTTGTCTCAATAGAAACTTTTTTGATAGTACCTTCATTCACAATCTTTGCTGTTGCACCGGAAATCACAAGGTTTCCAATTTTACCTTTGTTATTAACTGTTTCTGGTAATGTTGCTACAATATCAACATCCGATAACTCTACAGTTGACTCAATATTCCAATCAGCAAATGGTGTATTAATTGTAATTGTATCTGTGATCTTACTATTTGCAACACCTTTAATATTGCATGTAGCACCATCATTAAAGGAAACTGCTACTTTACCAAGAATGCTATGTCCATTCAGATCTAAATCTACTGGACGGTTAATGCGTAAGGTTCTTCCTTCTGGAACAACGACATTTCCGCTCAATGTTACTTTACGGTACTTGTTATTGTTCAATGCACTCTGAACTGCTGCAAAGTACTCAGCATTGTCAGTAGCTGCATAGTTAGGAGCTTGAGTTGGGTCATTGCCATCCCAAAGTTTTTCACTATTAGCATTGCCCCATTCAGCATCATCACTTGCTGGTTCGCTGATACCAGTTATTCTATATGGAACCTTGTATTCAAAAGTACCTGGAATGCTTGAATTTCCATCCGGATTCAAAGTTGTGCCATTTTTAGAAGTAATTGTATTTGCAATATTCAAAATAGCATTCTTGTTACTTACTTCTTCACCCTGTGGCAAAGCAATTGTTATAGAATAAACCTCACTGTTGCCCTGTTTGAGTGATTTATGATCATATCCGTTAATACCAGCCTTAATCACAACATCCTTTGGCAGTGGTTTACCATTTAATACATAGTTTGTCTGTGAAAGCACGTTATCTGTTGTACCGTATGTCTTAAGAGGCTCACTGAATTTTACAAAAATATACCGGCCAGATGTCTGGCTATCGTTCGTAGTGTAGTCATCATCAGCGTCAACATATGCCCAAGATACTTCGAAATTCGTAGCAGACGGTGCGTCTACGGTAAATTCCTTCGTTAATGTTGGGGTTGTATTTCCAACATCGTCGGATACGGAACGTAAATACAGTCTCCATGTACCGCCTTCCAGCTCACGTTCTGGTACGATTACAAGTGCTTTGTCACATTTTCCATCTTCTGTATTCGCAAAGTTCTTCACTTCAGCCTGTACCGTTACGCTGCTTGTACCGTTTACTTTAACGAATTCTGCTGTAGGTACTGGTACACCTGCATCTGTATTCTGTGCTTCAGATGGTGTAAGACCTTCTGGATTTTCATTTGTGCCATTTGCTTTTGCAAGCTTGATTGGATCACTGATTGTTGCAATATAGCGTGTTTCATAAGTAGATACAACTTCCTGCTGCATATCAGTAATGGTTACAAACTTACCTTCCTGCGGAGCAGTAATCATAGCACTATCCAGGTTGTAGTTAATATCAGCTGTATTTACCAGACCGTTGCCAATATTTTCAAGCGCTTCTGCGTCAATGTGCAGACGGTAACGGTAATTAAAGTAATTCTTTAATGTTGTACGTGTCTTATATACTTTTGTCCAGTCTTTTGTTACTTCTACCAGATACTTTCTGTCTGATACTTTTGTAACACGGATTGGATTTTTGTAAATTGTATCTGTGTTGCTGCTTAAATCAACCCATTTAGCACCATCCTGCTGCTGCAGACGGATAATAGAATTGCCTAAGTTATTTGTATCTTCAATGCCTTTAATGTTTTCTGCACTATATAATGCATTCATTTCAACATCCGAATTAAAGGTTACAAGCATCTGCTCTGGAGACTGTACGTCTACAGATTCAATTGTTGGAGCTGTGTCATCCTTTACAACTTCAAAGTTCAATGTCTGTGTGGCATTGAAGTTCTTTGGATCTGAATTTACTGCCCAGTCACCAATGTTAGATGCCTGGATAGAATGGCTGCCTACTGGTAAGTAGAAACGTTTGCCATTTGACAGCTTGCCAAATGTAATTGTTACAATATGACGCTCGTCTACGCCTTTGCCAGCTGTGCCTACTTTAACTTTAACTTCTTTGTCCGAATCGTTTTCTACCCCATAACGAGGATTGTTAAGCGGAATACCATCAACACGGTAATTTTCAAGTTTGTCTGCTGCATAAGCTTTTGCTGCCTCAGCAGAAATTTTCCCAGCAGGAATCACAGCTTCAGAGAACTCCAGCTTCAGTGTGCGGTAGCCTTCGTTTGTAACACGAACTAATTCTGGCTGGCGAGCATCTGTCAGTTTGAAGTACACTGTATTACTCGTCTGTACTTTACCTGTCTTATCCGCAACCCAAACAGCAATGTTGGAGTTATCTGTCAATGGTTCATCTACTAAAATCTCCATAGCTTTTGGATTTTCCGGTAATACGCGGATATCTACTATCTTTCCATTGCCCAGAGTTTGAATATGGCTACTCTGAACATTTGCTGTATTTGTATTGTAAGTATTGTCATAAACATAAATATCAATCTTAGAAGCATCAATACTTCCAGTTGCTGTTTTATAGTTGTCAATCTTTACATCATTTGCAAAATATGCAACTACGCGGTCAGCTTCGTTAGACTCTGCAGAAACAATGGTATTGCCATCAATGTATGCTTCTGGTGTTGGAGTCATCGTGATGTCCAATGCCTGCTGCAGACCCATGATGTCTTTGTTTGTACCAACACCGATTTCTACAATCGTTGCAGTTACATGTGCTTTTACATCAGTTGTCAAAGATTCTGAACGGAATGTATTCTTTGCCACACCTTTTTCTGCGGTAACACGTTCGCTACCAACAGAACCGCGGTCTGTTGCAAATGCTACTACAATGCCGTCGTCAGTTACGATATTGCCGTCTGGTCCGATAACTTCACAGGTCAACTCTGCCTGAGATGCACCGTTTGCAGCAATGTATACATCGTTAACCAGGCCCTTTGCCTTAAGGTTCAGCTTGTAGCCTTCTACCTGGCTGGCTGGTGTTGTGAATTTCACGCTCTTATCTTCTACTGCTTTGCCATCGATCTGGATGTTCTTGATGTTGAGCGTGTATTCTGTAGATGCTGCTGCACCAGTCAGAGTTACTGTAAAGGTACGTCTGTCTGTTGTTGTAACGTCTACTACAGATACTCCTTCGCCTGCTACTGATACATCTTCTGCTTTCAGCTCATTATCCAGTGTCTGAGAGAACGTTACATCTACGCTGGATGCTGAATTAGCTTTTGCAGAAACAGTTAATTCCTCTGGGGTAACAGGTACATCTGGCTTATCGTCTTTCTTTGGAGCAACTGTTACTTTACATTTGAGCAGCTTTGTATTGTTCTTTTTCTTTTTGCTCGTTTTAACTTTAACTTTAATGGTTGCTTTGCCTTCGCTCTTTGCCTTCACCTGAACGTATTTTGCTGTATATTTTACCTTTACAGCCTTTTTCGTAGAAGAAGCACTCTTAATCTTCCAATTCAGGGAGTTGTTTTTCAGTTTAAGCTTTTTTGCTTTGTCGCCAACAGTCATTGACAGTGTTTTCTTTGTCAGTGATACTGCAGCGGCGGATGCTGTCATCATATTAACGGATGACAGTGAGAATGTCATAGCAGCAGATAAAGTAACTGCCAGCACTCTCGTCATGAAACTCTTTTTCATTTCTTTTCCTCCTTAAAGATTACGCATACATAATGTATGACAGTTATTATGTTCTAAGTATACAATATCCCTTTTTAATTGTCCATATTGAAATCTACCAAATCATGGCAGATTTGCAGACATTTCTCGTGACTTTTGCCTTCACTCCCATTCCAACCCTAATTTTACAGCGGGCAAAGCTTGCTGTCATTTCTGCAATTTCTTTGCCTGTGCCTCTAAATAATGGGGTGAACCTGCTGTGTCAGAACACTGTATCACTCAGATTCACTATATAGTTACGGGGTGTCTGGACAAAAAAGTGGGGTGTCAGAAATTTTTTTATTTTTTTTTGCATATTATTTGTGAATCACGGTTCCGCCTGTGCCGCTGATGTCCAAATGGTCGCTGTCCAGCCTTGTAATAATCGTCTTTCGAATGGCGGAATTTCCGATAAAATCGATCGCAGCCTGGATCTTTGGTTCCATAGATCCTGCGCCAAACTGTCCCTGCGCCAAATATTTTTTTGCTTCTTCTATTGTAAGCTCATCAATTGGCTGCTCGTTTGGCTGTCCAAAATTCAGGCTCGCTTTTTCTACCCCGGTCAAAATCACCAGCACGTCCGCATCTACGAGTACTGCCAGCCTGGATGCTGCCAAATCTTTTTCAATGACTGCAGACGCGCCTTTGAGTCCATTGCCCTGCTGCAGCACCGGAATCCCGCCGCCGCCGGAGGCTATGACAATTTGATCTGCATCCAAAAGCGCGCGCACGCTCTCGATTTCTACAATATCAATTGGCTTTGGCGCTGCTACGATTCTGCGGTAGCCACCAGCAACTTCGATGACATGATTGCCTTTTTTTTCTTCTGCTTCTGCCTCCTGCGCATTCATCACACGGCCGATAATTTTGGTCGGATGATAAAACGCGTCGTCGTACGGATCTACAACGACCTGTGTCAGCACGGTAGAGACGCTTTTATAAATACCGCGGTTTAACAGCTCTGTGCGAATTGCGTTTTGCAGGTCATAGCCAATATATCCCTGGCTCATAGCGGAGCATACGCTCATTGGTGTAGACGTATATTCCGGGTAGATCCGGCAAAACTCCGCCATCGCCATATGAATCATGCCGACCTGGGGCCCGTTTCCGTGGGTGATGACGACCTGGTAATCATCTTTGATAAACGCAGCAACCGCCTTAGCGGTTTTTTTTGTAGCAATCTTTTGCTCCGGCAGCGTTGTGCCCAGTGCATGATGGCCAAGGGCAATTACAATTTTTTTCTTTTTCATGCTCTTATTCATGGATCATACCTCCGATTTCCTTTGCATTTTGCTGATTACGCTTTGCATGATTATATAGTATAGCAAAAAAACAGTCTGGATGCTACCGAAAATAGATGACAATGACTCACAATCATACACAATCATACAAATAGGATTCCCATTTTCAAATCCTTTCACGCATACTATCATCTATTTTTTTGTAAAATAAAAAGGACTGAAGTTAATCAATCCTTTTTTCTATTCGTCAAATAAATCTGAATGTGTTCCCGTGTCAATCAATGTCAAAACTAAAATATCTTCTTCTATAAGATACACCAATAACCAATCTGGTTGAATATGACATTCTCTATATTTTGACATTTTACCTTTAAGTGGATGATCCTTATGTTTTTCTTCTAGCGGGATTCTATTTTTCAATTTTTCAACAACATTTTCTAGTAAAGATATATTTAACCCTCTTTTTGATGCTAATTTTAAATTTGCAAGAATATTTAACGTGAACTACCCATTGTCTAAAGCCAATGGGCTTCCTGCTTCATCGACCTCGTAA
>CANDJR010000167.1 GCA_947385105.1 uncultured Eubacterium sp.
CCTATGATACAAAGACACTGGTTTCCATTGCTATCGCCAGCTATATTATTTTTGTGGCCACAAGCATTGCGGACACACCCTTCGTGTATCTGGCACGATACCTGCACCAGAAAAAACAGGCGGTTCCCACTGAAGCAAAAAGTCACTAATCTGTATTTGCGGAACAGAATATCAGCAAATACATTCCTCCGTCCATTAAATCCGAAACAGAAAATGGGATTCTGACTCTCGGAAAAGAACACGCTTAAGAGTTGCAGAAAATGATTGGCATTTTTCTCAGGATTTCATGGTTCCTGAGATAACTATGTAATCCTGAGAATGTAAAAAGAAAAATATTACACAAGTGAATGTTCTGCCCATAACAGGATATGTAACCCTGAAATCTGCCATTTAGAATTCTATAACAGTTCAACGCTGCTCGCTGTGCCGCCCTCCGGCTTTCCATGCAGTGTTTCAAATAAAGTAAGGTTTGTTTTTTGTTCTTTTTCAAACATATCATTGAAGAATGTATTTTCCTCCATTCCTGCCGCTGTCTGCTCTATTACCGTCTTATCCTTTAATCTACGAATGTTCTCCATTACTTTTTCAGCGTTCCGGTATTCTATTGCCAGTCCGTTCTTGAAACTTGCTATTTCCTCCCAATGCCCGGAAAATTCAGCCGCCATTTCTGAAACGCTTTTATCCTCTGCCAGTCTGCAAAGTAATAAATTTCTCATTTCGCCTTTTGCGTTCCGAAGCACATTAGAAATAGCAATACCCTTCTGAATGTCTGTGTGCTGTGTCATTACTGTGAAATATGCCTTGTCTGCTTTCTGCCTGTCGCTCAACTTTCCAATCTTGCCGCCATACATCGTCTTTACACGTTCAGCAATAGTGTCATTCAGATACAGAAATTGTGTATGCGCTCTTTCTTTCGGGTCCTTTTTCCGCAGTATTTAAAAACCCGGTTTAATTGGTCTGTCAACTGGTCTAAAATGTTCATTTTTGTATCATATGTGCTTTTTAATCCGATTTCAGCAGAATCAATCCCGTTCTGTTCTGCAATGTCAGACAATGCCCGACTCGCCCAATAATCGCCCTTTGCATTGATTTTGTCAGAAAACGCTTTTAATTCAAGGGCAGTCATGGGGATATTTGCGATTGCGCGGATTTTGGCAAGTAAAGGCTCATTGACGGTCTACACCCTTAATAGTTCCTGCTCTCGCAATGCTTCAACGTCCTGTAATGCTTTGTCGACGGCTCCAACCTTTAATTTAGTAAGAGTGGAATCGCAAGCATTGTTAATCTGTTCTATTCTGTTTAAAAGCGCCTTGCACCCCGGTCTGTATGTGTCATTTGCTTCTTTTAGTTTCCATTCTTTTGTCCTCTGGATTTCGTCATACCTCTTTTTGTACTCGTCCGCTTCAAACTTTCTGCTACAACTGTGATGTTTGTCGTCATAATCTTTTTACCTCTCTTTCTTATTTGTGAATAAATTCATATTACGGGCAATAGCTTCATGCCGCTTTTTTCTGTCCTGAATGTTCATATCTCATGCCGCCTTTTTTCTTTTTCTCTTTCTGTCAATACTGTGTTTTGTCTTTGCTCCATAGCTTTTTACCTCGTCTTTCTGCCGATAGGCTTTTTATTTTAAGAGGCTTTCGCACTAAGTGAACTGCTCCCTTAAGTAAATAACATTAGGTGTGAACAGTAATTTCTGCTGTACTATATCTGGAACTACACAGAAAAATCAATAGTAATATTCGTAAACATATGGTATGATAACAATGAAAGGCAGGCGATACAGTTATGCACAGATTGAAACCTTTGAATGATTTTATTTTCGGAAAGACGTTTGGTGAAAAAGGCGATGAAGAACAGCTCCTGTCTCTGCTGAACGCAATCCTGGCAAAGACAAAGCATAAGAAGCTTGTTAAAATTGAGATTGTGGAACACCGGACATTCACAGCAGAGATTATCGGTGACAAGACAAGTATCCTTGATATCCGTGCAGTAGCTGAAGACGGCACAAAGATCAACATTGAAGTCCAGCTGCGGGATTATGGGAACATGGACAGGCGAAGCCTTTTCTACTGGAGCAGGGAGTTTGCAGGCAGCCTGGCGAAAGGTGAGGACTACAGCCTGCTGGCAAATGTGATTGCAATTAATATTGTAAACTTTGAGGCCGTAGCGGTTGATGATTTTCATACTGTATTCCATCTCTGGGAAGATACCCACAGGGACTGCCTTCTAACTGACGCACTGGAAATACACTTCATTGATATGAAAAAGTTCAATGCCCTGCCAGATAAGGACATAAAGAACAATTCCCTTCACCGCTGGCTCACTTTTTTTGACCAGAACATTTCCGATGATACGTTAAAGGAGTTGATGGACATGGATACAGCGATTTATAAAGCAAATGAGAAAATGACATTTCTGGCAAACGACAAGGAAGTGCTCCGGCTTTACCATTTACGTGAGATGGCACAGATTGACTACAACAGCGGCATGAAGAAAGCAAAAGATGAAGGCAGGATAGAAGGCAAAGCAGAAGGCAAAGCAGAAGAAAAAATAGAAGTTGCCCGAAATATGAAAGCAGACGGCGAACCAGTAGAAAAAATCATGAAATATACCGGATTAACGAAAGAAGAAATCGAAAAATTGATGTAATACGTGCAATTGTAAACATGTATTGATGTGTGCGAATACTGCATACAAAGTAGATAAAAAGGCAATACCTATATACGCGATCTTATTCGTGGGAGATGTGGAAAACCTGTTTCCCACAAATTATCTAAAATTCTACTCTGATGAAAATAGCGTAATAATGCGTATTTTTGATATCTTATCTATATTTGTGGGTATATGGGTAATGCGGGTGTATAAAGAAGTATTTTTTTACTATCCTATATTTTTATAAAATACTTTTTTTAATGCCCACATTTCCATATCCCTCTCACTGTAATAATCAAGAAACTCAAACATCTCTATCTGTAACTACCATCTTTATCTGTAACTACCATCTTTATCTGTAACTACCATTTATTTCCATAATTTCTATTTATTTCGGTAACTACCATTTATTTCTGTAACTGTCAGTCTTTGCATTTGTAACTTTTCTTTGAAGTCTATTGCAAGTCTTCTCAAATCGTGGTATATTGATAGTATACTAAATAAAATAGGAGTATATTAAATGGGTAGAGAAAATAAAAAAGAAGCAGTTGCGCTATTGCACAGGGAACAGATTATGAAAGCTGCTGAAACACTCTTTTCAGAAAAAGGTTATGAACATACAACAATAGACGATATTTCAAAAGCGTCTGCATACAGTCGACGTACTATTTACGCCTATTACAAAAGCAAAGACGATATTTTGCATCATATTGTCGAAAAAGGATTGCTGGAATTAAAAAAGGACATTGAAAACGCAGTCAACCCAAATGAAGATTTTATAACGATATATAAAACAATTTGTACAGCAATGAGCAAATATCAAAACGAATATCATCATTCAGCTAACATTGTAAATAATACAAATGCAACTAATCTTGATTTTAAAAACCTTTCTGACACGGTCAAGCATATTTTATTGTTGGGAGCGGAAATCAACACCATTCTTGCCGCATTTATTAAAAATGGAAAAGAAAAGGGTATTGTACGGCAAGATGTAATCCCTATGCTGACCGTTTATATTTTGTGGTCAAGCATTACGTCATTTCTTCATCTTGCACAGACAAAAGGACAATTCCTATCAAAACAGTTTTCTATCTCTGAAAATGAGTTTTTGGATTATGGGTTCAAGCAATTAATCAACTCCATTTTGGAGGTGCATATTTGATGGAAAAAGCAGTTGGTAAAGATGCCCCAGTAAAGATCATTAATGTGAAACCATTAAATATGATCTTGATAAAAACCAGACGCACTGGCGCAGAGTCGATAAATCTATTTGGTGATTGGCTCTATCTGTTTTTCGGAAAGCGGGGAATATGATGAATAATTACAATTTAGATTTTTCACTTGCCGCAATCGGCAGCTCTCTTATAGAACGTCAGGCAGCAGAAAAACTGCTTGCCTGTAATGAAGAACTAAAGAAAAACGGTTTGAGCTTGACTGCGCAGCAAGCATTAGCGTTAACACAGACACGTATGAACGCATTAAAAGAAAACAAACGCATTGAGTTAAACGGGTACATTGTTGACAAACTAATTTTAGCCTTTTGCAATTCGCCTTATATTTACAAAGATACCTGTGAAGATACTTTTCATGAATTGATTCATTTATTCTATGACTTAAAAAATAATACATGGGACACCATTTCAGATGAGGATGTTATTGAGTTTATGAAAAACGCCTTTAACAATCGCTGTCATGGTTCGTTAGAGTTACTTTCCGGCGAAGCACTCCGATTGTCTGAGCATATTCATTGCGGCAAAACGATCAATACATTCAAGGAGGATTGAAATGGAAACACTTGACATATTCCACCAAATAGAAGCAGAAATGTTAAATCCGAAATACTACTTTCAATCTCTCATTGAGCAAGCCTACTATTATGGTCTGCTATCAGATAAAGAGTTATGCGCAGTTCAAACGGACTTGCTCTTGATACTTACTGAGCAGACAGATAAATGGAGTCGGGGCGAAAGTAGTTCTATTCCCACAGAGAAAGCACAAGATATCATGACCTCTATCCTGTTTGCGATTGGAATACAATTAAAGTCTTATCAAACGCCAGAGCAGGCAATCAAGATACTAAAATCGGAACCACTGAAATCACTTTTTGAAAATGGTCTAAAACTTATAAACCGGAAAATGACGGTTTCCCGTCATTTGCAAAAAAGGATTTTACATCATCTTCTTGATACGCCAAATGTTTATTACCGCTCTACCATAGCCGACGGCATCAATGGCTTTTTCAAATTATACTGCCCGCAGTTTGCTGCCCATGAGATACACATAACGGCTGACTATCCTGTTTTTATAGGGAGACCAGAATTAGAAGGAATCGAGTTTATAGAAAAATACTTGCGCTGTATACAAGCAGAAAACGCATTTTGCGTGTGCTTTGCGCCACAAGATATACACCATTTATTATGCGGGCTTACACAAGATTACCGCAGCATACCGCTAAACATTTTTGAGCCGGTGCTGCTATCCGCACTTGGACTTATAATACAAAAACGAAACCCAAAACAGCTTGATTTGAACAAAAATGATATTTCCATTTTGCATCAGCTCTTTTCTGGTCAATCAGAAAATGAAGTACAAAGCTGCCTTAAAAAAGCTCTTTTCTACCTAAATGAAAAAATGGACTTACCATATATTTCTATGCAGTATGCATCTTTGTGTATACCAAAACTTACCGTTATCATTCTAAACGCAGTAAAAATGAAAACGCTTGATAAGGTGTTTTTAACACCTGCATACCCAGAGCAAGAACCACACATTATCCTCTCGTATGGCGATAGAATGAATGATAAAGAATATCAGAAATTGATCGAAAAAATTTTGCAGACAAACAGCAGTAAGCAAAAAATAGCGCTCATTTTGAATGAGATACATTCCATTGCCGATTTATTAGATATATTGTCTGATGCGGAACTTTACACAAATGAATTTGACCTTTTAATCAATATGATGCCATTACCAACGTTTGCAATGTTGCTATCGCAATATCCAAATGATGCTTTTTTTGCCAGAGAAAGTGAACAGTTTTTATTCATTGCGTTGCAAAAAAGAAAACAGCAGCTTTCTGCAGAAGAAACGCTACAAATTGATCATTTTCCCAAAAACGCTGTATTAAAGCACTAAAATATATCTGCTGCACGGTATTACCATTGTGCAGCAAATGATTCAATTTTCCCAGTTATATGGTCATTGAATCTTGTTCCTAATATTTGCTGATACTTCTTAAATAGCATCATTTCCAATAAGGCTGGTTGGCTCGTGTTCTGTAAAGCAAATTGATAGAACACTGCTGTAATTTGTAGTTGCAATACACGTAACAAGATTGGTGGCTCCTGATCCACTTGTCACAAGGCAGACACCCTCTTTTCCTGTGGAATGGGCATATCCGTCTGCCGCATGGACTAATCCCCGCTCATGGCGTGGCAAAATATCATCTATCTCCTTTTCTCCATATAACGCATTAAATAGCTCTATTGCTTGTCCTCCTGGATAAGCAAATAAAGTTGTAACAGATTCCTCTTTTAATCCTTTCACAAATAATTCTGATCCTAATTATTGCATAAAAAATTCCCGGGGTCCAGATACCGAACCCCGGACAATTCTTGTTACAAACGTGATTAATTTATACTTAATCCGGCACTTGCATATCCTACAACTGTGTTGACCAAAGACAATCCGCTCGCAGTTGCTGAAAATACCAGCATGATCCGTGTCTGGGCCGTTACCGGGATACTGAGCCCTGTCAATACACCATTCAACACTGTACCGATTGACAACACTCCTGTAAGAGCAGGCGACAGATTCATCAATGTGCCTGCAATTGGTGAAAATACATTGTTCGGCGTTGTTGACTGGTAAAGCTGCGCTCTAACTGTAACCGTAGAACCAATTAAGGAAAGCCCCGCTGTCGTACTAAAGTATGCACTAAATGAGGTAATGACACCGGCACGAGGTACCTGAAACGCAAAATTGGAAAGCGTTCCGCTTGCGTTTGTTATATCAATTGTCGAACCCAGTACCGTAAGCCCCTGTGCACTGTTGCCAAAGCCTACAAAGGCTGGAAGCCCGACAAGTCCTCCGACAATCGTTGTCAGAGAAATTGGAATCCCTGATGCAAACGGAATGATTGCTCCTGTACCTGCAATACCAGTAGCCCCTGTGGCTCCCGTCGCGCCCGTCGCGCCCGTGGCCCCTGTGGCGCCATCTGCTCCTGTGGCCCCCGTTGCGCCCGTCGCGCCATCCGCTCCTGTGGCGCCCGTCGCGCCATCTGCGCCTGTTGCGCCTGTTGCCCCCGTCGCGCCATCTGCTCCTGTGGCACCTGTTGCGCCTGTCGCGCCTGTTGCGCCATCTGCTCCTGTAGCGCCTGTTGCCCCCGTCGCACCATCTGCTCCTGTGGCACCTGTCGCTCCATCTGCTCCTGTGGCACCTGTTGCGCCATCTGCTCCTGTAGCGCCCGTTGCGCCATCTGCTCCCGTCGCGCCATCCGCTCCTGTGGCGCCCGTCGCTCCATCTGCTCCTGTAGCGCCTGTTGCCCCCGTCGCACCATCTGCTCCTGTGGCACCTGT
>CANDJR010000168.1 GCA_947385105.1 uncultured Eubacterium sp.
GCATTGCCTGCAGTACACTTGGATATCTTTGCGCGATTTTTTTTGCATGCTGAAAATCATCTGCGGATTGATATAATTTTCCTAAGACAGAAAAAAGTTCCGTTAATTCCGGTTCCAGGCATTTGGATTCTATAAACGCTTCAACGCCAAAGAAATTGTTGTTCATAATTAAATCCCGCAGCGTTTCTTCTTCTTCCTCATCCAGCCCTGCTGCCTCCATCATGCCTTCTAAAATACCTACATGGCCAACACTAATTTGGAATTCCTTTAGCCCTGCGGTTAACAGACACTCTACGATCATAGCAAGCATATCTGCGTCCGCGTCTACCTGGGAATCGCCAATCAGCTCAGCGCCCAGCTGTGTACATTCTTTTAAGCGGCCCTGCAGGCTGCCTGTATTCAAAAAGGTATTTCCTTTATAGCATAAACGAATAGGCAGATCTTCTTCTTTAAAATATTTTGCTACTGCGCGTGCAATGGAAGGTGTAATATCCGGCCGCAATACAAGCGTGTTTCCTTCTCTGTCAAAAAATTTAAACAAGTCCCTTGCATTCGTCGTACCGACTTCTTTTCCAAAGATATCAAAAAATTCAAACGATGGCGTCTGAATTGGACGGCAGCCATAAGATTTTAAAATATGATGCAATTTTTCTTCCAAATATAATTTTTTTTCACATTCCCCATTATAAATGTCGCGCACGCCTTCTGGCGTATGTAATAACTGCTGTTTCATATCTTCGCTCCTTTATCTGATCCTTACAAAGCCTTTCCGAATGCTTTATTATGTTAACGTGAAATAGCAATAATTTTTATTATAGCTGATATTCCTTCTTTTGTCAATCTCTGCCATGCAAATCCTTTTGCAGCGCATCCAAATAGGGCACAAGAATGCCGCCCTTTGATTGAAAGAAATACTCTGGTTCCAATTCTTCATAGCGAAAGCTTTTCCTGCCGCCGTCTTTGGTACGCTGCCAAAATTCCATAAGCTTTTCCAGCCGCAGATAGTAAAATTCATCTCTGGACGTAAAGGAAATGAGAAAAAAAGCAATGCCGCCCTGTGCTTCAAAATTTTTCATAAACAAAACCTGGTGCTCGTGAATATTTTGCAAAGGAAAAGTATTTGTATGGCATTCCTTTGCGTCAAAGCAAACAGGGATTCCTTGTACAGCACCGATATAATCTACGGTACTTTTTTGATCAAAATAAGCAAGCGTAATATGGCGGCTTTCCTTTTCGATTTTAATCGGCGTAATCGGTGTAGGTATTTTTTGAATTAATGCAAGCCCATGTTCTAAGTACTTTTCATTTGTCCGGTTAATAAATTCTTCCAAAGCAGATCCGCGCAGCCCGCGGGAGTTCCAAGTTGGCATATGCTCCTCCATATTGTTTTCTTTTCAGGCTAAACATGTAATGAATCATAACCTGGCAGTCTGCGTCTTTAATATACGCAAGGCTCTCTGAAAATCCGCCGGCAGGGGGGCAGTAACTTCTGTGCCGTCTTTTAGGATGATCCGGTATGCATGCAAAAGCTGCCGCTTAATCTTTGCCTGCGTGCAAAGTTTTGCATCCTTTGCTCTTGTGCCATATTTGGCGTCCCCTACAATTGGATTGCCAATTGACGCCAAATGTGCCCGAATCTGGTGTGAGCGGCCAGTGATTAAATGGATTTCCAGCCATGTATAGTTTTCATATACGCATAACGGCTTGTATGCAGTTTCAATCCACTGGCTGTCTGTTGTCTGCTCCTTTGTGATGACTACACGGTTCTTTTTTGTATCTTTATGCAGATATCCCTTTAAATGCTGCGGCTTAGGCAGCTGCCCTGCTACAAGGCATTGATAATACTTGGAAACCGAACGCTCCTTTAACTGTGCAGACATTGTTTGCAGTCCAAGCAGCGTCTTTCCTGCCAGTAAAATTCCAGACGTATTGCGATCCAGGCGGTTACAGACCGATGGGCAAAACGTACGCAGCTGCTCAGGTGTGATCGCCTTTTGATCTAACAAGTACTGGATCACAAGTTCATTGGCTGACAGATCCTGCGGCTGTGCTTTTTGGGACAGCATACCAGCAGGTTTATTTAATATAAGCAAATCATCATCCTCATAAAGAATCTCCAGCGCCTGCACCTGCCGGGTGATCTGTGCTGTTTTATTTGGATTTCCTTTTGTTTGTACTGGATCTTGTCCTGAAAATTTTTCTATTGTCTCATCTGATAAATACAGTGTAACTTCATCGCCGCAGGTAAGATGCTCGGAACCAGAAGATTTTTTTTGATTGCATACAATATTTTTTTTCCGCAGCATTTTATATAAAAAACCGCTGGACGCGCCTGGCAGCAGTTTATGCAAATATTTATCCAGCCGCTGACCTGCTTCATTTTTTCCAATCTGATATGTTTTCATCTTCTTTTTCGTTTCCCTGTTGTTCGTTTTTTACTTTTTTGGCCTGCTGCTTTGTTTGTCTTTGCTGCTGTCTGGTTTTTTGGTTTTGCTTGTCCCTGCTGTGATCCTGCTTTTTTTATTTTGCGCGGCGCAATCAGGCATGTTTTGTCAAATCCAATCAAATCCGCCCGCCCTGCTTTGAGGCAGGCTTCTTTTACAAGTTCATAGTTTTTTGGATCACGGTACTGAATTAAGGCACGCTGCATTGCTTTTTCATGTGGATTTTTTGTAACAGGCACTGGCTGCATTGTGCGCGGATCATACCCTGTATAATACATACAAGTCGATATCGTCGATGGCGTTGGATAAAAATCCTGTACCTGCTTTGGCATATAGCCTAAGTCGCGTGAAAACTCTGCCAGAGCAATTGCTTCTTTTAGCGTAGAGCCCGGATGGGAAGACATTAGGTATGGTACAAGGTATTGCTTTTTGCCAATCTTTTGATTCATCCGCTCATAGGCATGTACAAATTTTTCATATACTTCCACAGGCGGTTTGCCCAGTTTTTCTAATACGGTATTGCAAATATGTTCGGGAGCTACCTTTAGCTGTCCGCTGACATGATATTTACACAGCTCTTCTAAAAAACGCGTATCTTTGTCATATAAAACATAATCATAGCGAATACCAGAACGGATAAATACTTTTTTTACGCCCGCTAAGCTGCGCAGCTTAGAAAGCAGCGACAAATAATCCTGATGGTCGATCCGCAGATTTTTACACGGCCCGGGAAACAGACACTGCCTGTCCTTGCATGCCCCTGTCTGCAGCTGTTTTTTGCAGGCCGGGTGACGGAAATTTGCAGTCGGCCCGCCAACATCATGAATATAACCTTTAAAATCTTTATCTTGTATCAGCTTTCTTGCTTCTGAAACAATCGAAGCATGGCTTCTTGCCTGCACAACGCGCCCCTGGTGAAACGCCAGCGCACAAAAGCTGCAGTTTCCAAAACAGCCGCGGCTGCTGACCAGGCTGAATTTTACCTCCTCGATGGCAGGTACGCCGCCAAGCGCTTCATAGGACGGATGGTACGTACGCATATAGGGAAGTGCATACACATCGTCCATTTCCATTTGCGTCAATGGCTTTGCCGGAGGATTTTGGACAACAAAAAGATGACTGCCATAGGCTTCATACAAGCGTCTGCCATTCAAAGCATCTGTATTGCGGTATTGTTCATAAAAGCTTTTTGCAAATGTCTGTTTATCTGTCCTAATTGCTTCAAATGACGGCAGCTCTATGCCGTTTTGACCTCCGGCATCCTGCGCGATATCCCGGTCTGTTGTCTGAAAGACTGTGCCCTTTATAAACGTCACATCTGAAACCGCTATTCCAGATGCCAGCGCATCTGCAATTTCTACAATGCTGCGTTCCCCCATGCCATAACTAATTAAATCAGCGCCCGAATCTAACAGTATGGAACGCTTCACTTGGTTTGACCAATAGTCATAATGTCCCAGCCTGCGCAGCGATGCCTCAATGCCGCCAATAATAATCGGTATCGCTGCATAGGTCTGCCGGATCAATTGGCAGTAAACAATCGTTGCATAATCCGGCCGCTTTCCCATAACACCGCCTGGAGAAAAAGCATCTGTACTGCGCCGCTTTTTTGATACACTGTAATGGTTTACCATAGAATCCATATTTCCTGCTGTAACCAAAAAACCAAGCCGCGGCCTGCCTAACACCGTTATACTGGCTGGGTCTTTTACATTTGGCTGTGAAATAATGCCGACCTTGTAGCCATGCGCCTGCAGGATGCGGCTAATAATTGCGTGGCCAAAGGAAGGATGATCCACATAAGCATCGCCGATCACGTAGACAAAATCAAGCTGCCGAATTCCTTGCAGCTGCATATCTTCTTTGCTGATTGGTAAAAAACCTGACATCGTAATTCTCCTTGTTGAAGGCGTCCGTACTGATATGTTAAAATCTGATCTTCCAATATCTGCAGCAAGTAGTATGGATTGAAGCTGATTTCCTGTCCATCCTCTGCGTTTAAGTACATGCCAAAATGCAGATGTACTGGGAAATTCCCGCATGTGCCTTCGATTTCGCTGTATCCGGTATCTCCCATATATCCAAGCAGCTGTCCGGCCGCTACCTCCATGCCTTGTGTGATACCGGATTCATATTCCGCAAGATGGGCATAGTAATAATAAACGCCGCTTGGACTGCGCACGCCAATCCGATAGCCGCCCTTTGGCAGCCAGCCTATTTTTTCCACAATGCCGTCACTAACGCTAAGTATCGGATAGTAGCCGCGCTGCTGGATGACTGCCATCACATCGCAGCCTTCATGCCCGCTGATTCCGCCATACGTACGCTCATACTGCCAGCTGTTTTCATAAGCGACAAACTCGTCTGAATCATCGCGTGAAAGCGGCACTGGGAAATACACAGCATCTGCCAGAAGCTTATCAACCGCTTGTACAAAAGCCTCATACTGTTCTGGTTCTGCCTCCTGTTCCTTTTTACACCAGCTTTCCAGCTTTTTTTTATTCGTAGTCTGGCAAAAAAGATACGCTAGCACAGACTCACTCACCGTACGTTTTTTCTGCTTTTGTTTTTGCAGGACTGCATAGTCTTCTTTTGGCAGTGTAAACGCCCGTAAGGTTTTTAAAGCTTCTTTTTGATCCGAAAGCTGCGCACTTTCTGTTTGCAGTCCATGTTTGCTTTCTATGTTTCGCGCCAGCGCAAGATCCAAGCTTGCAGCAAAAAACAGCAGAACAATCCAAAAAATATATTTTCGATTCATGTTTCCTCCTACAGCTGCGTATGATATTAAAAAAAATACGTGCTGTTATGAAAAAAAGGTTATCTATATTTATTATTCTGCTGTTCATAGTATTCATATTAATTTATCCAAGCGACTGCGTAGCTGCTGCTGCAAACGGCCTGATTTTATGGTATGAAAATATTTTGCCTGCCCTGCTGCCATTTTCGATTTTTTCAAATATCCTGATTCAGTCCGGCTATTTGGATGATATCATCAAAGCTGCAAGCCCAGTCCTTAACCGACTGTTTTTCCATCATCCGCAGGCTTCTTATCCGATTGTGGCAGGCTTTTTATTTGGATTCCCAATCGGCAGCAAGACAGCTGCAGACCTCATGCGGGGAGGAAAACTCACTTTAGGCGAAGCAAATATCCTGTGCGCAATGTGCAACAATATCAGCCCGGTCTTTGTAAGCAGCTACCTTTTGATGGCATCGCTTGGCTGCTATCAAAACGTATGGATAACATATGCAATTTTGTATTTGCCGCCGCTTGTCTGCGGGCTGTATTTATTGTATCGGCAAAAAGCTGCACCCAGTCAAAAAAATTCGACATCAAGATCGAATATAAATTTTCAAATCATCGATGCCGGAATTATGAATGGGTTTGAAACGCTGTTAAAGCTGGGCGGCTATATTATGCTCTTTTCGCTGCTTACACAAATGTGCGTGCGGCTAGCCGGTGGCCGGGAGCCTTTACTGCTTTGTTTGACTGGAGCTACAGAAATTACAAATGGTATCCATGTCATTGCAAACAGATCCTATCCTATGGCATGGAAATATCCTATGACCATAGGGATTACCGCTTTTGGCGGTATCAGCGGGCTGGCGCAGACTGCTTCTATGATTAAAGATACTGGTATTTCCATGCGGTTTTATCTTAGCTTTCGCCTTGTGCAGGCAGCGATCAGCACACTGCTGGCATGCCTGGTATCTTCTAGTCTTGGTTTTTAATGCACATTATTGTGCCGGAGGCTGTGCAGCCTCTCCTGATTCCTGCATAGGGGCTGCTTCTGCCTGTTCTTCGGCTTCTTCCTGGCTGGTATCTTCGGTTTCTTGCGGTACCAGCTCTGCCCGGTTTGCACTAACCACTTCCAGCGTCTTTTGCAAAGAAGTATTCAGCTGGGAAAAATTTGTTTTAAAAATAGACTGCGACTGCGCCAAAATTTCTTCGATTGCACGCAGCATATTATCTGTATAGCTAATCGCGCCCATACGGATTTCATTTGCATCATTCGTAGCGGTATCCATGATTTCCTGTGCCTGCTTTTGTGCAATTGCGACAACCTCATTTGCCTGTGCATACGCCTGCTGCATAATCTGGTGCTCCCTGACCAGCTCATTTTTCTGGATTTTTGCCTGTGAAATAATCGTATCTGCTTTTGCCTGTGCATCTGCCAGAATAGCTTCTTTATTGCTGATAATTTTTTGGTAACGCTTTACCTCCTCCGGAGTTTTCTGACGCAAATCTGCAAGCAGCTCCTGGATTTCATCTTTATTTACAATAATTTTTGTACTTGACAGCGGCTGGAACTTACAGCTTTCAATATAATCTTCAATTTCTTCGATAATCTGGTCAATATTACTGCTCATGGATTACACCCCTTATTTATTTCCTCTATTTCGTACCGTTTCGCAATTCACGATCGTTTCATGCCATATTTTGCGTAAATACGGTTTATCATTTGTTCTGGAACAAAGTGCGATATATTTCCTCCATATGATGCAAATTCCTTTACCATGGTAGAGCTGATATAAGCGTATTCTAGGCGGGTAGTTAAAAAAACAGTTTCAATTTCCTGATATACCTCATGGTTTGTCTGCGCAATCTGCAGCTCATACTCAAAATCAGTCACTGCACGCAGCCCGCGAATGACAATGGTCGCATCAATGCGCTTTGCAAAATCAACCAACAGCCCGTCAAAAGA
>CANDJR010000169.1 GCA_947385105.1 uncultured Eubacterium sp.
GGCTGTCATATCCCATTGATTTTAAGTAAGCCAGCAGCTTTCCGCTTCCGCACCCGACATCTAAAATCTGTTTTTCACGATCCACATATTGTTTTAATAATTGACAGCGCAATTCATTGTAACGACAGTTACTCTCTGCCTTTATCTCTGCATCTGCACTGTAAACATTACTTGTCCGGTAGTATTTATTATATGCATCCTGTGACGCATTGACATCTGCATAAGTAAACCCGCACTCTGTACAGGCAACAACATCATATTTTCCAGGTATAGACAAATCATTTGGCAATGCTGCATCTACTGTTGTAATAACTGTCCCTTGCCTGCTGCCGCAGACAGGGCATGAGCGGTTCAATTTTTTCATACAATCTATCACCTTTCTTCTTCACTCTATATTTACAACGTCTTCCTTTTCCATATAATTCATCATTTTGCAGCAAGTTTACTGTCCGCCCATGTATTTAAAAAAGAATTTTTCCTTGTAATCTTCTGCGAGAAAATTACCATAATAATATTGATCTGGATCTTTATCCTGTAACGTTATAATATCGTCACAGAGAAGCGGAATCGTTCCCTGCATCCTGATATTATATAACTAACCTGCATACTCAGTAACAATATTGAACCCGCCTAATGTCAAAAGCATGATCAATAGAATCGTAGTACGCAATTGTTTATTCGAAAATGCATTTTTTGCAACAATATACTGCGTAATATAAATTTGCAGTAAAAATAATAATCCAACAGGCGCCCGCATGCAAAAATCCCTTCCCAAGCCTACCCGCATGAGAGGAATCAAGTACATAGCAAGATACGATACATGAAAAAGCACATCTTTTTTATAAGTCTTCCATAAAGGCAATACATATACTCCTACTTCAAAAAAGAAAAACAGCGTCAGATATACCCATTCTTTAAACCCAAAGTTTTCCGGTTTTATATACCAGCCTAGCTGCATACCGTTTTTGCTTGTAGAAAAATAGGGCCAAAAGCATAAAAACACACTGCATATCGCACAAATATTAGGAATGCTAAATAATTCTAAAAAAATACTCTTGTATTGCTTTTCTCTTATTTTACAAACACACCATTGAACTCCCAGAGTCATTAGCATGATAAATATGCCAATAAACGGCAATGGCGCAAAAGGAAGTACCAATAAACCTATAAATGCGAAGTTGCGGACTTTTTGTTCTGAGATAGCCACTGCAACAGCAATCCAAGGTACAATCGTTTGATTAAATACCCATGAGAGCAAGGTATCATTGCTCGAATACTGGTATCCATTGACAAAATCCAGCCAGCCATCTTCCGAACCATATATGCTGGGTGGTGTCCCTGCAAAAATAGATGCTACTAATTTTCCAGCCTGATTTAATCCTCCAAAAAATATAAATATTAGCATAATGGTATATAGTGCTGCTTTTTTGTTGTTTTTGCACAAATTTACAAGGAGCAAATACACAAGAAAAACTCCTAAAAAATTCCAAAATAACAGCGCTAAATTTCCCGCCTGCCATCCAAAAAGTTTTCCAAACCCTGCCGGCACAATCCACTGCAGCAGATAATAAACCAGTGCTGTCCCTGTCTGTTCATACACGACAGGCCATGGAAAATCGATTAAGTCACGAAAATTGCATTTCTTGCATGCCAATCTTGAGTTTCATAAAATAACTTTCCTAATCCGGTTAAAGCAACCCAAACAAACAGTATGCATGCAATGATACAAATATGTTTGAGTGGCAATTGTATCACATCCGAATTGTTCTTGTAATCATGCCGATAAATATAAAACCATCCAACTGCCATAATAGCTGCCATTGGAATCCCGACATAAATTTTTAACCATGTCAGCATAAAAATCATGACTGGAAATAGCATATACAAATAGGCCATTACAAAAAAATATTTCTTTTTTATTTGTATGTTCATTTTATCTTTCCTGCCTCTGTTATTGTCCCATCTGCCACTTCATCCATAATGCTGTTCCAGAGGAAATCATATGTTCTAACTGCTGTTTATCCCGCTGTGTGTCCATACATTTCCAAAATCCTGAATGCTTGTAAGCAATCAGTTCCTGCTCTGATGCAAGCCGCTGCATTGGTTCTTTTTCGAAAACAGTTTCATCGTCATCTAAATAATCAAAGATCTCTGGGTTTAAAACCATATAGCCGCCATTAATCATCCCACCGTCAGAATGATCTTTTTCGCGGAAACTACTAATGCAGCCATCTTTTTGAATATCTAACACCCCAAATCTCTGCCTGATATTAACTGCTGTCACGGTTGCTATCTTTCCATGTGCTTTATGAAATGATTCCAGCTTGCGGATATCTACATCTGATACGCCGTCTCCATAAGTCAGCATAAAAGGTTCGTCACCGATATACTGCTGGATTCTTTTTATCCTGCCGCCGGTCATTGTATTTAAACCTGTATCTACAATAGTCACTTTCCACGGCTCTGCTACATTGTTGTGCACTTCCATACGATTGCTATCTGTAAAATCAAAAGTAATGTCACTGTTATATAAATAATAATCAGCAAACCACTCCTTAATGACATGCTGCTTATAGCCGCAGCAAATAATAAATTCATGATATCCATAATATGAATATTCCTTCATAATATGCCAGATAATCGGTTTCCCACCTATTTCAATCATTGGTTTTGGAATCAAATGGCTCTCCTCACTAATACGGGTACCAAACCCACCTGCCAGGATTACAACTTTCATACTATTTACTGCTCCTTCTTTCGTTACTGTCTGTTTAACACTCAATTCTGTTCTCTGCAAGAGACACATTATTTACAATACTGTTAAATTTGTGACTGATTGCTTCTACTGCAAATAGTTCTGTTTCCATAATGATATTATCAAAGACATCGTTGACATAACATTCCTGGCCGACAAATACTCCTGCATAATGATTACCCACGATACTATTCCTGCATATAATATTTTCAAAGCTTGGCGTATAATCTAGTTCTTCACCAGGCAAATCTGCTGGCGCCCATCCTGCCTCTATACCAAAGAAATGGTACATGTCATTTTTTCCCCGGTTATTATCCCGAACAATGTTTTCATTGATTAAATTGCGCACAGAAGTCCTTACCATTTTAATTCCACTGCCATAATTGCCTGCAATAATGTTATTTTCAAGTATGTTATACGCAGCATTATCTATGGATACACCCGGAAGTTTTGCTTTTGCAGAGCCATCTGCCATCCTCCCTGCACCTAGCACAAAATCCATCTCTAATTCTTCATCTGTCTGGTGTCCTCTTTTTCCATTTTCTTTAACTATATTTTCCTTTAAGTAGAACCCAAACGTTCCATAATCCAGGCAGATCCCCTCTTTATCATTTTGGTTTATCGTATTATTCGTTACAAAGCAGCGATATGCCCCATCAGCGTATATGCCAGATGATCGGTTATCGGTAATCTGATTGTTTCTGATTAAAATATCATGCGGACAATTGGTCTCCCCTGATATCTTTCCCCTGCGTGGGCAGCGGTGTGCTGGGTCAAACTTTTCCCAGATATCCCATTTGATATCCGGCGCAGCATGTGTCAGAACCAAGCCTGCCATCCAGTTGGATGTCCCATCACTACAGGAAATATAATTTTCATCTATCAATCCTCTTGTTACTTCACCTGCGATATATAGGCTGCCTGACTGATTTTTCATGAAATGGTTCCTGCAAATCAGGAATCCAGATGCCTTTTCCACGATGCAAATAGCTTTTTGCTTCATATCAGAAATGGTACATCCTGTAATACGAAAATCGCTGCTGTCTGTCATAAAAATACCATAATCAGCATTTCCCGCTATTTTTACTCGATCAATGCTGACCTTTGATAGATGTTCTCCAAACATCACAAATTCTGTTCCGCTGCATATTAGCTCCACACCATTACCTCGAATATGCGTATCATTTTTTAATTTAATTGTTTCTGATACTATAATCTTATCCGAACGTATATCAAGTACATTGCCAGCATTTATATCGATTGCTTCTTGCAGTTCTTGGGATGTTGTGCCTGTAAATTCTACTACATCCATCCCACGCGTATTCCCACTCTCCATTTCCTGTATGGTCTGTTCCAATTTTTGCAGACCTAATTCCGGATACAATAATGTACTTGTATCTATTCCAAGTTCTTCTATCTTTTTTATCACTTGCAGACAATTTACATAAGTATCCTGATCACTCTTTTCCATTCTTTCTAATGCTGGAAATGCATGCCGCGTAATGATATCAACCGTGATATCATTCGCCTGCTTGTGCGAGACTGTTTCTGCTGTGGTTTGTGGTATACAGTTTTCTTTGTCCCCTTCTTTATTTACATGTGTGCCTATCAAATCTGCTATAACTGTCCGCATGGACATGAAAACCCCTCTTTGTTTCATGATCCTCCTGTTTCCCTTTTCCTGTTAGTAATATCAAGGCTACTTTTCCAGTAATCCCATGTCTGCATATATTTCCCATCCCTTTGATATGCTTTTTGTGCCTTCTTTAAATATACATGGTTCACAAATACCATGCCAAATACACGGAATATATATTGTATACTTTTTGAAAACGAACGGCTTGTGATAAAGCCTTTTTTACTCCATATATCATAATTCATCACACGGTTTTTCCGGTAAAAGTTTACTCCAATCGCCGACGCCATTGGTGTAATGCTATCTCCTTTTGGCGGAAGCAGTAAGCCGTTCAGCGTCAGAAACCGTTTGAGTCTTGTACTGTTTTGTCCAAAATCGTTCTTGCTTTCTTCATAAACCGGGTAGGAAAAAGGCATATCTAACTTTTCTAATTCTTGTGCCTGATACCCTGCCTGTACCACCTTACTATGTAATTCCTGGCCATCCTGCCGCATCAGCCACTGCGGACCTTTTAAAAAATCCTGGATACCCTGCAAGTATAAATCTACATTTTTATAGCGGTAATATGTGATTTCCCGCAAGCAATGCGCTAACATACATTTATTTAACTGCTTTGCCCCAAATTGCGGGCAATGAAAGGCATTCACAATTAATTGATTACGGATGATATAATATTCAAGAAATGAGGAATACTTATTTTCAAACGGCTCATGCCAAACACAAATCCCATTTAGCAGAATCAATTGCTTCATATTGCGCAGCCCGTACTCTACATCATCTCCTCGGATGAAAAGGGGTAGTGGCAAGTTGCTGCTAGTAACGATAGAAAGCGGAAAGCAGCAATACCACCAGGCATGGAACTGTGCGTATTCTTCTGTTTCATTGTAAAGACATGCCTCACAGCTTCTTACATCCAATTCCTTTTTTAGAGAATCCAGCACTCCTTGGTTCCACACAGCCCCTGCTTCTGTTTGGACTGTCTGCCTGTCCAGGCGCAGCATCGCACCGCCAATAAAAGCTTTTGTATATTCTTCTTTTGCCAATGCCAGCAGAAAATATGTCCTAACTAATGCCTCTGGTTCTATCATGACGTCATCATCCATGAGCAAGACATGTGTTGTTCCATGTTTCCGATGCTTCTTTTTCATTTCAGCCATACATCTGGTAAATCCGCCTGTCCCGCCCAAGTTTTTGTTTGGATATATGAATATATTACTTGTTTCCAAATCTTGTACATCCAGCGTACATCCATTGTCCGCCACATGCACTTCCAGGTGTCCATAGAGTGGAGATTCCTTATTTTCCAGAATTTCATTTCTTAAGATACACAGGTTTTTTGTAAGATAGTCTTCCCTTCGAAACGTGCAGATCCCAACACCGATCTTGATCTGGCGCAAAGCATTATGTGCAAGCTCGCAGTGATAGCCTCCAGTATATAACGTACCGCCCCCTTTGCCTGCCTCAATCTCAAACGACAGCATTCCCTTTGCATTTTTTATATCATAAGCAAAACGGTATATTTGCTGATGCGCAGTATTTACTATCGTCTCACTTAGGATCTGCTTGCTCACATACTCATGTATTTTCTGCCTGTTTATCAGTGTTACTTTAATATTCCCCTGCAGCGTAAGACACAAAGACAGATTATCCAGAATTGTATACTTTTTCCATTTTTCAATGGAAAAGCCATTAAAGTATGTATCAAATGCAGCAGATTCTCCTTCTTTTAAACACAAAAAACCTTCACTATAATGATATGTAAGCATTTTAGAACCTTGGTTCTGCGATTCATTTTGAATCATAAAGTTTTGTTTTCCATCTGGCTTTCGAAAATAAAGCTCTTGCTCAGTGCACCGTGCAATCTTTGGAAATAAAATTTTTTGTATTTCCACCATACAACCTCCTTATTTAATCCTGGTTTCCCCATAAAAACCTTCCCAGTAGTTTCCGCACAACCCTGCGCTGCAGCGATCCTGCCGGCAGCATCCGGTTTAATTTTTTCATATTTATCGTAACCTGCGGTCCTTGTTTCCATAGCCGCAAACTCCTTGTATTTTCATGCAAAATCATATACTGCAGCTCACAGCAGTTTGCCTGTCCCTGCTGCTTTAACCAAGTATAATAAATGCCAAAGAGCCGCTCGGCTAAGTATCCTGTAATACGCATTTGTTTCCCGCTGTACCTGGAAAAGTCTTTGTTTGCCTCAAATTCTTCCAGCAGTGGAAACAGCCATTCCATGTATGACATAAAATACTCCCGCTTCATGATGTACATATTACAAAAATAAATATACTTTCCATTCATATAAGTATCACAAAACGAGGCGAATTCTGGCCTGCGCTTTTTTACAATCGCAAGCATCTGATCCAAATCCACCCTGTTATGAAATTGGCAAAATTGCTTATAGACAGTCACATCCATATGCTCTGAAAGCACAGTTACTACATCATATTTTTCTACGACCGCCCGAATGCTATCTTCATCCAGTGCACATTCTTCTAAAATCTGCTCCATATGCCCAGCCTCTGTATAAGGTGCCTGCCTCCCTGCCGGGTATTTCCCATCTAACCGGACTGGATATACTTTGGCAAAATTCATATACCTTCGGTAATGGAAAAATCCATAGTAATCCGCCTTTACATTTTTCCATGCATAATATTGTGCCGTTAATTCACAATACGTCCGGTTCTTTTTTGAAATATTCTCTCCCTCGT
>CANDJR010000170.1 GCA_947385105.1 uncultured Eubacterium sp.
CTTCCTTTTTAATTATATTCTTGGTTTAATCAGATGTCAATACCCTCAGTGGACAAGGGGATACACGCCGCCAGCCAACAAAAACTGGTACTTGGGGTTCCAAGGAGTTTTGTATCTGAAATTTGTGATTCTGCAAGGCACTGGAACGAAGCGTACTGGAGGTACGTTGAGCGACAGCAACGCGGCAGAATTACAAATCTGTGGTGAAAACCGTGTATCCTCTTGTTCACTGAGGGTATATGAGAAAAAACACAAAAACAGATTCCTTTTTAATTACTGCTTACTAATCATTCCAATCTTTTTCCTGCTCTAAGATAGCGCCGGTCTGCGCATGGATTTTAAATTCATACTCGTAGCTGCCTTTGATGAGTTCGATTTCGTAGACAGGTACACCGTCGTCTGTATCAAATTCTGCTTTTACAACAGTAGCGCCAGGCACGCTGTTTAAAGCAATTCGTTTTGCCTTTTTAAGGCCAATATATTTGGACGTTGATGAACCAGGAGTGCTTGCAGATGATTTCAGTTCCCAATCATAGGAAAGCAGCGCGCCTGTGCGGCCATGATATTTTAATGTGTAGGTTTTACTTCCTTTGGTCATTTTTACTTTGTAGATCTCAATACCGTCGTCGTATTTTTGCGTAATGCTTACAATCGTCCCTTTTTTCACTTTCTGTTGCGCAAGGCTGCGGCATTTGCTTTCGCTTATCATCGCGCTGCTGCTTGGTCTGACAACAATGGATTCCCATTCATATTCTAATATTTTGGCATCCGAAGCACGGTACATAATATCATATTTTTTGTTTCCTTTGACTAATTCTATGTCATATACAAGGACGCCTTTTTCATAATCCTGATCTGCGTCAGTAATCGTTGCATTTGGAACTTTCTGCAATGCCTTTGCCCTGGCATCATTGATGTTTTGCAGTTTTGCAGCATAGGCAGATTGTGTAAAGCTTAAAATTCCTGCTGCTGTTAAGCAAACTGTTAAAAACTTTGTGGATTTCAGTTTGTTTTTCATATTTCTTCCCTCCTAATTTTATCATATTCTTATTGAAAACTTTCCGAATGGAAAGATTCAATCACACATTAAGGCTCAATAGGTTCTTCTTGCCATTTGCAGAAATTTCCGCTGTAGGCGTCAATTTCAAACTCGTATTCTATATTTTGGTGAAGGATCTTACCTTCATATATCATATGGTCGTCGTCAGAATCTGTTTCAAATTCGCAAATATCGTGTACATCAGCACCTGGGACTTTATCTAAAGCTAATTTCATAGCTTGCTGTTCAGATAACATCTCATGACGGGATTGGTCAGAAGAACTGCGATAGTTTTCCTTTGCATCGTATTCAAGACTGAGTACTTTTCCTGTATAGGCGTCAATATTATAGCTGTACTCACAATGCTTTTTGGTGTAAAATTCGATATCGTAGATGTAAAGACCATCCTCCATATCAGGCTGGCTTTTGACAAAAGTAACCTGCTTGGCGCTCAGTCCGGCATGATTTAGCGCTTTTGCCTGAGCTTCTTCTATCGTAAGCATGGAGTTGTCTGAATTTTTTGGCGTTTCAGCAGAATTCGGTTTAGAGGTATCTTTGTCTGGAGAAACTACAGTATCATTATCCGACTGTTCAGGTATGTCACGATCAATAATGATGCCAGATAAGGCATCGATATCATAACTGTATTTTTTGCCAGATGTGAGAAAGCATACCTGATAATAATCAATTCCGCTGCGTTTTTTCAAATCCGTAGAAATGAAGTCTACCGCAGACGAAGAAACGCCTGTATCTGACAACGCTAACTCTCTTGCGTTCTCACTTCCAATATATCTCATTTGTTTTTGCGGCTGATTGGCACAGCCTGCACACAGCAGGGCGGCCAGTCCGATAGTGGATAGAAAATAGTTTACTTTCATGCTGCTTACTCCTTGCTCTTGTTTTTCGATATATTGCAATAATGTGCTTTACAGCAATTTTCTGCGACAATAATACGTAAAGGTAAAGCTCACTCCTTATTTTACTGCACAAATATGAAAAATATATGAAATTTGTGCAGAAAAAAATGGATTTTATAAAGCAGGCAGGTGCAGGGTAAACGTGCTGCCTTCGCCAGGCGTACTTTCTAACGACATAGTACCATTATGTACCTTGGCAATTTGCAGTACCATAGAAAGTCCAAGCCCTGTGCCGGCTTCGCTGCTGTGGGCAGGATCGATTTGATAAAAGCGCTGCCAGATTTTGTCTTGCTGATCCAAAGGGATGCCTATGCCGTCGTCTTTTACTTGAATGAGCACTTCCTGATCTGTTTTACAAGCGGATACCCATACGCACCCATTGGGTTTACCATATTTAAAAGCATTTTCGATTAAGTTTTGAATAAGGCGCGACAATAGGGAAGGGTTTGCAAAGACAACCGTTTTTCGCATTTCTACAATGAGCCGATTCGGTTCATAGAACTGTTCGGCACATAAGTTTTGCATCAGCTGATCCAATGCGACATATTCAAACAGGCTTTGTTCTGTGCCTTGTTCCAGCCTTGTCATATGCAGCAGCTGGGAAATTATCCGCGATATTTTCAATGTCTGCCGGTATATCATGGCAATGGATTCCTGCTGATCTTGTGGAGTTTCGTCATATTTTTGGGCATATTCGCAAGCGCCCTTAATAATAGATACTGGAGTGCGCAATTCATGCGAAGCGTCTGCCGTAAATTGTTTTTCCGTTTCAAATGCCTGCTCCAGCCGTTCAAATAACTGATCAAAAGTCTTGGCCAAACGAGAAAATTCATCCCGGCCAGGAGGCAGTCCAATGCGGCGGGAGAGATCCTGGGATTCTGTAATAGCTTTTGCGGTTGCAGTAATGCTCTCAAGCGGCCGGAATGCCTGGCGTGCAATCCAGTAGCTGCCAAATGCAGACAGTATTAAAAAAACAGGCAGCGTAAACATCATTACAATCAGTAAATTCTGCGTTGTTTCTTGGGTATCTGGGGCCTTTATAAGGCAGCGCACCCAGATGCGGTCTTTCCATTGGAGGCAAAGACATAGATCTAAAACAAGATACGTATCTTCTTCGGTAAATACGGTTCGGGTTAAGCCGTTTTGAAACGGTTCTTCTTCCGAAAAGGATACGGGCATTCTGCCTGCTAATAATTTTTCATTTTCATTGTATATGATAGTCCGAACATTTCTTTTAAAAAAACGAAATCTTTTTCCCAGTGACAATCTGCCGTCGCGCAGAGATATTTGAGATATATTTTCCTGCATTGTATAGGAAAGCTGGGACATTGCGGTTTCTGTGGCAACAGAGTTGCTAATAACTAGCATAAAACTTAGCAGCAGAATGGATAATAATGCCATGAGCAGAGAAAGCCAGACCGCGATACGGGTTTTTACAGAAAATTTCTTCATAATCCCTCCTGGGCAGAGGCAGTTTTTATATGCTCCAAATCGGCATCGTCGATCCGGAGTACCCAGCCAATGCCACGGATCGTATGCAAAAGCTTCACCTGAGATGCATAATCGATCTTTTTGCGAAGGCGGCTAATATAGACATCTATATTATTGGAATTTCCTGTATACTCATAATTCCAGATTTGATTTTCTAACTGCTCCCTGGATAATACAATGCCCTTGTTGCGCAGCATATATTCCAGAATGGTAAATTCTTTTGGCAGTAAAGCGATTTCTTCTCCGCCGCGGCTGGCTGTGCGTTTTTTTGTGTCAATATACAGATCTGCAATCGACAATAAATTGCTGCGGTGGCCAGCGTACTTACGGGTTATGGCACGAATTCTGGCAAGCAGCTCGTCAAAATCAAAAGGCTTGATTAAATAATCGTCCGCACCAAGATCCAGCCCCTTTACCCGATCTGCCACAGCATCTCTCGCAGTTAGAAGCAGCACAGGGGTATTGATATGCTGGCTGCGCAGCCTTTGCAGCAGTGAAAAACCGTCCAGCTTTGGCAGCATGACGTCTAATAAAATTGCGTCATATTCAGCGCCAAGCAGATAGGTTAAAGCTTCTTCACCGTCAAAACAGCCATCTACACTGTACCCTGCCTTTTTCAAGGTTTTTGTAATCAGTAAATTCATATCCCGCGCATCTTCTACAACTAAGACTTTCAAAACAGTTTCCTCTCCTTTGCCATCCTTTGCGTTTGATTTTTGTTCTAATTATTATAGGAGATCCAAAAGAAAATGGCAAGATTCTTTTCGAATTCAAAAATATGAAATGTTATCCCTTGTTACTGTTCACACAGGACTTTGCATTGACTGCAAAGTCCGCAAGAAAATGATTCAGGAGTGCAAAAATTCCATTGCCGAAGGCAATTTTAGATGAATTTTTGCATGTTACTGAGAACGGAGTGAACAGTAACTATCCCTTTATCCACTGAGGGTAAATTTCTATGATCCACAATGTTTTTATATACAATCGTGCAAAGAAGCGCTATACTAATATATAAGTTAAAACTATCTTCCGTGGACAAGAGTATATAACAACAAACACAAGAGGATTTGGATGAGTCGTGCGTTTTTTATGAAAAGGGAAAATACGCTCGGCAGTATCAGATGATGTCAGCTATGGTTATAATTATGAGGAGGCAGGTATGAAAAACTATTCAGAAGATGTAAGCAGGCAATACCATATACAGGTAGCAAATGGAGAGGTTGGCCGTTATGTGATTTTACCAGGAGATCCGAAAAGATGCGAAAAGATAGCGCGTTATTTCGAGCATCCAGTACTCATTGCAGATAACAGAGAATATGTGACTTTTAGCGGGATGCTGGATGGCGTAAAGGTGAGTGTAACATCAACGGGAATCGGTGGGCCGTCTGCATCGATTGCGTTAGAAGAACTGCATCGGTGTGGTGCAGATACGTTTGTGCGGATTGGGACTTGCGGCGGTATACAGACAGAGGTAAAAAGCGGAGATATTGTAGTTGCCACCGGAGCTGTACGAATGGAAGGCACAAGCAGAGAATATGCGCCGATTGAATTTCCGGCAGTTGCAGATTTAGCGGTAACCAATGCATTGGTAGAAGCTGCCGAAAAAAAGGGATGCTGCTTTCATACTGGGGTCGTACAGTGCAAAGATTCTTTTTATGGACAGCATGAACCAGAGGTTATGCCAGTCAGTTACGAGCTGATGGCTAAGTGGGAGGCATGGAAACGGCTGGGTACTTTGGCATCTGAGATGGAATCAGCAGCGCTGTTTGTCGCTGCCAGTCATCTGCATGTCCGCGCAGGCTCGTGTTTCCTTGTCATTGCAAATCAGGAGAGAGAAAAATGCGGCCTGGAAAATCCAGTTGTGCACGATACGGATCTGGCCGTTCAGGTTGCAGTGGATGCACTGCGAACTCTTATTAAAAAGGATCGGGCAAAATGTACTGAGGTTTAGCCGATTTCGGCAATATAAGTTAACACTACCAATTTTAGGGAGATGGCATATTTATGGATCAACAGACAATAGAACACATGATTACGCTTGCAATTGAGCAGCTTGCGTTTTCTTATACGCCGTACTCTGGATTTAAAGTGGGAGCGGCTCTCTTGGCAAAAAATGGTACATTTTACACAGGCTGCAATATTGAAAATGCAGCTTATACGCCGACAAATTGTGCAGAACGGACAGCCTTTTTTAAAGCAGTCAGTGAAGGCGAACGTGCATTTCAGGCGATTTGTATTGTAGGAGGCAAGAATGGAGTGCTGACAGAATATGCAGCCCCATGTGGAGTATGTCGTCAAGTGATGATGGAGTTTTGCGAGCCTGATACATTTCAGATTATTTTAGCAACAGGCATTGAAAAATACGATATTTATACATTAAAAGAATTGATGCCGCAAGGGTTTGGGCCAAAGGATTTGGCTTAGTTGAAAAAAGGGAGGCGCAGCTTATGACGGTAGAAGAATTAGTTAAACTGCCTAAAATAGAGCTCCATTGCCATCTGGACGGTTCTTTGAGCAGGGAATTTATACAGGCAAGACTGCAGCGTGATGTAGCACCTGAAGAACTATGTGTTACACAACAGTGTGCAAGTTTGGCGGAGTATTTAGAAAAATTTGCTTTGCCAGGAACTTGCCTGATGGATGAAGAAGGTCTTTTTGGGGCAGGCTATGATGTATTACGGACAATGAGCAGGGAAAATGTCTGCTATGCAGAAATACGCTTTGCGCCTCTTTTATCTGTGACAGAGCAAATGGATACGTCTGCTGTGATTGCTGCGCTGCTAAAAGGGCTTGAGAAAGGAAAGCAGGATTTTGGCGTGGCATACCAGGTCATTGTCTGTGCGATGCGTCATCACAGTGAGGAACAAAATATCCGTATGATACAGGCTGCATGCGAATTTCTGGGTGCAGGTGTCTGTGCGGCGGATTTGGCAGGAGCAGAAGCACAATATCCGATGTCCCTATTTATGGGATTGTTTCAGCAGGTCAAAGCAATGGGCATGCCATTTACGATCCATGCAGGAGAATGCCAGGATGTGCGCAATATTGTACAAGCAGTGCAGGCTGGGGCAGGCAGGATTGGCCATGGGATTGCAATGCGAATGGATCAGGCGGTGCAGCGCAAGGTACGGGACGCACAGATAGGGGTGGAAATGTGCCCTATCAGTAACTTGCAGACAAAGGCAGTGCAAGATCCGAAACAATATCCACTGCGGGAATTTTTAGATGCAGGCATTTTAGTTTCTATAAACACAGATAACCGGACAGTGAGCAGCAGTTCTATGACAAAGGAGCTGGCTTTTATTCAAAATACGTATGGGATTAGCGACAGGGAAATAAAGCAGCTGATGCATCATGCAGCAGAAACGGCTTTTTTAGGAAACGAGGCGAAAAAAAATCTGCATGAAAAGCTGGCAGAGATCTAAGTAGGAAACAAGGCAAAAAGTGCCAGCAAACAAGCAGGTAAAGAAGAAATACGCAAGAAAGCGTAAGGTATGGAAACAAGCAGGCAAAGAAATAATACGCAAGAAAGCGTAAGATAAGGAAACAAGCAGGTAAAGAAGAAATACGCAAGAAAGCGTAAGGCATGGAAACAAGCAGGTAAAGAAGAAATACGCAAGAAAGCGTAAGGTATGGAAACAAGCA
>CANDJR010000171.1 GCA_947385105.1 uncultured Eubacterium sp.
GGAATCCATTAAAGATTCGTACACATCCATCCATTCTGGGTGCAGTACGCTGACAAAACTCGTAAGGTATGTTGTGACATACTGCATGCCAATTGACAGCAGCAGCGTCCCAAAGACAATTTGTTTATTGAAAGCCAGACGTATAGGAATTTGTTCCTGTTCATCTGCAATTTTTTTATGATACCAAAACCAAAAGATAAGCAGCGCAGTAATGGCATACACGACAGAAATCCAAACAGATAAATTTTGTTCTGACCAAAGGGCAATGCACTTTTGATAAAGCTCTGACGCAGACAAGTGTAAAGAGCGGTTTCGCAGCAGTACGAGCAGAGCGGAAATACCAAATATTGGAATTGTGACCAAAAACTGCAGTCCAATCGTAAGGACTAACGGGAGCAAACAAAATAAAATGCAGCCAATCCGTTTTAACATGATGCATCCTCCTCTCAATGATTCGCATGAACAATGTATGTTCCAGTTTTTTATTATACAACGAAAATGGTATGGTGCATAGCTTTTTTTTGCTTTTTCTGAAAGAAAGACGCCAAGGACTGCATTCACGCATGGCTGAACATACACGTTCTTACGGACTTTGCGGTTACTGCAAAGTCCGTAAGAAAATGATTCAGACCATTGCTTTTATGAAATGAATGTATTATAATGCATCTGTATTAGGCAATCAACTATGATTCTGGATGTAACGGCAATGGTTTATATATGGAGGACGAGAATGAGTACAGAATTTAAACCAATCAAGGAAGGAAAAGTGCGCCAAGTATATGATAATGGGGACAGTCTGATTATTGTAGCAACAGACCGGATATCTGCATTTGACAATATCCTGCAAAATAAAATTGTAGATAAAGGCGCTGTATTGACAAAAATGTCTAGCTTTTGGTTTGATTACACAAAAGATATTGTGCCAAACCATATGATTTCTACAGATGTGGAGGATATGCCGGAATTTTTCCGGACAACAGAATTCGCCGGGAAAAGTATGAAATGTAAAAAATTGACTATGCTGCCAATTGAATGTATTGTACGTGGCTATATCACTGGAAGCGGATGGGAAAGCTACCAAAAAGACGGGACTGTCTGCGGAATCAAATTGCCGGACGGTATGCTAGAGTCGCAGCAGATTCCAGAGCCGATTTACACACCGACGACAAAAGCCGATTTAGGGGATCATGATGAACATATTACCTTTGCAGAAAGTGAAGAAATTTTAGAAAAGCTGTTTCCTGGAAAAGGGACAGCCTATGCAGAACAGATTCGGGATTGTACGATTCGTTTATATAAAAAATGTGCAGCATATGCTTTGGAAAGAAATATTATTATTGCGGATACAAAATTTGAATTTGGCTTGGATGAAAATGGAACTATCGTATTAGGCGATGAAATGCTTACGCCGGACAGCTCCAGATTTTGGCCTTTGGAAGGGTACCAGCCAGGGTGCGGGCAGCCATCTTTTGATAAACAGTTTGTTAGAGATTGGCTAAAGGAAAACCCAAACAGCGGCAACTTACTGCCAGATGAAGTAGTAGAAAAAACAGCTGCTAAATATAAAGAAGCATACGAGCTTTTGACAGGAGAAACGTTTCCTAGTGCATAAAACAGTTAGGAAGTAAAAAGCAAAAACAAGGCAGATTTATTATCAAAAACCGGAGGGGTATTTATGTGTGACAATTATCAGGTACCGGGAACTCCATGTATGGACAGCCTTCACGAAGAATGCGGTGTCATTGGCGTCTATGATTTTGCTGGAAACAATGTTGCATCAGACATTTATTATGGGTTGTTTGCACTCCAGCACAGAGGGCAGGAGAGCTGCGGCATTGCAGTGAGTGATACGAAAGGGCCAAAACGAAAAGTTGATTCGTACAAAGACATGGGGCTGGTAAATGAAGTGTTTAACCCGGAAAACCTGGGAAAGCTTCAAGGTGACATCGGCGTAGGCCATGTCCGGTATTCTACAGCAGGAGCTTCTGTTAGGGAAAATGCACAGCCTTTAGTGCTAAATTATGTCAAAGGTACACTTGGCTTGGCACATAATGGAAATTTAATTAATGCTGCAGAGCTCAGGCAGGAACTAGAGCGTACGGGAGCTATTTTCCAGACAACGATTGATTCAGAAGTGATCGCTTACCATATTGCAAGAGAACGTCTTAGCTCAAAAACAGTAGAAGAAGCTGTTGTACGTGCAGTTCGGAAAATTAAAGGAGCTTATTCGCTTGTTGTCATGAGTCCGCGCAAATTAATTGGCGCCAGAGATCCATTTGGCTTTAAGCCGCTTGTGATCGGAAAGCGTGAGAATACTTATATTTTAGTATCTGAGTCATGTGCTTTAGAAACAATTGGCGCAGAATATATCCGGGATGTCCATCCTGGGGAGGTTGTGACCATTTCACCAGAGGGGGGTATCCAGTCAGACACAACGCTGTGTATGTCAAAAGAGAAGACGGCAAGATGTATTTTTGAGTATATTTACTTTGCCAGGCTTGACAGCCATATCGATGGTGTCAGTGTTTATAATTCCAGAATTAAGGCTGGAAAATTTTTGGCATTAGATTCTCCGGCAGATGCAGATTTGGTCGTTGGCGTACCAGAATCCGGTAATGCGGCGGCGCTTGGATATGCTATGGAATCCGGGATTCCTTACGGAGTCGCATTTATGAAAAATGGGTATGTAGGCAGGACATTTATTAAGCCAAAACAGTCTTCCCGTGCCGATGGCGTCCGCGTGAAACTCAATGCAATTAAAGAAGCAGTCAATGGCAAACGCATTATTATTATTGACGATTCGATTGTTAGAGGTACGACATCCGGCAGAATTGTTACAATGCTTAAAGAAGCCGGCGCAGCGCAAGTGCATATGAGGATTAGCTCACCGCCATTTTTGTGGCCATGTTATTTTGGGACAGACATTCCAAAGAGAGAACATCTTATCGCATATAATCACAGTATGGAGGAGATCCGGGAAAAACTCGGTGCAGACAGTTTGGCGTATTTAAAAGTAGAACGCTTGGAAGAATTGGTAGACGGCTTATCTATTTGTAAGGGATGCTTTACTGGCAAATATCCGATGGAACCGCCAAAGGAAGATATACGCGGTGAGTGTTTTGATCAATAAATGCAGTATATGTGCAAACAAAGCAGCCTCTTTGCAGCCATTTGCAATAAAGGCGATAAATGCAATCCCTGCTTTGCTAAGACGGGGGTTTAGGAAGGAGCAGACAATTATGGCAACAGACAAATACAGCAGCCCATTATCTGACCGATATGCAAGTGAAGAAATGCAGTACATTTTTTCACAAGATAAAAAATTCCGTACCTGGCGGCAGCTTTGGATTGCGTTAGCACAGACAGAGATGGAGCTTGGGCTTACAGGAGAAGATGGGAAACCGGTCATTACACAGGAAATGATCGACGAGATGAAAGCAAATGCGTTGGATATTAATTATGAGGAGGCACGCAAGCGTGAAAAAGAGGTGCGCCATGACGTTATGAGTCATGTATATGCATATGGCTTGCAGTGTCCAAAGGCAGCGGGCATTATTCATCTGGGTGCTACGTCTTGCTATGTAGGGGACAATACGGATCTAATTCTGATGGCAGAAGCGCTGCATTTAGTTCGCAAAAAGCTGATCAATGTAATAGACAGACTTGCAAAATTTGCAGATACGTATAAAGATATGCCGACCTTGGCATTTACACATTTTCAGCCAGCGCAGCCAACGACAGTTGGTAAACGGGCGACTTTATGGATGCAGGAATTTTTGTTGGATTTAGAAGATCTGGATCATGTCATTGGAACTATGAAATTGCTAGGTTCTAAGGGAACGACTGGGACACAGGCTAGTTTCCAGGAATTGTTCCAAGGCGATCAGGAAAAAATTGATCAAATTGATCCAATGATTGCAAAAAAAATGGGTTTTTCCTCCTGTTATCCAGTATCCGGGCAGACATATTCCAGAAAAGTGGATACAAGAGTAGCGAATGTCTTGTCTGGCATTGCAGCGAGTGCACATAAGATGTCCAATGACATCCGTCTGCTGCAGCATTTAAAAGAAGTCGAAGAACCATTTGAAAAAAAACAGATCGGATCTTCTGCTATGGCTTATAAGCGTAACCCAATGCGAAGTGAACGGATTGCTTCACTTGCCCGGTATGTGATGGTAGATGCGTTAAATCCAGCAATTACTTCAGCTGTGCAGTGGTTCGAACGTACATTGGATGATTCAGCAAATAAAAGGCTGTCTATTCCGGAAGGTTTTTTAGCGGTTGATGGTATTTTGGATTTATGCCTGAATGTAGTAGACGGATTAGTTGTCTATGATCAAGTGATCCGCAAGCATATGATGGCAGAGCTGCCTTTTATGGCTACAGAAAATATCATGATGGATGCCGTGAAAAAGGGCGGCGACCGCCAAAAACTGCATGAGCGTATTCGCCAGCTGTCTATGGAGGCAGGAGAAAATGTTAAAATACGCGGACAGGAAAATAACTTACTGGAATTAATCGCAGCAGATCCGTCTTTCCAGTTGTCTTTAGAAGAACTGCAGGCTGGAATGGATCCTGCGAAATATATTGGTCGTGCGCCAAGACAGGTAGAAAGCTTTTTGCAAAACGTAGTTTACCCACTATTAGAGGAAAACAAACATTTGCTCGGGATACAGGCAGAAATTTTTGTGTAAGGAAACAGGCAGAACATGCAGCGCTGGAATATGCAGAGATTTTGCTTGTATCGTATATGAAACTGCCTTAAAATGAATAAAAGATAAGAACGCAAGAGAGCTTTTTTCTTGTGTTTCATGAAAAGGACTTCCGCTTTTCGAAAAGCAGACACAGGATACTGTTTTTATGTTCAATCAGTATTTGGTATGCTGTTTTCAGAATGCGGCAGTCCCTTTTTTATGTTTATTGCCTCGTTTTCCTGCAGCCTTGCTGCATAACACATGATATGTTCATGGCTGGCTTATCGAAGGATTAGCGTGCCAATATTTGTTTGATTTCACCTACGTACATGGTATGCAGATCATGATCTTGATACCATTTTCTTTCAATATCTGAATCTAGGAACTGCTCAGGCAAAATCGGTGTAGCAGACATTTTTTTACAGCAGATGACAAAATTCCCCTCATCAATAAAAGGGATTTCCTCATAATGGTTGACATGCAACTGCGCGACTTTAATTTTATCTTCATTGCGGCCGGAAACTGCACCAAAATACTTGAGCAATGATTTTGATTTGTGAGTATCTTCAAAAAATGTAATGGAGAAATAATCACTATGATCAATAAATTCTTTTGTATAGCGGCTCTCACGGACAAAAATAAATGCAGTATTTTTACCCCAGAGAACACCTACACCGCCCCAACTTGCGGTCATGGCATTTGTTTTTTTACCATTGCTTGCAGTAATTAACATCCATTCTTTCCCGATTTTTGTGAATGGGTTATATTCAAGTAGATCGATCGGATAAGGTTGAAATGTGTGCATAAATGAGACTCCTTTCAAATGATTATTTTTTTACATTTGTATTATACGCTTACATTTGCAAAAAAACAATATCTGGTTTGCCTGAGACAAAAGTTACTCTAATTACAGGCTCTTTTATAAAAGAGGTTGTGAGATTGTAGCCGATTCACCCATAAAAGAGCTTAGCAGATTGTAGCCTTATTCATCCTTGAAACAGCTTGGCAGTTGTCTGAACGGTAGGGTGTTTAGCCAGTTATAAATAGTAACAGACAAAATCATTACAGTTTAAATAATATCTTTACAATTTATACTGAGTTGCTTTATAATAATAAATAGATTTTCGTATGAAATGTTACGAATCAGTTACGTATTTTTGTTTATTATAATAGAAAAAGTAAAAGAAGTGCGAAAATATATTTCAGAATTACGTAAGAAGCACGAAACAAAAGAAGATATATGTAGAAATACGAAAAACTTTTTAAGAATTACGGAAAAAGATTATAATGAAAAAAGTAAAAGGTATGCGAAAATATATTTCAGAATCACGTAAGAAACAGAAAACAAAAGATGATATTGAAAATTAAATAGAAGGAATATGTTTAAGAGACAGAAAAACAAAAGATGATATTGAAAATAAATAGAAGGAATATGTTTAAGAAACAGGAAACATAAGATATTATTGGAAATGAGAGGAAATCATGGATATAAAGACAAATGACATCGACAATTCGAAACTGGAGGAAGTGATTCAGGCTTATTTAAAGGAACCTGGCAAGGATGGTCTTATGGTGCTTACTGCAGCACTGCTTGGAACAAAATTATTTGTTCCTGCAATGGCGATTCCGCAAAAAGGCGGATTTCAGCCATATATAGTGAAAAATCAAGAAGGAGACTTGTACATGCCTGCATTTACATCTCAGAAAAAATTTCCAAAAGAGCAAAAATATCAAGGGATGCTTAAATTGCAGTACAAACAGTGCGTCTCTATGATTCTGGACAATCAGACATTGGTACAGGGAATTGTATTAAACCCATCGGAAGACAATTTAATCCTAAAAACGCAAATGTTGGAGTTAAGCCGTAAGGTAGAGCAAAATGCCAAACAGAACCAGGTGCGTGCGGTTACTATGAAAGCAGAAGACTTCCGTATGGTGACAAGGCATAACGTAGAATTTCATCAGATTCCAGAGAAACTGTATCAAGAAAAGATGGAATTTATCCAAAGCATTTCCCAAGAAGTTCTTTGCGAGCTGTATAAAGTACCTTATGTAGAGATGGGACAGGAAAAACGGTTTCCTTATACAAAAGGAAATTTCGAAATCATGGAGTTAAATGTACGCGACGATTTGAATATTATGCAGATCGTAACGCCAACGAAATATTTGAGCAAGACAAATTGCCGTGAAATTTATATTGTATGGAATCCTCTAACAGAGCGTGTTGGCTACTATGTAATCGAGAAGGGCACACAACCAGATAAGGCATCCTATTTTTTGGATTTGGTAAAAGAAGATGGAACTTGTGACAAATTAGAAGAAGCACCTGCAGAAGGAAATGTCATTAATCGCGTTATGGAATTGTTTGAG
>CANDJR010000172.1 GCA_947385105.1 uncultured Eubacterium sp.
ATTTTTGGCGCCTGATCACCTGGTTCATAGGAAAGTGCAACTGCGGTTTTTGCTTTCTTCTCTTTTTTCTGCGCCATTGTCTGCTCACTCCTTCTTTTCCAAACTGCCGTATACGCCTGTTTTTATGCACGTACGTCAAAGGAATACCGATGGACCATGCCGCGGGAAGCTGATTTTGCCGGCTGGCCTTTTTGAAGAAAATCTTCTACAAAATCCACATTTTTTTCGCAGTTTTCAACACTAATTTTACATTGATAGCCCAACTTCTCCAAACGCTCCTGCAGCATTGGCAAATTCTTTTCTATTAAGTCATATGCAGCGTTATCCGCCAGATAAAATTTCGTGCTGACATTTTTATCCAGCATTTTTACGGCCACATCTGTAGAACCAAGATTTTCTAAATCCAAATGCAAAAAAGCGGACAGTTCTCCTTCCTTCTGGTGCAAATTCCTCTTATTCGTATATACGTATAAATCACTGTGCGCATTCTGCCCTGCCATTTTCAGCGGTATTTGCACATACGTATACGCCTGGTTGATCTGGTGCATAAATTCAATGTTGTTTCGCACATCTGCTGCTGTTTGTGACAATTGATTCGTATCCATGCCCGTTTTTTGCGCCAGCTGTTCAAGCTGCCCCATCTGCCGGTCCAGCTTTTCGTACAATTGATCAATAACGCTCTTTTGCCCTTCTTTTAATTGCTGCGGGCGAACCGTCCACTGCTGTTCTATCGCATCCTTTAATAACGCATGATACTCTTTTCCGGAAAGCAGCCTGGCCAATGCAGCTTTGCTTTCTTCTGGAAACTGCTGGTTATTCAACTGCTTTGAAACTGCATCCAAAAATTCTTTTGCTGTTAACTTTGGATTTAATTTAGCATCCTTTGCCTCTGGGAATATCTCTTTGATCTGTGCTTCTAAAGCTGCCATCTGCTTTTTGCTAAGAAGCTCTCCGATTTTTCCTGCTGTATCTGCTGTAAGAGCTTCTCCCTGTGCGCCTGGCAATTTCTGTGCATCAGCCTGTTCCTGTGCTGCGGTTTGCTGATCCGCTGTTTGTATTTGTTCTATGACATCTTTTATGCCCTGTCCATCCTGCATTCCAGTGATAGAAGCGTCCAATCCTGCCTGCTCCTGCAGCAATGCGCCGGATAATAGCTGCGCCTGGCTGTTTGCTGGCATTGTTTGAAACAGCGGGTTTTCCTGTTTTGGCATGCCGTCGTCTAAAATTGCCAAGACTTGTTCATGAAACTGTAACAGCTGCAAGTCCTTTCCAGACATTTTCCCATACGTATCTGTAAGCGCATCGATCACTTCTGTCAGTTGGTTTAACATTGCATGACGGTCATTTTGGTAATTTTCAAACTGAGCAGCCATCTGCTCGGTTACTGGTATTTGCAGCTTTGCCATTGCTATTGCTGTCTGCATCGGCACCCCTGGATTTTTCAGCAGTGTATGGTACATGGACGCCAAAGCATTTTTATCAATTGGCATCCCCTTTTCCATCATATGATTCACCATTTCAAGCGTATCCTTGGTCATCTCCATGCCTGCTGCTTCTAATGCCTTTTGGATTGTTGGGTTAAAGATTTTTCCGTCAGCATATGGTTTAATCGCAATTGTATTTCCATCATTGGATTTCACCTGGAAAAATACAGATTGCCCCAGCATCAAATTCATACTGCCCTCCAGCCTGGCGGATACTGTCTGTCCGTTGCTGAGTCCAAGCAGTACTTTTGAGCCGTCAATCGCATTAATGCTGCCCTCAAATACAGAACCTGTCTGTAATTCAGCAAGCTTAGATACCAAGCTTTGTACAGCATTCCCTTCCGCTTTGGATGTGGGCGCAGCTGACCCTGCATGGTCAAGCATATGTTGATACTGTTCGAAATATTCTGTAATCTGCATTCCCTGCCTCCTATCATACCTCTTGTCACTGCCGCCTGCACGCAGACAATCACGGTTCGTCTGCGGCTTTCTCCAGATGGAAATGGGTCAGAAACGTCTTTCTATGTATCTTTGAGATGCCATGCTGCTCTAATGCAGCAATGTGCGCCTTTGTCCCATACCCTTTATGGACAGCAAATCCATATGCCGGATACTGTCTGTCATATTCTATCATCATATGATCCCTTGTCACCTTTGCCAGGATACTTGCCGCGCCGATCGAAATACTTTTGGCATCTCCTTTGACAATCGGTACTTGCGGAATCGGCACTTGCGGGATCGTAACCGCGTCGTTTAACAATATATCGGGTTTTATCCCCAGATTATTTATAGCCTGGCGCATTGCCTCATAAGTTGCTTGTAAAATATTTATTTCATCGATCCGCTGCGCACTGACAATGCCTATGCCTACAGCGACTGCCTGCTTTTGAATTTCCTGAAACAGTTCTTCCCGTTTTTTTTCAGATAACTGTTTCGAGTCATTGATATATAAAATGCCGCAGTCTTTTGGCAAAATTACGGCTCCTGCAACGACCGGGCCTGCCAGCGGCCCACGACCCGCCTCATCAATTCCGCAAATCGATGTATATTGTGCATATCTGCGCTCATATTCCTGCATTTGGTACATACGGGCACGTTCTGTTTCCAGCTGGCTTAGTTTTTTTTGCGCCTGGCATACCAGCTTTTTGACGCCATTTCTTGTATCCTGTTCATAGTTTTTGACAAAATCAGGCAGCATCGCTAACGCTGCTGCCTGGTATTCCTCTTTAATCTGTGCAATTGTTTTATTTAACATTCTTTTGTTTGAATCCTTCCTGCTCGCTTTTCTTATCCCACTTTTCCAAAGGAAGAAAACGGGTACATACGGAAAAATACTTTTCCAATGATCTCAGAACGGCGGATAATGCCTACACTTGAGTCTCTGCTGTCGATACTGTCATTGCGGTTATCGCCCAATACAAAGTATTCATCTTTTTCCAGCTTTCTTGGCGTAGCGGCATTTCCCGGCTGGTTTATAACCTCTGCACCAAAATGCTCATCCAATGCTTCTTCATTGACAAAAATCGTACCTTGTGCATCAATTCTTACGGTTTCTCCCGGCAATCCGATAATACGCTTGACATAAAACGTATTCTGCTCATAACGGTATGGAAACGCAACAATATCATACCGTTTTGGTTCTTTGAAACGGTACTGCATTTTATTGATTAATACTTGGTCACCGTCAAACAGCGTAGCCGCCATAGACGTCCCTTCAATCTCCGTCCGCTGTGCCACAAAATGTACAATCAGATACGTACATCCTAAAATAATTCCCAGATACAGACACAGGCCGGCGACATCCTTTAACATAGCCTTCATCTATCATCTCTCCATCATTACGGAGTCTCTATCGTAATCCTCCCAAGCTTGCCGCTGCGAAATTCTTCCAAAAGCAAGCCAGCTGCCTTAGACGTATCGTAAATACCGCCTTTTTTTATGCAGTTACGGTTTTTGGCAATCTGTTCTAAAACAGCAGCTGCGTCTGTAATGTCTTCTATTTGATAGCGGCTGGCAAACACTTGCGGATAGTCTGTTTCCAGCGTGCGGATTAACTCCACCGAAAGCTCGTCAGTCTGAAGCAATTCATCATTGATGGAACCAATCAATGCCAGATGCAGCCCTACCTGCTGGTCTTCAAACTTGGGCCATAAAATACCAGGCGTATCTAATAGCTCTACTTCTTTATTTAATCGGATCCACTGCTTACCTTTTGTCACCCCAGGCTTATTGCCTGTTTTTGCACAAGATCTTCCTGCAAAGGAATTGATAAATGTAGATTTTCCTACATTCGGGATACCGACTACCATAGCACGGACTGGGCGGTTGATAATCCCGCGCCGTTTATTTCTTTCTATTTTTTCCTTGCAGGCTTCTTGAATGACGCGCTGTACCTCTTTCATGCCAGCTCTGCTGCGGGAATCGATTTTCACTGCATAAATGCCCTGCGCAGAAAAGTGGCTGCACCATGCCTTGTTGCGTTCTTCGTCTGCTAAATCTGCTTTATTCAACAAAACGAGCCTTGCTTTTTGTCTGCCCAAATCATCAATATCCGGATTGCGGCTGCTGTAAGGAATGCGTGCATCCACTAACTCAATCACCAAATCAATCAGGCTGATATCCTCCTGCATCTGCCGTTTTGCTTTTGTCATATGTCCTGGGTACCATTGAAACTGCATAGTTGTATCCCTTTCTGCATCCTGTTGCCACTTCTTTATCTGTCAGCAAATCTTATACGTATCTTCTATTTAATAAAGCCAATTTTTTCCCTTGGCGCTATGATAAACCATACTTTTCCTATGATATAGTCTTCCTTTACATTGCCAATATTCGCAAACCTGCTGTCTTCACTGTTGTTTCGGTTGTCGCCAAGTACAAAGTATTCGTCCTCACCAAGCGTCACTGGCTCTGCTGCAATGCCAGCTTCTTCCATGCGATCCGCTGTTATCGTTTCCTCAAATTCTTCTCCGTTTACCCAGATGACGCCATTTTTAATCTGGACAATATCTCCAGGCACGCCGATAACCCGCTTTACATAATAATGTGTATTCGTATTGCCATTTGGCAAAAAAGCAATCACATCTCCTGGCTTGGGAGAAATAAATTTATAAGAAAAACGATTAATCAGCACCTCGTCCCCGTCTTCTAACTGCGCTGACATCGAAGACCCTATGACACTGGAACGGACGCCAAAAAAATACGTACATACAAATGCAATCGCAATTGTGATACAGATCTCCAAAATCCATAAAAGAACCTCCTGTATCCGCGACATGTTTATCTTACGTTCCGGTTTTGCACCAAAATTAAGCCCTTTGACTTTTCTACCCATATTTTTTCATGTCCTTATCCATTGCTGCTGTGTGTTTAGCAAAAAGAGACAATCTTGCAATTGTCTCTTTATCATTCCATATTTTGTAACAGCCCCAAAAAGCCGCGCTATTATCTATTTTACTAATTCTTTTACTTTGGCACGTTTGCCAACACGCTGTCTTAAATAATTGAGCTTTGCACGTCTTACTTTACCACGGCGGATCACTTCTACTTTTTCTACATTTGGAGAATGTAATGGCCATGTCTTTTCCACGCCTACGCCGTTGGAAAGCTTACGTACAGTAAATGTTTCACGGTTGCTGGAACCTTGTTTCTTTAATACAATGCCTTCAAACACCTGAATTCTCTCACGGTTTCCTTCGACAATTTTACCATATACTTTTACCGTATCACCTACATGGAACTGTGGTGCAGCTTCTTTCATCTGTGCTGCTTCAATATTTTTGATAATTTCTGTTGGGTTCATTTTTGTGACCTCCTAATTTGATTTGATGTTCTTAAATACATATGATGCAGCTATGCCGAACGGCTCTATATGCGCTGCACGTACCAGAGGACCATCGCCTTTTCTTCACAACATATCTAATTTATCATATCAGATACCCCATTGCAAGACTTTTTCAAAATTTTTTGCTCCTGCTCTGTCAAATTCGCGTGCGCAATCAAATCCGGTCGTCTATCGCGGGTGCGCAAAATAGACTGTTCTCTGCGCCAGGCATCTACTTTCGCATGATCGCCTGATAACAGGATGGGCGGTACTTTTTTCCCCCGCCATTCCTCCGGACGGCTATATTGCGGATATTCCAAAAGTCCGTCTTCAAAAGACTCGGTTGTCTTTGACAGGTCATTGGACAATACGCCAGGCACCATCCTGGCAATTGCATCTGCTAATACCATTGCAGGCAGTTCCCCGCCTGTTAATACATAATCGCCAATTGAAATATAATCTGTTACAATTTCTTCCAGCACGCGCTCATCAATGCCTTCATAGTGCCCGCAAAGGAAAATCAAATCCTGCTCACATGCGAAAGTTTTTGCATCCTGCTGGCAAAACACTTTGCCCTGCGGGGTAAGGTAGATTGTCCGCGGCCGGTATCCAAGCCTGTCTGTCACTGCTTTCCATGCATCATAGACTGGCTGTGCCTGCATAACCATGCCAGCACCGCCTCCATATGGATAATCATCCACCTTTTTATGCTTGTCTATCGTATAATCCCGAATATTAACAGCTTCTATGGACAGGATGCCATTTTGTACTGCCCTGCCAAGAATACTTGTATGAAGCCCCTGCATAATCATATCGGGAAATAAAGTCAATATATAAAAATTCATGTTTCCTCACGCAGCCCCGGCAGTAAATGAATTACAATTTTTCCTCCGGCAAGGTCAACCTCTTTGATACATTCCTTGATGGCTGGAACTAAAATCTCTTTTCCCTGCTGCGGCTTTATCACATAAACATCATTCGCGCCAGTCTGCAAAATCTGCGTAACAGTCCCCAATTCTTCGTTTTCATCACTGACTGCACAAAGCCCTACTAAATCAGCAAAAAAATATTCATCTTCCTGCAGCGGAACGGCATCCTTTCTTGTAACAAACAATTTTGCACCTTTATACTGCTCGACTGCATTAATATCATCAATGCCTTTAAACTTTACAATAACCATTTGTTTGAAAAAACGCACGCCTTCGATTTCTATATCCAGCTGCTGCTTTCCTGTATCTAAGATTACTTTTTTTAATTTTTTATAACGTTTTGGATCATCGGTAGTCGGAAATACTTTGACTTCTCCGCGCAGACCATGGGTACTTGTGATTGCTCCTACTTGTAATAAATCCTGCATGACTGCCTGCCCTTTCTTAAAAAACCTCTTTATAATTACAAAAGCATTGTAAAGTTTTGCTGCCTTACAATGCTTTGCTGCAGGCTATTGTACGATCTCTACAATAACCTTTCTATCTTCTTTTGAGGCTGCTGCTTTCACAACGGCACGGATTGCTTTTGCAATACGTCCCTGCTTGCCGATTACTTTTCCCATGTCAGCCTGTGCGACACGCAGCTCAATAACGATGGATCGGTCGTTCTCAGTTTCCGTCACTACAACTTCTTCCGGGTAATCAACCAGTGATTTTGCAATCACTTCCACTAATTCTTTCATATATCCACCTCGCTATTTTTCGATCCCAGCTGCCTTTAAAATCTTTGCAACT
>CANDJR010000173.1 GCA_947385105.1 uncultured Eubacterium sp.
ATTTCTAACGGTGACTGGAGTTCAGACGTGTGCTCTTCCGATCTCGTAATACCGTTTCTAAAATCTCCTGCTGAAATCATTCGAAATTTCCTCCTTAAACTGTCTGGGCAGAAACAATGCGAAACCTTTTCTGTCCACTTATCCTATCATATAATAAATGTTCTTATATTTCAACTACTTTTTCAAGGAAACTACCTATCACAAAGCCTATTCGCCAAATATCCGCGCAAGCGCGGCTGCTTGGTTCATTGCTCGCTAGAATAAACCGTCTGTTTACTCATTTTCAATGGCATGAATCATATCGATCCGTGTCTGATGCCTGCCTCCTTCAAACTCTGTTTCCAGATAAGTCTTTACAATATCCTTCGCTTTTTCTATTCCAACAATTCGGGCACCGAACGCAAGGATATTTGCATTATTATGCTGCTTGACAAGGCGTGCTGTCGACGTATCTGAGCAAACTGCAGCGCGTACACCTTTGACTTTATTTGCTGCAATCGAAATTCCGACGCCAGTTCCGCAAATTAAAATTCCGCAGTCATATTCGCCTGCTGCCACTGCACGCCCAACCTTTTGCCCAATCTGCGGATAATCACAGCTTTCTGTAGTATCTACCCCAAAGTTTACGACCTCATGCCCTAATTCTTCTAAATATTTTACAATCTCTTTTTTCATATCCGGGGCTGCATGATCATTTCCAATTACAATTTTCATGGCAATCTCACTCCCTTATTATTGCTTTCTTCCTGTCTGCTTTTTCTGTATCCGGCGCTGCCTTTTTTGATAAAAATATAAAACAAGCTTTTCCGGATATCTTTTTAAAATGATCTGGATTTCTTCTTTTGGATGAATCGGCTTTACCAAAATCGTACGGATACCTGCGCGGTTTGCACCCCAAATATCTGTAAAAATCTGGTCGCCGACAAATAATGTATGTGCGGTGTCTGTACCCATCTGTTCCACTGCCTTTTTATAATTTGCTGTACGCGGTTTCCCAGCCTTATGGATATAATGAACCTGAATCTTTTCATTAAACATCTTAACACGCGGTTCTTTATTATTTGACAGCAGACAGCATTGATAGCCTAATTTTTTCAGCCGCGCAAATAACTGTCTCGCCCGACTGTCTGCCGGTGCCCCATGCCGCACAAGTGTGTTATCAATATCAAAAATCACCCCCCTGTATCCTTGCTGATACAGCTTTTCAAAATCAATTTCATAAGCAGAATCCAAATATTCACCTGGATAAAATATCTGTAACATGTTTCCCATCCTGATTTCCTGTCTATTTTGCTATTTATCCAAAATTTTTTTTAATTCATTCATAAATGTATTTACATCTTTAAATTCACGATAAACAGATGCAAATCGTACATATGCTACTGCTTCTAAATCCTTGAGCTTATCCATTACAACCTCGCCGATCGTTGTACTTGGAATCTCTTTTTCTTCTAAATTAAATATCTCAGTTTCTACATCGTCAACCATTTTGTTAATTTCATTTACAGATATCGGCCGTTTATGGCATGCACGCAAAACACCTGCTTCAATCTTTGAACGGTCATATTGTTCCCGGTTATTATCCTTTTTAATAACAATCAACGGAATTGTCTCTACCTTTTCATAAGTTGTAAACCGTTTTGCACATTCGTCACACAGCCTGCGGCGGCGGATCGAATTATTATCATCTGCTGGCCTGGAATCAATTACCCGTGTATTATCACTACTACAAAACGGACATTTCATACATTATCCCCTCCATTGAACTTCACTTTTGCAAAAATAGACAAAGCCTATAGGCTCAGTTTAACCTTTCATGCAATAGCTGTCAATGCTATTTTTATATAGGACTACAATTTATGAACCGCTTCTTTTTCATCCACATCTACAAGTATAATATCCGGGCCAATTCTTTTCACATCACACCAAGGAATAAATAGTTCATATTCTCTGCAAAAAATACCAAAAAAGTGCCCTGGGCCTGGAAGGATCAGGGCACGGATACATCCATCGTGTTCATCCAGGTCGATATCAACAACGTTTCCCAGACATTTGCAATTTCTCTCATTGATTACTTTCTTATCCTGCAATTCACGCAACCGCATACTACGTTACATCCTACGCTCTATCATTAAAGTATTATATGCAGTATACCTGTATGAAATGTATCAGACATTAAATCGGAAGACAATGACATCACCATCTTTTACAATGTAGTCCTTACCCTCCAGGCGCACCAGCCCTTTTTCTCTGGCAGCTGCAATGCTGCCCCCAGCTATCAGGTCTTCATAAGCTACGACTTCCGCACGGATAAAACCACGTTCGAAATCCGTATGTATTTTTCCTGCTGCCTGCGGCGCCTTGGTACCCTTTTTGATTGTCCATGCCCTTGTCTCATCCTCTCCGGATGTCAAAAAGCTAATCAGTCCCAAGAGCTTGTAACTTGCCTTAATAAGCTTGTCTAATCCAGATTCCTGCAGACCAAGCTCCTCTAAAAACATTGCGCGTTCTTCATCATCTAATTCTGCCACTTCCTGCTCAATCTGTGCGCAAACTACAAATACCTCACTGTCTTCTCCTTTTGTCAGGCTGCGTACATTTTGTACATGTGCATTTGACGCCCCATCATCGGCTAAATCATCTTCTTTGACATTTGCAGCATAAATAACCGGCTTTGCTGTCAATAAATTGTACGTACGAAACCACGCGATTTCGTCTTCATCCTCACTTAACGCAAATGCTTTTGCCAGCTTTCCGCTTTCCAAATGCTCTTTAAGCGCTTCTGCCAGCTTTAATTCTTTTGCAAGTGCCTTATCCATCCGCGCCTGCTTGGAAATTTTCGCAATTCTGCGTTCCAATATCTCAATATCAGAAAAAATGAGCTCTAAATTAATGGTTTCTATATCTCTGGCTGGATCAATACTTCCATCTACGTGTACAATGTTCGTATCCTCAAAGCACCGAACCACATGTATAATCGCATCTACCTCACGCACATTTGCAAGAAACTGGTTTCCCAATCCCTCCCCTTTGCTTGCGCCTTTCACTAACCCAGCAATATCTACAAATTCAATCACTGCCGGCGTAATTTTTTTTGACTGGTACAATGACCCTAATTTATCAATACGCTCGTCTGGAACGGATACAATGCCAATATTAGGATCAATCGTGCAAAACGGATAGTTTGCAGATTCTGCACCTGCTTTTGTTAATGAATTAAATAAAGTACTTTTTCCTACGTTTGGTAAGCCTACGATACCTAGTTTCATAATTTGATATACCAATACAGAAACCTTTGTAAATAAAAGATTTCAGCCTTTCTCTATATTTTTTCTACACCAATTTCTACACCAATTCTATATGATTTTAAGCATTTTTTCAATACTTTTCACTTCCTTTGTCTTTTCATCATCTGTCACATGGACATACAGATTCATGGTAATGCCAACATTGGAATGACCTAAAATCACTTGCAAAGTCTTAGGGCGCATTCCACCTTCAATGCACCGGGTTGTCATTGTGTGTCTTAAAACGTGCATTGAGAAACGTTCTATGCCAGCTTTGTCACATAACTTAAACATCACAGTACCATAAGCAGAATTTTTGTCGGCTCTCCTTTTCAACAAAGAAATACAAACTCCTTGAACTGTATGTTAATTACTTTCAAATCGCTAAGCTTCTCTTTCTGTCTTTTTAAATCATAACCGCTTCTTCCGTCAAAGGTACGTCACGAAAGCCTGATTTGCTTTTCGGTTCCCCTTTTGCATCTGCATACCATTTCCGGCATTCTTGCAATTTGGGAAAATATTCATGATTCGGAAGTTTTCTTCAATTTTCCAACGCTGCCTGTTGATTTTTAAGATTTCCCCCATTTCTCCTTCGAGATTTGTAAGGATTTTTGCGATATGATGTTAAAAGGAAGTGTCAAACTCCCGTGAACTTGTCAAATTTAATAGTATTCTACGTCTTATTATGCTACAATATTCCATAGTCAGATTAGAGGCAACGTAGGGATAGTCTGGTGGTTGTACTTTCCGGAAACGGAAAGGAGGTACATATGGATACGTTAGAAATTTTGACGTTGCTGTTAGTTATATTCGCAGCTTTATCTTATCTCGACAACCACCGCAAGTAAAAGGGCTATCTCCTACGGCACATAGGGGATAGCCTTGTAACTTATTAATCATCATAAATAAGTTTCCGGTGGCAACCATCGGACACGCTAAAATCCTTTGATTGTCTCTAATCTGATTATAAACTATGAATTGGCTATTTGCAAGTATTAGTTTTTTATTATATAATGACTGCGTTAATATAATATTTGTTTTAATTTTATAAAATGTTTATAATTTTAAATATTATTAGGCATTTTTGTCCTAACAATACCATTTGTAACTGCTTCTTATAATGGGCAATCACAGTTAGGACAACTTTTTGCCCTTTTTGAAACTTCTTTTCCACAATCAGGACATTTTAATACCATTTTTACTGCATTCTTTGGCTTATCCTTTTTTGTCTGTACTTGCTACAATTTAGACAGGTTGACTTTAAACGCTTTCCCACATGTCATACATTTCCATGCCATATTGCCATTATCAGAAATGATTACTCCACATTTACTACATTTGTTGATTGTTTTTTCTCCTTCGCGGAATATTCTATCAATTAACTGTACAAATCATACCACACACATAAACTAAATGCCATAGTTTTTTATATGAATTACAATCTTATGCTATGTGTAAATATTTGATATAGGAAAAAATAGTTCCGCTTTTTTGATTTCTTGAACCTCTCGTGACTAAAGTCGCGGGTGTTCTTGCCTTGTTTATAAAAAAGTGTAGAACCTAATAATTGAATAGGCTCTACACTCTGGTTATGATATATTTAATTTGCTATGTAATTATTTTCTTCTATAATTTTAACCTTTTTTTCAAGTTTAGATACACGATCTAAAAGGTAATTAACTTTTACTTCATAAGTAAGATTATTATTTGCGGCTGGTATAGCTTCATTGAGTTTGTTAATCAGTGTACTATGATTTTCAGCCAGCAATTCAATATTCCGATCAGTTCTATCTTCAAGATGTAATTGAGTTTTCACAACTTGATTTTTTAATTCCGATATATCAGATTTAACATTACCTAATTCATTGATTATCAAATCTAATTTTTCTGAATCTGTCATACTTTTACCCTCCTACATATGATAGTATACTATATCACGTCCAGAGTGCAAAGTCTATTGCATTATCAAGATGTTTTTTGTATTTCTTGATTTGCCAAGTTTATTGTACACGTTTTTATGTACAATAACCATAAGCAATCTATTATTTTATTTACATTTTCAATTTCTCTATTTTCTCTATTTAAACCATTAGAGAAAAACAAAAAAAATGTTGTGAAAATTGCTATGATTGCGGACTTTATTAAATCTCCTATAATACTGATTGCCAAATCCGGTATTTTGAATTTTAATATTTTTTTATTTTACCTTTTAAATTTTCAAATTTATTTATCACCAATCAACATTCCATTTTCTATATTTTACTTGTGTATTATACACTAATGTTCACTAATACGTATATTTTTATATCCATCTTTTTGTTCCATAAATCAATTCCAAAACATCTATAATCATTACACTCAAACATATTACAAGCATAGCACGATTTTATTCTAATTTCCATACTTTTTTAATCCACCTCAAAATTCGTAAAAAATAGAGCATACCAGATATTCCTATCCAATATGCCCTTCAAATCATTCCTAATAAGGTTTTACTTCAACTTCTAACAACTTTTTATAAATATAATCCGGTATTTTCTCCTTATACTCCGCGGCCACGCGCAATATATCAAAACTCGTTACTTCCTTTGCCTTTTCTTCATCCGTCACATGAACACGCAGATTTATGGTAATGCCTATGTTTGATTGTCTTAAGGAAGAAACATTACATCGGAAACATTCTGGATTCACTATCAAAAAAATTGGGCGGATACTAAAAATTAGAAATGTCCCTATGAAAAAATGAACAAAAGTCAGGAATTATTTGCTTAAAAAGCAAAGACCGTACCAAAAAAAGCATAATTTATCCCAGAACTAGAAATTTTTGCTTTTTTATTGTAAGATATAAGAAAAAAGCTGGCAAGCAACCAGCCTCAATATTTCAAAGGAGGAATATAATTATGGCTAATTGCGACAATAACAGACCATGCCCTTGTACATATGACTGCCCAAGGCATGGAAAGTGCTGCGAATGTGTAGCACATCATAGGGACCATGATGAGGGCGTGCCTGGATGTTTCTTTTCTAAAGAAGCAGAAGCCACCTATGACAGAAGTATAGAAGCGCTCTGCCGCGACAAGGGAATCCTCTAATGCTGAGATTAGGAGATGGCCTATAAAAATATTAGAAATGGCCTTCACAAATCATGATTGAAAATATGCCAAAGTACCAGCCACTACCTGATATTTTGGCATATGGATACTTGCTACAGCTTTCCGTTTACATGCCCTTCTCCATTCAATCTCTTTTTCCGCTCTGCTTCTTTGCCGGAATGATTGTAATATGCTACCTTTTCCGCTACTGTCATATTTTTTGTCTGTTCATAGTTTTGGCCCCTGCTTCTTTCTATTTCTTTTCCTTTTTGCGGCCCTAATCATATGTGGAATACCTTTGAAAAAACATAAACAAAAATAGCCTAGATGAAGTACTTTGTTTATAATCCAACTATTGCTTATATACAGAATATATTGTAGAATAATTATGTATCAGTATTTATTATCTGTTGCAAATATTCAGTAGTAGGAGGAAAGAGAAATGAAAAATGTAAAAAAAGTACTGGCAATCATGCTCGTTATTATGCTGGCAGTAGTAGCTGTTCCGATTAAGACGCAAGCAGCGGTCATGATTAATGTGACAAACAAGACAATGAACGTCGGTGAAAAG
>CANDJR010000174.1 GCA_947385105.1 uncultured Eubacterium sp.
AGATTTCTAACGGTGACTGGAGTTCAGACGTGTGCTCTTCCGATCTGATACTTTACTTCATCTAACAGATATTATCACACAATATGGTGTACAAAAAGAACTGCGCTTATCGATTCAGTCGTTTAGTGCGGCAAAAGATTTAGCAGTACATATTCAAGGCAAAAACCATTATCAAATCTACTTACTTGATATGCTAATGCCGCAAATAAACGGCATTGAAATCGGTCAACTGATCCGCAGCCAGGATGAACATGCAGCTATCATCTATTTAACGACATCTGCTGACTACGCTTATCAGGCATATTCTGTTTTTGCACAGCGTTATTTGCTAAAGCCTTTAAAAAAGCCAGAGCTTTATGAAGCATTAGATTTTGCAGTTTCACAAACGCTGCTGCGCCAAAAGTCACTGCATGTGAACACAGTACATGGGATTCAGCAAATTATGTACCAGGAGATTGAATATGTAGAATGTTCCGCAAGAGCACTCCATATTTATGACATAGGCGGTACGGAGGTCGTGAGCAGACTGCTGCGCAAATCATTTGAAAGCAATATGAGTGGTCTTTTGCAAAGCGGAGATTTTATACAAACGCATAAATCATTTATTGTAAATCTAAGTCAAGTCAGACTTTACGATCCGAACCAAATGACCATGTGGTCTGGGGCGCAGATCCCCATTAGCAAAAGCCGGCAGACAGCTGTAAAACGAATGTATTTAAAATATATAGCAGAAACTTATTAAGGGGAACGTTATGAAAATTTTTCAATTATGGACTGTTTTAAACTCTTGCATATTTATGTCTTGTTATTTCATGGCTTTCCTTTTATTAAAATACTCCAAACTACAATCATTTATTATCTGCACAACTTCTATCCTGCTGTCAACCATTCTTGAGTTATGTAGAATACACTATTTCTATGATTCCTTATGGGCTAAAATAGTTGTCACAGTTGCAAATATCCTGATTATGCAGTCAACGGCTCTTATATTATCGAATAAAAAGGATAGTTATGCACTGTTTATAGGCTTTGGATCATCGAATTTTGTTCTGGCTGGCAACCTTGCAGCTTGTGCGGTCTTTTTACTTTTCGAAGGTACTTCCTATGCACTGATTACCTGTGTATGTACGAATAGCGTTGTTTTTGTCTGTATTTATTTAATGATTGGCAAAATCAGTAAAACTTTACTCAGCAAAGAAATTTCTATTTGGATGTGCTTGATTCCCGCTTTGTTCTACGTTACGTTTTACCTGCTGTTATACTTTCCTGTGTCCTTTGAAGAAAATCCGGAAAATATGTATGTTGCTGGTTCTTTATTATTTACAGTCGTAGTGATGTATGTACTTCTCATCCGTTATATTCACACAAAATCGGAAGAAACAAAGCTGATGATAAATAATCAGGGACTATTTGCCTATATCCGTGGTATTGAGCTGCAAATTGACGCCACGGAATCCGCCATTCGAAAGTTTCAGATTATGCGTCATGATATGCGCCACAAGGATCATCTTTTAATTGAGCTTCTCCATGATCAAAAATATCAGGAGGCTGAGAAATTATTGCAAAAAGATATCGAATACCTGGATCAGACGCATTATATCATATATTGTGAAAATACAGTTCTCAACAGTATTTTATGCAATATGGTAAAAAGAGCTCACAATCAAGACACCCAGCTGTCCATTTCATGCGCTGTGCCAAAAAAGCAGAACATAGATGACTATGATCTTGCAATCTTAACGGCAAATCTTTTGGAAAATGCATTGCAGGCAGTCGCAAAGCTGGAAAAGTCACAGCGTAACGTAACTTTTACGCTAAAAACTGTAACAACCAAAAATTTTTTTCTGGAAATTTTAAACCCATGCAATGAGCAGGTTCATTTTTCGAAAAAAACAGGACTGCCTCTTTCAAATCAGGAAGGAGAACATGGATATGGCATGTTGAGCGTACAGGAATTTGTCAAAAAGTATCATGCGCATCTTGACTGTTACTTAGAAAATCAGATATTTACGGTTCGAATTTTGTTTTAATTTTTGTGCGAAAAAACAGATTAAATATGTGAAGAATATAGTCTTTCCTGCCCCTCATATTGTGTTATAATGTCAGCGTTATGTTTATCTGCAATCAAAATCTATCCCTCTTTCTTCCTCTTTTATCAAATGCAGGAGAAAAGAGTTGTCGGTAAACATAAGCATTTAACAGCTAATAGTGAAACAATCATAAGGGAGAATGTACTATGAAATTAACGACAAAAATTATGTTGATCGCACTGCTGCCTGTTTTTATACTGGGAATTGGCACATTTATGCTTGCTGCCAATCGATCCGCAGACGGCATTTATAATGAAGCATATGACGGAATGAAGGCGGCGGCCCTCGCTGTCCGGGATATTTTTGAAGTCGGCAACCCAGGGCCTTATCATATGGATGAAAATGGACAGCTTTGGAAAGGTGAAACATTAAACATTACGTAGGCAGCCGAAATCGCGGATCATATTAAAGATAATACAGGGATGGACGTCACGATCTTTTGGGAGGATACTCGTATTCTGACTACTATTAAAGACAGCTCTGGTACACGACAGATTAATACAAAATCTACTAAGGAAGTAACCCAAACAGTTTTACAGAATGCAGAGACATATTTTGATGGTAATGTTGATGTACTTGGTACAGAATATATCGCATGCTATATCCCTCTGTTTCAAGAAAATACAAAACAGCCTGTCGGCATGGTCTTTCTAGGACAGCCTAGAGTAGCTGTCTCAAATGTTGTCGCTGAAATTCAGTGGCAAATGCTGTTTACCATTGCAGCTGTACTTGTCGTAACCGGAATCATTGTGATCATTCTGGTAAAGCAGCTGGTACATGGTCTTTTGAAAAGTATGCATTTACTGCAGCAAATAGCAAACGGAGACTTAACTGTCAGCATTGACGAAAAGCTATTAAACCGTTCGGACAAAGTAGGTATGCTTGTCAATGAAATTCTTCAGCTGCAGGGCAAACTGCAGACCATTGTAGATATCCTGCGTCAAAAGAGTTCTCAGCTGGATCTGGCGTCTGTATCTTTAAATAAACACTCTGATTCTATCCTCCAGTCAATGAAAGGTCTAGACCAATCTGCACAGGAGATGGCTACAAGCTGTTCTGACCAGGCATCAGATGCAAGTACAGCTGGCGGCAATGCCGTACAAATGGGCGATATGATTGAAGACAGCAGTTCAGAGATCCATAAAATGTATGATATCTCGAATCAAATTCAAGAGATGTCAAAACAAACAATGGACGAAATTGAAGAATTAAATAAAGATATGAAAAACGTCCGTACTTCCATCGATGATTTAGCACAGCAAACCGAGCTAACTAAAGAATCCGCAGATAAAATCAGTACTGCTACGGATCTTATTGCAGCTGTTGCCTCACAAACCAGCCTGCTTTCCTTAAATGCTTCGATTGAAGCTGTCAGAGCAGGAGACTTAGGCCAGGGATTTGGTGTTGTAGCAGCAGAAATACAGAAATTGTCTGTACAGGCGAACGAAGCAGTCGACGATATCCGCTCCATGGTTGAAAGTCTGATAGAAAATTCAAACTACACGATACACCGCATGGAAGAAGTACAGGTCGTCATCACAAATCAGGAAAAAAATGTGATCAATACCGCACAGGTATTTGAACATGTACGAAATGAAATCAAGCAGTCTGTCAGCCATATGGATTCGCTCATTGAAAAAGCCAAATGTATGGAGGATGTGCGTACTGAGGTAGTAGCTTCTGTCCAAAACTCTGCTGCACTCGCGCAAGAAAATGCTGCCAGCATTGAAGAAGCTATGGCTGTATTGGAAAGTACTTATGCAGAAATCCAGATACTTACAGAAAGAACCCAGGAGCTTGAGACATTATCACTGCAAATGAAAGAAAGCGTTGGCATGTTTATCATGCAAAATACATCATCGTAAATCCGTAAATACTATGGATACAGCCACATCATAACGCTCTACATAATAATACTCTTTATAGTAATACCTTTTATAATAATACCCTCTTTCTCAAACAAACTAAGCTTGCTTGAGAAAGAGGGTATTTTATTGCGCTGTAGCACTGCTTTTAAAACCTCACACTTCGGATGCGTTTTCCTATCATTATAATTTAAATACATTTTTATCGCCAAATAGTACCCGGTGTTTTTCTGTCCCGTCCATTTCCACCAGCCTACCCTTCCTGTTATAATAAGTGAGCAAATCTGAATTATGCGCTGGATGTTTTGTGCCATTTTGCGTTAGCAGCCGTTCGATTTGCTGCAAATCCGCGTCTTTGATCGCCTTAGTTAAAATACGTTCTTTTTCCTCAGCCGATATGCTCTCTGTCTGCCCATCGTATCCATTACCTGCTGCGATATCCCAGTCATCTAATACGGTATCCAGCGGCGGCAAATCACCCATTTTATCAAACGATGCTAATGTTTCGATGTCTTGCCCGCTGCCTGGCTCTGTTCCTTGTGCAGGTTCTATTTGTCCATCTGCTGCCCCTGTCTCTTGTTTAGTTTGCGCAGCCATTGTATCCTCTAACACATCTTTGCTGTCTTCCTGTACGCCTGCATGCCAAAAATTTTTCATCCAATGCACTGCCTGCCTGGCTGGTGCAAAAATCTTTTGCAGAATTGACGAAAAAGAAAGATTCTCTTTCCTTTGCTTTGGCGCATCCGCGCTTTCTTCTTTGACTGGTTTGGATGAAATATCCAAAATCACACCTTGCTTTTTTGCATTTGCATAGCTGGTGCTCTGTTTTTTTTGCCCGGTTCTTTGTTTTGCCGCCTCCTTTGTACCCGGTGTATTTTCATACGCCTGTACAGCCGCATTTTTTCTCGAATTGCCGTGGTTTGGATAATCGTATCCACCATTTACATTGATTTTATCGATCATAAAACCTTTTACCACCTTTCTGTTACCTGCGTAAGTCGCGCAGCAGCGGTTTCCATTCCTTTGCAACCCGGTAAGATTCACATGTCTTTTGGATGGACTTATTGTGTGTAAAACAATCCATCTGATCGGACTGTAAAAACAAATATGTCTCTTTCGGAAATTTAACAAAGCACATTGAAATCAGCCAGGCAGCCGCCATCTTGGCATAATAGCTGTCATTTCGCAGCCTATTGCAAACAGAGAACAGCTTGTGTATATACGCTTCTTCGATAAAATGATCCAGCATTGCTACCAGTCCAAACCGTACAGAAAACTCTGTATCCGCTGCCAGGTAGCTATTTAAACAGTCCCACCAGTAGTCTGGCTGCTTACGCATCCATTTATACGTCATGCAGCAGCTGTCACAGACTCCCCAATTGTCAATGATTGGTACAAAGGTGTCTAACCACTCTTTATATTGATTATCGTTCATTTTCGCGTATCCAATAACCAGCCCATACAACATTTTTTCTTCATAATACGCTGTCTGCCAGTCTATGGCCTGCATTTGCGTCAAATACAGCAGCGCGTCTTTTTTCGCTGTCTGCTTTGCAATTGCACGCAGCTTTGGCAGACGTACCCCCATCATATGCGCTACTCCTGGGAGCAGCTTTTCTTGAAAAGCCCGGTATTCTTCCTCTGCATATGCAAAAAGCTGCTGCTGTATCTCTTGTCTCATCGTATCTCCTTATCCGTTACTTCGATTCTTTGCAATGCTCCTCGTAAACTGCAAAAAAGCTATCTGTTGCAATTTCTTTTGATGCATCGACAACTACATCCTCCCACACTTTTTTATATACTTTTTTTGAAATCGTCCTGCTATATGCATCATAAACGTCGCCAAAAGCTTCTTTTTCTCTTTGCTGAACAATCTTCAGCTTGTTATCATCTGTTAATTCTTCATTAAACTTATTTACACAATAAATAAAATAATAGCCGTCCTCTGTTTGAATACAGTCCGAAACTGTCCCATTTCCTAAGGCAAAAGCTGCTTTTTCTACTTCCTTTGGCAGCTGCCCTCTCCCAAATTGAATCGTCACTTCCTCTGCTTCGTTATAAGAGCTTGCAAGTGTTGCAAAATCCCCGCCTTCTGCCAATGCTTTGCTGACGGATCGTGCTGTCTTTTTATCTTTTACAACAATCTGCATTGCGTCCATAATACGTGCCTCATCATCACTCACTTCACTATTAATGTCCGCAGTTAAGGATTCATAAAGTTTTTGAGCTAAAGAATAATCCTCATATAACTTTTGTATATCTGTCTCGCTTACTTCCAGGTAGGAAAGCTCCTGTTCATTTAAGGAATCATAATAAGCCTTTGCCGCTTTTTGTACTTTTGTCTTTTCTGTCTCATCTAAGGAGATATTTCGGCTTTTAGCCAAAGAATCCATGCTCAGTATCTTTGTCATCTGTGAAATAGTCAAATCTTTCACATAATCCCCAAGCGGCTTGCTCTGGCTTTCTTGTTCCCACAAATTGACACCGGAAACTGTCCCGTACAAGTTTTTATAATTTGCAAGATAGACTTTTGCCTGCGGCAAAGAATAGCTTTCCCCGTCTACCTTTAGTACTTGTTTCGCACTGATATTAGGCACCAGAATGGTATCATGTTTGCTGCATCCTGCGATCGAAAGCATCAAAGCCCCGCACAGAAACCATGCTGCTATTTTTCTTTTTTTCATACTAAACCTCTACAACCAAATACCTGCCATCCGGAAGTGAAAATACTTCACTTGCTTCTTCGATCTCCCGTAAGCTCATACCGCAGATATCAGCACCGCTTTCATCCAAATAATCCTTAACCTCTTGTAAACTCTCACAAATCACTGCCATGCAGTCATCCAGAAATTCTTCCGCCTCCTCTGGCGTTGAAGCCACTTCCTCACGAAACAGCTGTGTTTGAGATCGGAAGAGCGTCGTGTAGGGAAAGAGTGTGACCTGAAGTGGT
>CANDJR010000175.1 GCA_947385105.1 uncultured Eubacterium sp.
GCGTCATGGCGGGAAAATCATTTGTATGATTGCTATGAAATCGTTGCAAAAGATCAATCCATGGCTCTCTTATCCTTTGTACAAGTGCTGAATGAGCCGAATGTACGCAGCCGTAAGATTAAGCTGCAGGGATTAGATCGTAAGGCATGTTATGAGGTAGAAGGCAAAAGATATCTGGGAGAGACGCTTATGTCAGCAGGGCTTTTGCGTGAAAGGCTAAAAGGTGATTTCCAGGCTGAACTTATTGAAGTACGGCGTGTGGAGTAGTTACTGTTCACACAGGACTTTGCATTTACTGCAAAGTCTGTAAGAAAATGATTCAGGAGTGCAAAAATTCCATTGCCGAAGGCAATTTTAGATGAATTTTTGCATGTTACTGAGAACGGAGTGAACAGTAAACGTGGAGTAAAGATAAATTGTATCATTTACCATGCTTGGATTGACAGGAATGGAGAAATTGAATATATTTCAATTTGGTTAATTTCATTGAAGAAAATAAAAGTAATTCAAAAGATTAATATAAGTAAAGAAAATGAATATAATTAAAGTAAATTAAGTTTTCTGTATAAGGGTGGAAATAGTTATGCCTAAGGCAGTAAAATTAGCAGATATTGCACAAAAATTAAGCGTCAGTACCGTAACGGTATCAAAAGCATTGTCTGGCCAAAAAGGTGTCAGCGAGGAAATGCGAAAGAAAATTAAGGCGCTTGCAGATGAAATGGGATATGTAAAGTCTCGTTCTGCGGAAAAAGACAAGGAGCATAAAAGTTGTACGATTGGAATTATTGTAGCAGAACGTTATTTAGATAAAGATGAGTCATTTTATTGGCGCATTTATCAGGATTTGTCACAAAGCGCAATGCGTAAAAACTGCTTTACTATGCTGGAAGTGGTAGCTTCTGAAGAGGAGTACAATCAGCAGATGCCAAAGATGGTAGCAGAAGGAAAAATAGAAGCAATGATTGTAATGGGTAGTTTTCAGGCAGATTATGCACAATATTTGCAAAAGAATATTTGCCTGCCGGTTATTTTGCTGGATACGCTTGGCAAAGAAGGAGATTTTGATGCAGTTGTTAGTAATAATCTAATGGGCGCTTACCGCATGACAAATTATTTATTTGATTTGGGGCATGAAAAAATCGGGTTTGTTGGAACCAGGCTTGCCACAGCTAGTATTGATGACAGGTTTTTAGGTTACTTAAAGTCAGCGATGGAGCATGGGATGCAGGTGTGTGCGCAGTGGCTTTTGGAAGACAGAGATCGTGCGACAGGGGTGAGCGACTATGACGCACACTTCTGTCTTCCGCAAAAGGAAGATATGCCGACTGCATTTTTTTGCAACAATGATAAGGCAGCCAGTGTACTTATTCACAAACTGGAAGAATATGGATACTGTGTGCCAAAAGACATATCAGTGGTAGGATTTGACAATTATATTTATGAACCGCTTTTGCAAATCGGGATTACGACTTATGCGATTAATACACAGGAAATGGCGCGCAGGGCGCTTCAGATCTTGCTTTATAAACTGGAAAAACCAGATTACAGCTTAGGAGTCTATATGATAGATGGAGCATTGATTGAACGGGAGAGCGCGCGGCAGATTGGCCCGCCGGTTCCGTTTGTGTAAAGATGTGGTTACAATTCACGGGTCAAAAACGCGCACTGGCTGCGCGTTCCGTGAGAACATGATTCAGAAATGAGGGGCGATTTTGCGAAGCAAACTTTCAATATCGCCCCGAATCGTTACTGAGAACGGAGTGAACAGTAACGTAAATAATAACAAGATATGCTCTGGAATTTGAGACTACTTTACAATACCGTGCAGCAAAGTTATAATGATCATGAGAAAAACGTAGACATTAGTCATATCAAATGCGGGTACATTTAGGAAAAGGAGAAAACCAATGAATGAATTAGAATTAAAATATGGATGCAATCCGAACCAAAAGCCTTCGAGAATCTATATGAACGATGGCTCAGATCTTCCAGTTAAGGTGTTAAACGGAAAACCAGGATATATTAATTTTTTGGATGCATTTAATGGATGGCAGCTGGTTACGGAATTAAAAAAAGCAACAGGCCTTGCAGCAGCAACTTCCTTTAAACACGTATCTCCTGCTGGCGCTGCCGTTGGTCTGCCATTAACAGATGTCGAACGCAGTATATATTGGGCGAATGACTTTGGCATGGGAGATACCGTCAACAGTTCGCCATTGGCATGTGCGTATATCCGGGCTAGAGGTGCAGACAGAATGTCTTCTTTTGGTGATTTTATTGCACTTTCAGATGTCTGCGACGCGGCAACCGCAGAATTTATCAAGCATGAGGTTTCTGATGGTGTGATTGCCCCTGGCTATGAGCCGCAGGCATTGGAAATTTTAAAGACAAAAAAACGGGGCACGTATAATATTATAGAAATGGACGCTGCTTATGTGCCAAATCCAATTGAACGCAAAGAAGTGTTCGGCATTACATTTGAACAGGGACGCAATGATTTGCACATTGATGCAGAATTCTTTTCCAATATTGTGACAGAAAATAAAGAACTGACAGATGCAGCTAAAATCGATTTGGCGATTGCAATGATTACGCTTAAGTACACACAATCCAATTCTGTATGTTACGTAAAGGGCGGACAGGCAATCGGCATCGGTGCAGGACAGCAGTCCAGAATCCATTGCACGAGGCTGGCAGGCAATAAAGCGGATAATTGGTTTTTGCGGCAGTCTCCGCAAGTATTGGGTCTGCAGTTTTGTGAAAATATTAAGCGTGCAGATCGGGATAATGCGATTGATTTATATATTGGTGAGGACTATATGGACGTATTGGGCGACGATGTGTGGGCAAATACGTTTCGGGTAAAACCGCCAGTATTTACGCCGCAGGAAAAGCGGGCCTGGCTGGATCAAAATACCAATGTGACTTTAGGTTCAGATGCCTTTTTCCCATTCAGCGACAATATTGAACGGGCATACCGCAGCGGTGTTACTTATGTCGCACAGCCTGGCGGCTCCAAACGTGATCAGGAAGTCATTGATGCGTGCAATGCGCACAATATGGTCATGGCATTTACAGGAATCCGCCTGTTCCATCATTAATGATGCAAATAAAAATTTCTGTCCGCAGCCTGGTAGAGTTTCTTTTAAGAAGCGGCGATATTGACGATCGTTCGACAACCGGTATGCAGGCGGAGGCTATGCGGCTGGGCAGTAAGATGCACCGAAAGCTGCAAAAAAAGGCTGGCCCGTCTTACCATGCAGAAGTTCCGCTGAAAATGGAATTTCAGGAAGAACATTATACAATCGTATTAGAAGGCAGGGCGGACGGAATTATTGAAACCGAAAAGCAAAAGGAGCAGGATTTACAAGAGCAGGCAGATTCGCCGGTACAGGAAGTAATTGTTGATGAGATTAAGGGAGTCTTTTTTGATATTGATAAAATGAAAGAACCAAAAGAGATCCATTTAGCACAGGCGAAATGTTATGCATTTATTTATGCAATGCAAAATAACTGTGAACAAATCGGTGTCCGGATGACGTATGTCAACCTGGACACCGAAGCTGTCCGCTATTTTACTATGAGCTTTACAAGCAGAGAGCTGGAACAGTGGTTTTCAGCGCTCATGCAGGAATATAAAAAATGGGCGCAATTTCAATATGAATGGCAGCTTTTAAGCCGGGCGTCCATGAAAAAGCTGGAATTTCCTTATCCATACCGTGCCGGGCAAAAGGAGCTGGCAAGCGGTGTGTACCGGACAATACTGCGCGGAAAAATTTTATTTATCCAGGCGCCTACGGGCACGGGTAAGACGATTACGACTCTTTTTCCAGCAGTGAAAGCAGTTGGGGAGGGTGTTGGCGAAAAAATTTTTTACTTAACAGCAAAAACAGTTACAGCGTCAGTTGCAAAAGAAACGTTTGAGCTATTTTATGAACAAGGCTACCGGGCAAAGACGATACAGATTACAGCAAAAGAAAAAATGTGCGCCAATCATATACAAGACTGCAATCCAGTTAGCTGCATGTATGCCAAAGGACATTTTGACCGGGTCAATGACGCAATTTTTGAGCTCCTTCATAATGAAGATCTGTTTACAATGGAATGTTTGCTGGAACAAGCCCAAAAGCACAGAGTCTGCCCGTTTGAACTGTGTTTGGATATGTCTTTGTGGGCAGATAATATTATATGTGATTATAATTATGTATTTGATCCAAGAGTCTCACTCAAACGCTTTTTTTCTGAAGGAATCCGGGGCGATTATTTATTTTTGGTAGATGAAGCGCATAATTTAGTGGAACGCGGCAGAGAAATGTATAGCGCCTGTTTAGTCAAAGAAGACTTTTTAGCTGTAAAAAACATCGTAAAGCATAAAAGTGCGAAAATGGCAAAAGTACTGCACACATGTAACCAGATTTTGCTCGATTACAAACGTACTTGTACGCAGTATCAATACCATGAGGATATTTCAGGATTTATTTTCGCACTGATGCGTCTAGCGGGTGAATACGAAAAGTTTTTGCAGGAATACAGGGAATTTGAAGGCAGGGATGCGGTGCTGGATTTTTATTTTGCGATCCGCCGTTTTTTAGATACAAGCGAGGGCTTGGATGAAAACTATGTTATCTATTCTGAATATGGAGAAAATGGGCAGTTCCGATTAAAACTGTACTGCATTGATCCTTCCAGAAACTTACAGGAACGGCTGGACAAAGGGCGCAGCACGGTCTTTTTTTCTGCAACCTTGCTCCCGATTCAGTATTATAAGACGCTGCTGAGTACAAAAGAGGATAATTATGCGGTCTATGCGCAATCCGTCTTTTTGCCACAACAAAAACTACTTTTAATAGGAAGTGATGTGAGCAGTAAATATACGAGACGCACAGATGCAGAGTATTTACGTATGGCAGAATATATATACGAAACCGGGTTGCAGAAAAAGGGGAATTATCTTGTGTTTTTTCCTTCATACCAAATGATGGAAGAAGTCTACGAGCGCTTTGTCAAAAAAAACGACGCAAATCTGGACTGTTTGATACAGACAAGCAGGATGAAGGAACATGACAGAGCGCAGTTTTTAGCGCAGTTTTCTATGAAACGTACACGCTCTTTGATCGCTTTTTGCGTGATGGGCGGCATTTTTGGCGAAGGCATTGATTTAAAACAAGATCAGCTGATTGGCGCAATGATGATTGGGACAGGACTGCCGCAAATCGGAAATGAACGTGAGATTCTAAAGCAGTTTTATGATAAGCGTTCTGGAAACGGATTTGATTATGCATACCGATATCCTGGCATGAACAAGGTGCTGCAGGCAGCAGGACGCGTGATCCGTACGGTTTCGGATGTGGGCATTATCGAGCTGCTGGATGAACGGTTTTTACAAAGAGAATATCAAAACCTGTTTCCGCGGGAATGGCAGGATTTTCAAGTATGTACAATAGAGACGCTTTCTGGCAAGTTAAAACAGTTTTGGGACGCCAAAGATGCTGCAGCAGAAAAAGAAAACCAAGCAGAATAGAAACTGGCAAAACAAAATAAAATAGAATAAAACAAGACAGAATGAAATAAAATAGAATGAAACATAACAGAACAAAACAAAATAAGACAGAATGAAATGAAACAGAACAAAATAAGACAGAATGAAGTAAAATAGAATGAAACACAACAGAACAAAATAAGACAAAATGATATAGAACAAAATGAAATAATATAAAGCTGCCGCCTTGAGCAATCGCATCCAAGATGTAGCTCTCATAGTCAATGGGAAACTATATATGGAAAACTATAATAAAAACTGCAATAAAAACTATTATAGAAAACCAAATTCTTGCATGTCAATTGCTAAGTGCGGCAGCTGCAATATAGTTAGCTATTTGTCAGACAGCCTGCGCGTGAGGTGTGCTTTATGGCCTCTGGCCCATGCCGCCTTCTAATGTCAAGGTTTCGCCAGTCATATACTTAAAGTCTGGAGAAGCCAGCTGTACGCATACCCGCCCGATTTCCAGCTCAGAATCACCATAATGGCCAGCAGGCGGCATTTTTACATTTTCTTTAAACGCTTCTGGATATGCCTTTTCAAACTGTTCTAATTGTGCAGTCCAAGCTAATGGGCAGATAATATTGACATTAATTCCGTCTTTGCCCCATTCTGTTGCAGCTACACGGGTCAGGCCACGGATGCCTTCCTTTGCAGCAGCATAAGCACATTGTCCAAAATTGCCAAACAATCCAGCGCCAGAAGCAAAATTAATAACAGAGCCTTTGGACTCTTTTAAATATGGATAACAAGCCTTCATATAATAAAAGGCTGCATACAGGCCAGAATACAGAGCCAGATCAAACTGTTCTGTCGTATGATCCGCTAATGTAACGCCAGAAGCGGATGCCTGGGCATTGTTGATCAAGACGTCGATGCCGCCAAATGTATCAACAGTCTTTTGGATTACATTTGCAACAACAGCTTCATTATCTGCACCAGCATTTACATCTGCCTGGATAATCAGAACTTGAATCCCATATAATCGTTCTAATTCTTCTTTAGCATCTTCTAATTTTTTTACATTGCGTCCAGTAATTACCAGATTTGCACCTTCTTTTGCATATGCAGTTGCAATTCCGTATCCAATAGAACCACATCTACCGTCACTTAATACAGCGCGTCCTGCTCCAGTGATAATAGCAGTCTTGCCTTTTAAAAATCCCATTTCAGTTTACCTCCTAGTAGTAAAAAAATAATTCAGAGAAAGTCACGCTATTGTTAAGTATTTCGGTTACTGTTCACTCCGTTCTCAGTAACATGCAAAAATTCATCTAAAGTCGCCTTGGCGATGGAATTTTTGCACTCCTGAATCATTTTCTTACGGACTTTGCAGTAAATGC
>CANDJR010000176.1 GCA_947385105.1 uncultured Eubacterium sp.
GCAAGGGAATACAATTAAAATCACAATCCCGGAAGAACAGCTCTGGGAAAATTTAAGAATTTCCAATGACTTTATGTTTGCAAAAGTTATGCGTAACCCAGAATTATGTAAGGAATAGGAACCTTCCAAAAAGAACCAGGTATTATGCTGGAATGATAGATTTGAACGCCATCGAAAAAGGAGTGGACTACAGTGAGCTGCCACAATGCTTTGTTATCTTTATCTGTACCTTTGATGCATTTGGAAAAGGACTATGGAGATACACATTTGAAAATATGTGTAAAGAAGATAATGATGTGCTTTTAGAGGATGGTACAGTTAAAATTTTCTTTAATACAGATGGAGCGAAAGGAAATATCAGCAAAGATACAAAGAATATCTTAAAGTTCATAGCAAACAATACAATGGAAGATGATTTTACAGAAAAATTAGCACAGGAAGTCCGGAAAATCAAAGAAAATAAAGAATGGCAGGTGGAATATTTGACATTACTAATGCGGGAACGGGAAAAATATAACGAAGGCATAGCTGAGGGTGTAATACAAGGTGCTGTACAGGCGTGCAAAAATTTCAACTTATCCTTCCAGGAAACAGTCCAGTATCTGATTGATAACTTCAGTCTAACATTCCAGGAAGCTGAGGATGATGTTACTAGATATTGGAGTTCATAGTAATCTCCAGTCTTTCTACAATTTAATGAAACAGCAGCAAAGAGGTATAGTGTAAAAGCTATGCCTCTTTTTCTTTCTAAAATTTCATGCAAAAAAAATCCAAAAACCTATTGACTTTCCAGAAGTTTTCTTACATAATAAGTGTCGATTGTTTATTATTAGTAAACAGAAAATTCATTATTGTATTTACAAATAGCAAGCGTCATACACGATTATAATGAGGGAGGTACCAGTATGGATATCGGACACCGCATGAAAGAACTTCGTATCCAATATGGACTGACACAACAAGAACTTGCTGACCGCTCCGAATTATCCAAAGGGTTTATCTCACAGCTGGAGCGCAACTTAACGACTCCTTCCATCGGGACACTTTTAGATATCATTCAGTGCCTTGGCACCACGCCGGCTGAATTTTTTACCGATGATGAGCCGGAACAAATTGTCTTCTCTCCTGAGGATTATTTTGAAAAAAATTATAAAAAAAGAAATTGTAAGGTGGAATGGCTCATACCAAATGCACAGAAAAATGCAATGGAGCCCGTATTGCTTACGTTAGCCCCTAACGGAAAGTCAGAAACGCTTTTGCCAAAGGAAAGCGAAGAATTTGGTTATGTTTTAAGCGGCTGCATCCGGCTGCACTATGGGACACGCACCTATATTGTTCATGCTGGAGAATCTTTTTATTTTTTTGCAGGAAAAAAGCATTTTATTGAAGCATACAAAGAGGAGGCCACTCTTATTTGGATTTCTACTCCACCATGCTTCTAGTCCATGTGAATGGGAGGTCTTACAAATGGAAAAAGAACTTATTCAGTTACAGCAAATTTCAAAATCTTTTGACGGTATGGTTGTGTTAGATGATCTGGATCTTGTCATCCACGAAAATGAGTTTATTACCCTTCTAGGGCCCTCTGGTTGTGGGAAAACAACTACCCTGCGCCTCATTGGAGGTTTCGAAACACCTGATCAAGGAAAGATTTTATTCGATGGTGCAGACATTACCAGACTGCCTCCAAATGAACGTAAGCTAAATACTGTATTTCAAAAATATGCACTCTTTCAGCATATGTCAATAGCTGAAAATATTGCATTTGGATTAAAAATAAGCAAAAAGAGCAAATCATATATTGAAGATAAAATTAAATATGCACTAAAACTGGTCAATCTGGAAGGCTTTGAACATCGAAGCGTTGATTCTTTAAGTGGTGGCCAGCAGCAGCGGATTGCCATCGCGCGCGCCATTGTAAATGAGCCAAAAGTACTGCTCTTAGACGAACCGCTTGGCGCCTTGGATCTTAAAATGCGCCAGGACATGCAGTATGAATTAATCCGTTTAAAAAATGAGCTTGGTATTACTTTTATTTATGTTACCCATGATCAGGAAGAAGCGCTTACGATGTCGGATACGATTGTGGTTATGAATCAAGGCTATATTCAGCAAATCGGTACGCCGGAGGATATTTACAATGAGCCGGTAAATGCGTTTGTTGCTGATTTTATCGGTGACAGCAATATCGTTGACGGCATGATGCTGCAAGATAAGCTTGTAAAAGTATTTGACACAGTACTAGAATGCGTAGACACTGGGTTTGGCGAGCACCAGCCTGTCGATGTGGTCATCCGGCCGGAAGATCTTATCATTACAGACCCTTTAGAAGGATTTTTTACTGGCAAAATTACTTCTGTCATCTTCAAAGGAGTGCATTATGAAATTGAAGTTCTGGCAAATGGATTTGAATGGCTTGTGCATACGACAGAATACCATGAACCAGGCAAGCAAGTAGGGCTGCGCGTCATCCCATTTAATATTCAGATTATGAACAAACCAGAATCAAGCGATGAAAAGGTGGTGGAGTCAGATGCGTAAACTTGGAAAACAGCTGTTAGCAGGCCCGTACTTGGTCTGGATGGCAGGTTTTATCCTGCTCCCTTTATTACTGATTGTATATTATGCGTTTACAAACTCCGCTGGAGATTTTACAATGGCAAATATTATATCCATATTTCATAAAGTACATTTAAAAGCACTTTGGCTTTCTGTCAAAATTGCATTGCAGTGTACTGTGATTTGCCTCATACTCTCCTATCCATTAGCAATGATTTTAGCGAAAGTAAATGTCACGCAGCAAAATTTTATTGTATTTTTATTCATTCTGCCAATGTGGATGAATTTTATGCTGCGCGTTTTAGCATGGCAGATGATTTTGTCCAATAACGGTATTTTAAACGCTGTTTTGGACTTTTTTCACCTTCCAAATATTCATGTTTTGGGTACGCCGGGAGCTGTTGTATTTGGTATGGTATATGATTTTTTGCCTTATATGATTTTGCCTATTTATAATTCCATTGTCAAAATTCGCAAAGATATGATAGAGGCAGCACAGGATTTGGGTGCGAAAAATCATGTTATTTTTGTTAAAATCATTTTTCCGCTCACCCTTCCTGGCGTAATGAGCGGCATTATTATGGTATTTGTCCCTGCTTTGACCTCCTTTGTCATTTCAAATCTCTTAGGCGGCGGCAAAGTATTATTAATCGGCAATATTATTGAAGCGGACTTCATGCAGTTTTTCAACTGGAATCTTGGAGCCGGGTTATCTTTAGTTCTGATGGTATTTGTAATTGTTAGTATGGCTGTTATGAATAAACACGCAGGAGATGCAGGAGGAGCTGCAGTATGGTAAAAAAGAGTTGTGAAAGAATTTATTTAATATTGATTTTTCTTTTTTTATATCTTCCGATCGTGGTGTTGGTAGCTCTTTCTTTTAATCACTCGAAATCTCGTGTGATCTGGGGCGGCTTTACCTTTCGATGGTATCGTGAGCTTTTTCAAAGCAGCATGATTATGGAGGCATTTAAAACAACTTTATTGTTGACGCTTTTGGCGTCTGTTCTGGCAACTGTACTTGGTACGTTAGCTGCTATTGGCATTTATGCAATGAAAAAGAGAAACCGCGCGATTATGCTAGGCGCTACAAATATTCCATTGTTAAATGCAGATATTGTAACTGGTATTTCTATGATGTTGCTATTTGTCCGTTTTACTGGACTTGGTTTCCATACCGTGCTCATTGCGCATATTACATTTAATATCCCTTATGTGATTTTAAATGTACTGCCGAAACTAAACCAGACAAGCAAATATACGTATGAAGCTGCCTTAGATTTAGGAGCAAAGCCGCTATACGCATTTTTTAAAATCGTATGGCCTGAAATTAGCTCTGGGGTACTCTCCGGATTCTTAATGTCTGTAACTATGTCTTTGGATGATTTTAGCATTACGTATTTTACAAAAGGCGCTGGTGTGAATACGCTTTCTACGATGATTTATACGGAACTTCGAAAAGGAATTATGCCGCAAATGTACGCGCTTTCTACGATTTTGTTTTTTATTGCCTTTGCTTTATTGCTGCTTATGAATGTAAAGTCCAGCCGTTTTCAAAAGCGGGCAGAACGAATTTACTAAAGTTAGGAGGGACGATGCTATGAAAAAATGGATTGCTTTATTGGTTGTCTGTTTTGTTTGTTTTCTGTCCGGATGCGGTGCAGAGGATGATCCAAATACTGTCGTTGTCTTAAATTATGGAAAATATTTTGATCCGGAAATGCTGGATCAGTTTACCGAAGAAACTGGCATTAAAATCAAATACGAAGAATATGAAAGCCCAGAAGAAATGTATGCAAAGTACAAAGCAGGCTCTATCCACTATGATGTTGCATGCACTTCGGATTATATTATTAACAAATTAATCCAGGAAGAAGAAACGTTAGACATTGATTTTCAAAATATCCCGGAATATGCGAATATTGATCCCAAATATCTGGAATACTGTAAAAATTTTGATCCAGCAAATAACTACACACTCCCCTATTTTTTTGGGACAGTTGGTATTTTATACAATACTAAGATAGTGGATGCCTCTGAAACCGATAGTTGGAACATTCTTTGGGATCCAAAGTACAGCGGACAGATTATTATGGAAAACAGTGTGCGGGATACGTTTATGGTTGCACAAAAACTGCTTGGCGCTTCTTGCAATGTCGCTGACCAATCGATCTTAGATCAATCGCTGGATCTGCTTTTGGAACAAAAGCCGCTTGTCTACTCTTACTATTGCGATGAATCTGCAGACGAAATGGCCGCAGGCAATGCTGCACTGGCAGAAGTCTACTCTGGAGAAGCTGCTTACGCACAGTCTATGAATGAAGATTTGGCTTTTTCCGTGCCAAAGGAAGGCTCGAATATGTGGGTAGACGCCTGGTTTATTCCAAAGACATGCAAGCATAAGGAAAATGCAGAGTTATTTTTAAATTACCTGTGCCGGCCAGATGTGGCAATGGCAAATTTCGACTATGTATATTATGCAACGCCAAACAAAGCTGTTTTTGATGCACTTGATAAGGAACTGCAAGAGGATGAAACCATTTTTCCTTCTACGGAAACCTTAAACAACTGTGAATTTTTTCAGCCAATGGATGAACTTACAAATAACTATTATATCGAACTGTGGGAAGCTTTAAAATCGTATTAACCGCATTTTTTCTATAAGAAATCAAAAAAGAGACTGCGGCATGAAGCAAAAACATACAAGATGCAAGGCGCATCATACGTCATTCACTTCGTGCGGCAGTCTCCTTTATTACGTTATATCCGATACTTTTTTTCTATTCTTGTATAAACTACCATAAGCGCTATAGATGCAAACATACAGCCAAGGATTGGAATGATTGCCCATGCGCTGTTTTGTCCGTACTGCAGAGGCATTCCAAGCAGCGCAAATATGACAGCATATGCAAACCAAGCCTTTGCCACTGCCCGGTTAAATTTTTTGACATCACTTACCGCAAAATTTTCCCGAAATGTCCATAATGTAACCTTCTTTTTCGCATGCCATATATAAATCCCAAACACAAAAAATAAAATACTTATAAGCATCCATATGATAAATGCGATATATGCTCCTGATCCCATAAAAATGCACCTCCTGATAACTGATACTATTTCATATAAAGCCCTGTTAGTTCCATATCTTCATTAAAAAATAAGGTATATGTCACACCTATTTTTTCATAAGCAGCGTTCATTTGTACTACTGCCATCACTTTTCCCTGCTGCTTTTGCTCCACCATGTAGCATTTGCCAAAATCAATCAACGTTCCCCAATCTTTCCCAGTCTGTTCTTTTGCCTTGTCAATCACTTCTTTTGTAAGCAGCTCCTTAAGCTTTGGGTCTGAAAGTTCCCAAATAGCTTCATAATTTTCTTCATCCAGCAAATGAATCACACGTTTACTCTGTTCTTCTATCTGTTCCTTTGTAAACACACCGCTTTTGCCAAATTCCATTGCCTTTGGCAAAAACCATAGTGCAGCTGCTATTAAGGCCACAAGCACCAGGATCATAACAGCAAGCACTTTGGCAATCCTGCGCCTTTGAAAACTCTTCTTTTCTTTTATAGATAAACCTTGATTAAATTCTTCTGCAACGGCAATTGGTTCTCCTATGCGCAGCATTACCGCTTTTAACGAAGTCCCCTGCTCCATGTCCATACGTATATCTGATAAAAGCTCTCTGCGGATTTCCTCCCGCTTTTGTTTGGAGCATTTTACTTTTTTTACAATTTGATTTACATATGTCTCTGCTGTCATCATGCACCTTCCTAACCCTTTATTTGCACACTCTATTCTTTACGCATCCTTTTCTTTACGCATTTTATTCTTTTCACATTTTATTTTTGCTTATTTTTTATTTGTGAATTTTATTCTTTTCACATTTTTTGCTTATTTTTTATTTGTGCATTTTATTCTTTTTACATTTTATTTTTTGCTTATTTTTTATTTGCACATCTTATTTATGGGAACACTGTTATTCTGTCATAATTCGGACGATTCCAGAGCTCATTTTTTCCCATATGTGCGATAGCTCAAGCAATGCCGTCTGGCCCTTGTCTGTAATTTGATAATATTTGCGCGCTACCTGTTTGCCCTGTGGACTGCTCCAACTGCTTTCCACCAAGCCGTCATCTTCCAGACGGTAGAGGATAGGGTAAAGCGTCCCTTCTTTCAGCACAAAAAGGTCATTGCTTTTATCTTTTAATTCACTAATAAGCTGATAGCCGTATTTTTGTTCTCGTTCTAACAGCTTTAATACTAACAGATCAAAAATA
>CANDJR010000177.1 GCA_947385105.1 uncultured Eubacterium sp.
ACCCGTTGCTTTGGACGCCAATGCAGAAGATCTGCTGACACGCGGATTGACCTCAATGACGCAGTATTCAAAGGAATCAGGCTTTAATGCGTATTGTACGTTGCAGCCGCCAGTAATGTTCAGCTCTGAGATGATGTTTAGCGCAGAAGTCCGCAGCATCTGGTATTCCTTGTCGCCCAATGTCTGAGACGGCGCTACTACAATGGAATCGCCTGTATGGACACCGACTGGATCGATATTTTCCATATTACATACTGTGATGCAGTTGCCATTTGCATCCCGCATAACCTCATATTCGATTTCTTTCCATCCAGCAATGCAGCGTTCGACAAGCACTTGTCCCACACGTGACAGCCGCAGACCATTTTCAAGTATATCGGTCAGTTCCTGTTCATTATGGGCAATGCCGCCGCCGCTCCCGCCAAGTGTATAGGCCGGACGTAATACGACTGGATAACCAATCGTATTGGTAAAGTCAATTCCAGCCTGCACATCTTCTACGACAAGGGACGGCGCTACTGGCTCTCCGATTTTTTCCATTGTTTCTTTAAATTCCAGCCGATCCTCTGCCTTTCGAATCGTTTGTGCCGTTGTACCGATGAGCTTGACTCCATGCGCTGCTAAAAATCCGGATTCTGCAAGCTCCATGCCAAGGTTTAACCCTGCCTGGCCGCCAAGTGTCGGCAGGACGCTGTCTGGTTTTTCCTTGCAGATAATTTTCTCTAAAATATCTACGGTTAAAGGCTCGATATAAACCTGGTCAGCTATATTTTTATCCGTCATAATCGTTGCCGGATTTGAATTTACTAAGCAGACTTCCAAACCTTCTTCCTTTAGCGAACGGCATGCCTGTGTGCCTGCATAGTCAAATTCTGCTGCCTGGCCGATGACGATAGGCCCGGAACCGATCACCAAGACTTTTTTAATATTTGGACTTAATGGCATGTTCTGTCCCCTCCCATCATAGCAATAAACCGATCAAATAAATATGCACTATCCTGCGGCCCAGGGCACGCCTCTGGATGGAACTGTACTGTAAATATATTTTTCCCGGTGTATTTTAATCCTTCATTCGTACCGTCATTGACATTGATAAATGCCGGGCCTGCTACTTCTGCCGGCAAGTGGTCTGTGTCAACAACATACCCATGGTTTTGAGAAGAAATATATACTTTACCTGTCTCCAGGTCTTTGACCGGATGATTCCCGCCGCGATGGCCATATTTTAATTTATACGTATCCGCTCCGGTTGCCAGCGCCATCAGCTGATGGCCCAGGCAGATTGCAAATATTGGTACGTCCGACTCATAAAGCTTGCGGATTTCCTTTATAATCTCTGTACAGCTTTTTGGATCGCCCGGGCCGTTTGACAGCATAATTCCATCTGGTTTTGCTGCCAGGATTTCTTCTGCAGACGTATGCGCAGGATAAACGGTCACTTGACACCCACGGTTTACCAGTGATTTTGCAATGTTATCCTTTGCACCAAAATCCAGAAGTGCCACGCGGTACCCATCTGTCCCCAGCACTTTTTTCTCTGTGCATGTTACTTTGTCTACCACATCGCCTACCTGGTATTCCCTTAGTTTTGGCAGAATTTCTTCCAGGTTATAGTCACTGTTTGTCGTAATCATGCCATTCATTGTGCCTTTTTCCCGCAAAAGCTTGGTCAGTGCACGTGTGTCAATACCTGCAATTCCCGGGATATCATGCTTTTTTAAAAAATCCTGAATCGTGCCTTCACAGCGGAAATTGCTTGGCAGCCTGGACAATTCTCTTACAATATAACCATCCGGCCACGGCTTTTTCGATTCCATATCATCAAAGCAAATCCCGTAATTGCCAATCAGCGGATAGGTCATTGTCACTGCCTGTCCGGCATACGAAGGATCGGTCAAAACCTCCAGGTATCCTGTCATGGAGGTGTTAAACACAATCTCACTAATGACTTCCCTGTCTGAACCAATGCTGGTTCCTTCATAAATATGTCCATCCTCAAGTATTAGAAAAGCTTTCATATTGTTTGTCCTTTATCAGGTATTAATGATTCCTTGCCGCCCATATATGGCTGCAAAGCCTTTGGAATGTTTACACTTCCGTCCGCATTCAAATTATTTTCCAAAAATGCAATAAGCATACGCGGCGGGGCAGCTACGGTATTGTTTAAAGTATGTGCAAAATATTTGCTTTTATCTTGTCCCTTTACACGGATTTTAAGTCTTCGTGCCTGTGCATCACCCAAATTAGAACAGCTGCCTACTTCAAAATATTTTTGCTGGCGTGGTGACCATGCTTCGACATCGCAGGATTTTACTTTTAAATCTGCCAGATCGCCAGAGCAGCATTCCAGTGTACGTACTGGAATATCCAGGCTGCGGAACAGATCCACCGTATTCTGCCACAGATTGTCATACCATTTCATAGAATCTTCCGGTTTGCAGACAACAATCATTTCCTGCTTTTCAAACTGATGTATCCGGTATACACCACGTTCCTCGATGCCATGCGCTCCTTTTTCTTTTCGAAAACACGGCGAATAGCTGGTCAGTGTATAAGGCAACTGATTTTCCTCATGAATCGTATCAATAAATTTTCCAATCATTGAATGCTCGGATGTGCCAATCAAATATAAATCTTCTCCTTCTATTTTATACATCATGGCATCCATTTCTTCAAAGCTCATTACGCCTGTCACTACATTGCTGCGAATCATAAACGGCGGTACGCAGTACGTAAACCCTCGTTCAATCATAAAATCTCTTGCATACGATATCACTGCTGAGTGCAGCCTTGCAATATCACCCATAAGATAATAGAATCCATTGCCTGCCACTTTCCCCGCTGCATCTAAATCGATCCCGCAAAAGCGCTCCATAATCTGCGTATGATATGGAATCTCAAAGTCCGGGACAACCGGTTCGCCATATTTCTCAATTTCGACATTGCAGGAATCATCCGGCCCAATCGGAACAGACGGATCGATGATATTTGGAATGACCATCATATTTTTCTGTATTTTTTCCTGCAGTTCCCTCTCCAGTCCTTCCAATTCCTCCAAACGTTTGGCATCAGCCGCTACCTGCGCCTTTATTTCTTCTGCTTCGTCTTTTTTTCCTGCTTTCATCAAGCCGCCAATTTGTTTTGACAGCTGGTTACGGTTTGCCCGCAGTGCATCTGCTTCTTGCTGCGTCCTGCGCGCTTTTTCATCTAATTCAATTACTTCATCAACAAGCGGGAGCTTTTTTTCCTGAAACTTATTTTTGATATTTTGTTTTACAATATCCGGATGCTCCCTGACAAATTTCATATCTAACATAATGATTCCCTCTTGGCTCAGTTTACAGTTTCTGTATTTCTTTCTGAACATGCTGCTTTAAACAGCAAGACACACTGTCCGAAGCGTCAGTATCTTATTTCAGAGGATATTTTGCTGTCAGCGCCTGTGTAATCGCAAGCGCTTTTTCTGCTGCTGGTTCGCCCTCCTTGATCAGCATTGCAATTGCCTGCGCAACCTCATCCATATCCTGTGTATTCATACCTCTGGAGGTAACTGCCGGCGTGCCAAGGCGGATACCGCTTGTTACTGTTGGTTTTTGCGGATCATTTGGTATCGTATTTTTATTTGCTGTAATGTGCGCAAGATCAAGCCTTGCTTCTACCTCTTTTCCGGTCAGCCCGAAATTTGTCAAATCAACGAGCATTAAATGGTTGTCTGTACCGCCGGAAACAATCTTTATGCCTCTGTTTATCAAACCTTTGCACAGTGCCTGCGCATTGTCAATAATCCGCTGCTGGTAATCTTTAAACGACGGGTCAAGCGCTTCTTTAAAGCAGACTGCTTTTGCTGCAATGACATGCATTAACGGCCCGCCTTGGATACCTGGGAATACACATTTATTAAACTTAAATTTCTTGGCAAGCTCTGCATCTTTGCACAAAATCATCCCACCTCTTGGCCCGCGCAGCGTCTTATGCGTTGTCGTAGTAACAACGTCTGCATACGGCATTGGCGACGGATGAAGCCCAGCTGCCACAAGGCCGGCAATGTGAGCCATATCAACCATTAAATAAGCACCTACTGCATCTGCCGCTTCACGGAATTTTTTGAAATCAATCGTTCTTGCATAGGCGGATGCCCCTGCAATAATCATTTTCGGCTGGCATTGTTTTGCTGTTTCCATCAATTCATCATAGTCGATAAATCCTTCTTCATTGACACCGTAAGGCACAATATGGAAATACGTTCCGGAAAAATTAACCGGGCTCCCATGTGTCAAATGACCGCCGTGATCCAGATTCATGCCCATCACAGTATCGCCTGGCTGCAGCAGCGCAAACTGAACAGCCATATTCGCCTGTGCGCCGGAATGCGGCTGTACATTGGCATATTCACAGCCAAATAATTTTTTCGCGCGTTCCCTAGCTAACTCCTCCACGACATCCACACACTCGCAGCCGCCATAATAGCGATGCCCCGGATAGCCTTCTGCATATTTGTTCGTCATTACACTGCCCATCGCGGACATGACTGCCGCACTTACCCAGTTTTCCGATGCTATCAGCTCGATATGACTGTTTTGCCTGTCCAATTCCGCTGTAATCGCATCTGCCACCTCTTGGTCTACTGTCTGGATATCTTCTAACGTATACATAATATTCTCCTCTCTGCCATTTTTATGCAAATATTTATGCTCTTAAAGTTTACTAGCCATAATTATAAATGGAAGAACTTATAATTTCAAGTATTAAATCTACAAACCAAAAAGAGAGGTGCACAGATAGTTACTGTTCACTCCGTTTTCAGTAACATGCAAAAATTCATCTAAAATCGCCTTCGGCAATGGAATTTTTGCACTCCTGAATCATTTTTTACGAACTTTGCAGTAAATGCAAAGTCCTGTAGGAACAGTAACGCACAGATATCTGCCCGCCTCTCTTTTTTATACTAATTAATTTTGCATTATCCTAAAAACATTCGAAATTGCTTTATGGTTTTATGCCTTGCTCTGTACCTTCTTTTTCTGATTGGTTTTTGCCTCCTTTGGTGATTTTTGCCGGATTTTCATTTCATACCAAAGTTCTGTTGCGATACAAATCGACGAATACGTACCGCTCACCACACCTACCATAAGCGGCAGTGAAAACTCGCGAATAGAAGTAACACCAAAGATATAAAGCAGCAATACCATGACAAAGGTTGTCACAGATGTATTAATTGAACGCGACAACGTCTGCGTAATACTCTGGTTGGCTATTTCTGCTAATTCTGACTGCGTTACCTTTGTCTTTGACTTAAAGTTTTCACGGATACGGTCAAAGGTGACAATTGTATCATTAATCGAATAACCAAGAATCGTTAACATAACTGCAATAAAGGTAGAGCTTACAGAAATACGAACAATTGCGTAGCAGGTAAGCACAACTAAAATATCATGGATTAATGCTATAATTGCACTGGATGCAAACCGGAAATCGCTAAACCGGAACCAAATATATACAAGCATCAATACAACTGCAATTGCAACAGCCCAAATGGCATCTGATGTCATTTCTTTACTAATCGTTTCACTGACGTTTTGGTAAGAAATAGCCTCCTGCTTCACTTCAAAATGATCGGTAAAGACCTTTGCAAAAGCCTCACGTTCATTTAACTCCAGATTCCTTGTCTTAAAAATTACTTCTGTAGAACCAGCAATTTTTTGTACCTGTACTTCTGTACTCGCAATCGCATCGTGGATCAGCGGCACAATTTCTGAATCAATTTTGCCAAGCTCATAATCTTTGCCAAGATCTACTGTAGTAGACGTACCTCCGACAAATTCCAGACTGTAGTTGAACGCACCCTTTCCGCCTCCTGCATGAATTCCTTCACTTACAAAACCAGCAGCAATTACGATAACTGAAACGATAAAAAATACATACCGCTTGGAAAGGAAGTCAATCACTTTATGCTCTTTGGCTACGCCATAGTACTTTTTGTCCTGGAAACCAACCGCATGAAGTGCATACATTGTATATCTTGTAACAATCAGTGCAGTAATCATAGATAAAATGATACCAAGCGCTAATGTATACGCAAATCCTTTGACTGTACCAGAACCTTTGACTGCTAGTACAGCCGCTGCAATCAGGGTTGTTACATTTCCGTCAATAATTGCTGACAATGCTTTCTGAAACCCTGTTTTAATTGAAGTATTTGTAGATTTGCCAAGTGCAAGCTCTTCTTTAATGCGGGCATTGATGACTACATTTGCATCAACTGCCATACCAATGCCCAGGATAATACCTGCAATACCAGGCAGTGTAAGTGTAATATCAAATAAATAAATACTAGCTACTACAGCCGTAGAATAAACTAACAAACCGAGAGCTGTTGCCACACCGGCAATCCGGTAAAAGCAAATCATATATAAAATAATTAAAATTAATCCAATAGCAGCTGCTGTTAATGCTGTAGAAATTGCTTCTTCTCCTAAAGATGCGCCTACAACTTGGGATGACAGCTCTTGTAATTCCAAAGACAGCGAACCGATACGGATTTGTGAAGCAAGCGTACTTGCTTCTTCATAAGAATTCATACCTTCAATCGATGCAACACCGCCAGTAATTGGTTCATTAACAGTCGGTGCACTGATTGTTTCGCCATCGTATACAATTGACATTACTTTATTTACATTTTTCGTTGTCAGCTCAGCGAATTTCTCTGCTGCCTGATCGGTAAACGTAAGCTCTACAATAAATATATTTGATCCGTTTTTATTAACTGACTGTGGCTGTGCATCCGCCACATCATCTCCAGTTAAGACGGT
>CANDJR010000178.1 GCA_947385105.1 uncultured Eubacterium sp.
GCAGTCGCCAAATGTCTGCAAGCAGCCACTTGGCTCGTTGCTCGCGGGAATAAATATATAAAAAGGGCACTTCAGGCAACTGCATCCTGTCAATCCAAGATCTCTCATTTACTCTTTTTGTCTTCCACTGGCTTTGACGCATCCTCCGGCTTTTCCACTACGGAAATCGCTGCACGCTGCATAGGAATGCGGCAATTACGGTTGCTGCCGAATTCTACAATCACAGTATCATCTGAAATATCAATGATCGTTCCGTAAAATCCGCTTGTCGTCAGTACTGTATCGCCTACCTCCAAAGCCGCAAGCATTGCATTCTTTTTCTTCTGCTCCTTTTGCTGCGGACGGATCATAAAAAAGTACATGAATGCAAATAATAATACAATTGATAAAATCATTCCGGCGTAACTGCCGGTAGCTGTAGCTGCTAAGAACATTTTTCCCTCCTAAGTTTAAAGTGCTTGTAAATAAAGCAACAAAATACACAAACAGTATTGTACACAAATCTGTCCCATTCAGCAATACATTTTAGAAAATTTTCACGGTTTTATATAATCTTTGGTTATGAATTCAGCCCATTACAAGTTTGTCTGCGACATCGCATATATTTTCTCATCTTTATAAGAAGCAAACCTGCCTTCCTCAAGCGCATTTCGTATTTCTTCCATCATGTGATTATAGAAGTATAGGTTATGCATGACGCAAAGCCGCATGCCCAGCATTTCCTTTGCTTTTAGCAAATGTCTAATATACGCCCGGCTGTATTTTTGACATGCCAGGCAGCCACAGCCTTCTTCAATCGGCCGCATATCTTTTTCATACTGCTTGTTAAACAAGTTCCGCTTTCCTTCACCTGTGTATACATGCCCATGCCTGCCATTCCTGGTCGGATACACGCAGTCAAAAAAATCTACGCCGCGTGCGACGCCTTCTAATATATTTTGCGGCGTGCCAACGCCCATTAAATAAGTAGGCTTATGAAGCGGTAAGTGCGGCACTGTTACATCCAGGATATGATACATCTCCTCATGTGTTTCCCCAACAGCCAGCCCGCCTATGGCATAGCCGTCTAAATCCAGCTGCGCGATACGTTTTGCATGATCGATCCGGATATCATCAAACACTGCTCCCTGGTTAATGCCAAATAGCAGCTGGTGTTTATTTATCGTATCTTCTAAGCTGTTTAAATGCAAAAGCGCATCTTTACAGCGCTGCAGCCAACGAGCCGTACGATCTACCGAAGCCTGTACATACGTACGGTCGGCACGGCTTGAGGGACACTCGTCGAATGCCATGGCAATCGTAGACGCCAGATTAGACTGGATCTGCATGCTCTGCTCCGGTCCCATAAAAATTTTACGCCCATCCACATGCGACCGGAAATAAACTCCCTCTTCTTTAATTTTGCGCAGATCGGCCAGGGAAAACACTTGAAACCCTCCGGAATCTGTCAAAATCGGCTTGTCCCATGCCATAAACTGATGCAGCCCGCCTAATTCCTTAATGAGCGTATCGCCTGGCCGTACATGCAGATGGTACGTATTTGACAGCTCCACCTGTGTCTTTAATCCCTGCAGATCCTCTGTCGATACTGCGCCTTTGATCGCACCAGCAGTCCCTACATTCATAAATACTGGTGTCTGGATATCTCCGTGGACGGTATGGAACACCCCACGTTTTGCATTGCCTTCCTGTTTTATTATTTCATACATCATAACTGACTTTTATTCACTATCCTTGTCTCATATTTTCTCGTTCTTATTGATTCTTATTCACTATCCTTGTTTCGTATTTTCTCGTTTCAATGTCAATAAATCGGACAAACAACGATACCTTATTTTCTTCATTTAGGCTGTTCCAGATGGAATCGGTAAATGCATCAATCCCTCCTTTTATCTCAACAACCTTTGGCTCACCCTCAAAGCTTGGCAGCGGATCTCCATCGCCCAGATACGTATGAATCAAACGTCCCTCGCCTGCAAGCGGATTTTCATATGCATATGTATAACGGCAGCATGCGCCAGGGTTTCCATGGCTTGTTTTTAACAGGGACATCGCATAATGAAAGCTCCCGTTTTCAATATGCAAAATACCGGAAATACGCGGTGTATAATTTGGTTCATCCGGCTCAAACGTGCGTGTACGCAGTGCCTGTTCAAATGTCATTTGCTTGTCCATCAGCTCATAAATCGTATCTGTCTGATCGCCGTTTGTGACAATCGTTTTATTGCCTAATACACGTACCGGCGCATAAATGACAAGGCTTGGATCTGTCAATTTTGCAGGATCAAATGCCTGTGTACGAATGCCCTGCCCGTCTTCTACAAATATGCGGTTACGGCTGTTGACACTCCTGCCCATAATAAAATACGCAGTAACTGCATACTTGCCTCCTGCGGATTTACCAATTACAATTCCCCTGCCTGGATAGGAATTGGTGCTCAATTCACGTTCTAATGTTGTAATATCCATAATGGCCTTCCTCCTTTTTGTAGACGCAAAGCTTACATAATTCATGCAGCCAAAACTGCTGTGTTATTGATAATTACGATTGTTTTCCATCATAACACATCAGTTTCGCAAATGCAAATAGTTACTGCATGGCTTTCCATACGTGTTCTTACGGATTTTGCAGTAAATGCAAAACCCTGGTGTGAACAGTAACTGCAAATACGATTAATTTTGCTAAAATTTAAGAAAACTATTGCTTTTTTTACTCGTTATGTATTAAAATAAATACAAATATTTTTTAGGAATCTTAATTTTTGTACAAAAATTTTTGCATTTCTAAAAAATATTTGTTTGTTATGCGGTTGCTGCAGGTGCCAATGGTACGATTCTTAGTATGCCGCAGGCAAAACAACTGGCAGCTGCAAATAGCTGCCTATACAAAATCAAGGGGGAAGGATATGAGTAGATTATCTGTCATTTCTACAGACAAAGTAAATTCTACCACAGAAAAACTGATGAAAGAATTTACACAGCGTATCATCGCAAACCCTCCAGGGGTCTGTCCGGTTGATATGCAGTTAGCATTTTTGAAAGTCTGCCATGCACAGACTTGCGGAAAATGTGTTCCATGCCGTATTGGGTTGGGCATCTTAGAAGAACTATTAGAAAGCGTGCTGAATAACACAGCAACAATGGAAACGCTTGATTTAATTGAACACACAGCAGCAAATATTAAAAATTCTGCTGACTGTGCGATTGGCTTTGAATCTGCGCGTATGGTATTAGCAGGGCTTGAGGGTTTTCGGGAAGATTATATCTCCCATGTCAAGGATCATCAATGTACAGGGACATTTGAGCAGCCGATTCCATGTGTTACACTCTGTCCGGCAAATGTGGACATCCCTGGCTATATCGCATTGGCAGGCGCTGGACGCTGTGAAGACGCAGCCCGCCTGATCCGCAAAGACAACCCGTTCCCGACCGCATGTGCGCTCATCTGTGAGCATCCATGTGAAGCGCGCTGCCGCAGAAACATGATCGATGACTCGATTAATATTCGCGGTATCAAACATTATGTTATGGACAAGGTACATGCAGATAACGTACCTGTACCTGAATGTGCAGCGCCTACCGGAAAGCAGGTAGCGATTATCGGCGGCGGCCCGGCTGGACTTACCGCAGCTTATTTCCTGCAGCTTATGGGCCATCAGACCACAGTATACGAAGAAAAAGCACAATTAGGCGGTATGCTGCGTTATGGTATCCCGAACTATCGTTTTCCACGAAAACGGCTTCAGGAGGATATTGATGCGATCCTTTCTACTGGCGTACAAGTGCAGCTGAATGCTAATATCGGTACAGACGAATTAAATACGTTAAATGAAAAATACGATGCGATTTTTATTGCGATTGGCGCCCATGCAGAAAAGAAGCTCAACTTAGAAGGCGGCGACAGTGGCAATGTCATTTCCGCTGTGCAAATGCTGCGTGAAATCGGCGATGATAAATATCCTGATTTTACTGGAAAACGCGTCATCGTTGTCGGCGGCGGCAATGTCGCTATGGACTGCGCAAGGACTGCTATCCGTTCAAAAGCTAAAACGGTCAGCATTGTTTACCGCAGGCGTAAAGAAGACATGACTGCACTTCCTGCAGAAGTAGACGGCGCAATTGCAGAGGGCATTGAGCTTTTAACCTTAAAAGCGCCGCACCGTATTGAAGCGGATGATAAAGGCAACGCCAAAGCACTCTGGGTACAGCCGCAGATTATCGGCCCTGTCAAAGCCGGCCGTCCATCTCCTAGAAAAGCGGATAAGGAAGAAGAAAGGCTGGAATGCGATTTAATTATTATGGCTGTTGGACAAAATATCATTTCCCAGCCGTTTGAAAAAGCAGGCATTGCAACCATACGCGGGCAATTCCAGGCAGATGCAGCCGGCGCATTAAACCGCGTAGGCATGTATGCTGGCGGCGATTGTGTCTCTGGCCCGGCAACTGTCATCAAGGCAATTGCAGCCGGCAAGGTAGCAGCAGCCAATATTGATGAATTTTTAGGTTTCCACCATGAAATTTCTGTTGATGTAGAAATTCCAGAACCACTTTTGAATGATAAAGTCCCTTGCGGGCGCGTAAACCTGGGTGAAAAAGAATCCTGGGCACGCAAAGACAATTTTGAAGGTATCGAATATACAATGAGTGACGAAGAAGCATTACAGGAAGCAAGCCGCTGCCTGCGCTGTGACCGTCACGGCTGTGGCGTATTGAGAGGAGGCAGGAAGGATAAATGGTAAACTTAACAATTGATCAAAGGGAAGTCCATGTACCGGAAGGTACAACGATTTTAGATGCAGCAAAATCGGTCGGCATTCATATCCCGACGCTTTGCTATTTAAAAGATTTAAATGAAATCGGTGCCTGCCGAATCTGTTGTGTGGAAATCGAAGGCAAGGAAACATTAGTCGCATCCTGTAATACAAAAGTAGAAGAAGGGATGGTTGTCTATACAAGCAGCTTAAAGGCACATTATGCACGCCGGATGAACTTACAGATCATCCTCTCACAGCATGATTTCCGCTGTGCGTCCTGCCAGCGCAACGGCAGCTGTGCACTGCAGAAAATCTGTGCAGATATGAATATTAACGATGTGCCGTTCCAGCAGGATTATGAGAAAAATGAATGGGATCAAAGTTTCCCATTAATCCGCAATGCAGGCAAATGTATCAAATGTATGCGCTGCGTCCAGATCTGTGATAAAGTACAGTCCTTAAATATTTGGGATATTGTCAATACAGGCAAACGTACCAGTGTCGGTGTATCCAAAATGCGTAAAATCGCAGAAGCAGACTGTGCTGTATGCGGCCAATGTATTACACACTGTCCAACTGGAGCGCTTCGGGAAAGAGACGACGTGCGCAAGGTAATGGATGCTGTTAATGATCCGGAAAAAATCGTAGTCGTACAAATCGCTCCTGCTGTACGTGCTGCCTGGGGCGAAGGTTTAGGCCTTTCCAAAGATCTGGCAACCGAAAAACGTATGGCAGCTGCAGCACGCGCGCTAGGCGTTGACTTTGTATTTGATACAAATTTCAGCGCGGATCTTACGATTATGGAAGAAGCAAACGAGTTTTTAGAGCGCATGGGACATTTTGACGAATATCAATGGCCAATGTTTACATCCTGCTGCCCAGGCTGGGTGCGTTTCTTAAAATCCCAATACCCGGATATGACAGGACAGCTGTCCACTGCAAAATCACCGCAGCAGATGTTTGGCGCTGTAGCGAAATCCTACTTTGCAGAAAAAGTGCTTGGCGTTGATCCGGAAAATATTTTCTGCGTATCCATTATGCCTTGTACGGCAAAGAAAGCAGAAAGCGCCCTGCCAAATATCAATGATGCGTGTGCAGGACGGGATGTCGACGTAGTGCTTACGACAAGGGAATTTGACCGCATGCTGCGCTCTGAATTAATCAGCCCTGCTAACCTGGAGGAAGAAGAATTTGATTCCCCGCTTGGCACAGGCTCTGGCGCTGGCGTCATCTTTGGCGCTACAGGCGGCGTTATGGAGGCTGCTTTGCGTACTGCTTATTATAAGCTCCAAAAGGAAAATCCAAAGCCAGACATGTTTCAGATGGTACGCGGAATGGACGGCGTCAAAGAAGCTACCCTTAAGCTTGCCGGCATAGAGCTGAAAGTAGCTGTTGTCCATGGTCTTGGAAACACACGCAAGCTTTTGGAGAAAATCCGTGCCAAAGAAGCAGAATACCACTTCGTAGAAGTTATGGCATGCCCAGGAGGCTGCGCAGGAGGAGGCGGCCAGCCGATTACAGAAGGAAAAGAAATGGCTGGCGAACGCGGCACTATGCTCTACGAGCTGGATAAGCACAATCCGCTGCGTTTCTCTCACGAGAATCCTTCTGTCATTGTGCTGTATGACCAGTTCTTAGAACAGCCGCTGTCACATAAAGCGCATGAACTGCTGCATACAGATCATTTTGGATGGTCTATGCCAGCAGAAAAGAAATAGACATAAATATAATATAAATATAATATAGATAATCTAATGGGGTTATCGCATGAAGTACATAATATACAATAGTAAGCAATCCGCACCGGATAATACTTTGCATCTTGTAAATTTGTAGTTTCCTGCGATAGCCCCATTTGGGTTTTTTAAGACTTTTACAGCCTCTTATTTATTTTTCATATATTCCACAAATGCATCTGTAGTAAGGAACGTATTTTCCTGTCTTCAATTCAGCCGATACGAGATAATTTAACCTGAATTATTCATGAGCATATAAAAATGCTCGATACTACAAATCCTTGAA
>CANDJR010000179.1 GCA_947385105.1 uncultured Eubacterium sp.
TCAAGGATTTGTAGTATCGAGCATTTTTATATGCTCATGAATAATTCAGGTTAATGAATGTGAGCGGCATTGGGGAGGGCGTGTATGCAAATATACAGGATAAAATAACAGTAACAAAGTGACAATGGAGGTTAGCATGGCAAAAAAGGTTCTGGTTGTTGACGATGAAAAGCTGATTGTAAAAGGAATCCGGTTCAGTCTGGAACAGGATGGCATGGAAGTAGACTGCGCTTATGATGGCGAAGAAGCATGGCAGAAAGTAACTGCCAATATATATGATATGATACTATTAGATTTGATGCTGCCCAAGATAGACGGCATGGAAATTTGCCAAAGGATCCGGGAGTTTTCTGATGTACCAATTGTCATGCTGACCGCAAAAGGCGACGATATGGATAAGATTTTAGGCTTGGAATATGGAGCAGATGATTATATTACAAAACCGTTTAATATTTTAGAGGTTAAAGCAAGAATCAAGGCAATTATGCGCAGGACTGGAAAAAAGAAGGTTGTAGAAGAACGGATCAATATGATTGAAGACGGCGACCTGCGTCTGGATTGCGAGAGCCGCAGGCTGTATGTAAAGGAACAGGAGGTAAATTTAACAGGAAAGGAATTTGAACTGTTAGAGCTTTTGGTACGCAATCCGAACAAAGTTTATAGCCGGGAAAAGCTGCTAAACCTTGTATGGGGCGTGGATTATCCAGGAGATGTGCGTACCGTAGATGTGCATGTTAGGCGCATGCGGGAAAAGATTGAGAAAAATCCAAGCGAGCCAAAATACGTTCACACAAAATGGGGTGTTGGGTATTACTATCATGGTTGATTTTGATTGGAGCTGGGATGAAGACGAAAAAGAAAGTACTGGACTATATCAAAAGCTTGAAGTTCCGTTTACTGCTTGTGCTGCTTTTGTTTGGCCTTGCACCGATGCTTGTGATGCAGTTTTTTTTAGTGCGGGGTTATGAAAAGCGCGCCATTGATGTGCGAATGGTAGATATTTTATCGCAGTCTAAAATATTGGCGGATCAGATTGCTGCGTATGGATATTTGGAAGATAATACAAATGAGGTTATCAATAAGCAGTTTGAACAGCTGTCAAATATTTATGACGGGAGGATTCTAGTCATAGACCAGACCTTCCGCATCTGCAAGGATACGTATGATATTGACAGTAATAAAATTATTATTTCAGAAGAAGTGTCCGAATGTATCCAGGGGCAGGATGTCTCTAAGTATGATGAGGTTAACGGATTTATCGAGATTGCTGTGCCTGTGCGCCAGGTGATGTCTGAAGAAATTATCGGCGTTATACTAGTTAGTATTTCTACGGATATTACACAGACGCATATTGCATATTTACTGCAGATAGGGCTGGTTGTATCGTTGAGTGTAGGGCTGATTTGTATTGTGCTGGCGGTATTTTTATCTTCTCATCTGGCACGGCCATTTATCCGTTTGTCTAAATCCATTGATGAGATTCAGGCAGGCTACGGGGAAGATGAATTGATGATTCATTCCTATTCAGAGACAGAGCTTATTTGTGAACGTACCAATGAGCTGTTAAACCGTATGAAGGTACTGGATGATTCCAGACAGGAATTTGTATCCAATGTCTCGCATGAGCTGAAGACGCCGTTAACGTCCATGAAGGTGCTTGCGGATTCTTTAAACGGGCAGGAAAATGTGCCATTAGAGCTGTATAAAGAGTTTATGCAGGATATCACAACAGAAATAGACCGTGAAAATAAAATAATTACGGATTTATTGTCATTAGTGAAAATGGATAAGTCCGTAGACGGATTGAATGTATCTTCGCTCAATGTCAATGATTTACTGGAGCTGATTTTAAAACGCCTGCGTCCAATTGCAAGAAAGCAGCATGTGGAGCTTGTGCTGGAAAGTTTTCGCCCAGTCACAGCAGAGGTAGATGAAGTAAAGCTGACGCTTGCTATTTCCAATTTAGTAGAAAACGGTATTAAGTATAATTCTGAAAATGGCTGGGTACATGTATCGCTGAATGCGGATCACCAGTTTTTTTATATCAAGGTGGAAGATAACGGCATAGGCATCCCGGAAGAATGCTTAGATCGTATTTTTGAACGTTTTTACCGGGTTGATAAGTCGCATTCTAAAGAAATCGGCGGCACGGGCCTTGGGCTTGCACTGACAAGGAGCATTGTGCTTATGCACCGCGGGGCAATTAAGGCGTTTAGTACAGAAGGCGAAGGCACAATATTCAATGTCCGGATTCCATTGAATTATATTGCATGACACAATCATTTGAAAAGCTGAGGTGATAAGTTTGTATGGAAGGTTTTTTTGGCAAACGGCTGTTGGTAGCTTTGCTGCTTGTTGGCAGCGTAGCGGGCTGCGGTTCGAAGCAGGAGGAACATCAATATTTTATTAGCTATGTAGACAGCAAACAGACACAGACGATCCAAGTAGGGTATGAGCCTGTGGAACAGTCTTTTGATGGGATGCTCAAGGAATTTCTAGGTCAGCTTGCAACAGATACAGATACGGTAGAATATGTGAAGGCAATTCCAGAGGGCGTGGATATCCGTGGCTGGGAAGTAGATCAAGGATGTTTGACCTTGGATTTTAACAGCGCTTACAGTAAAATGGATTCTATTACGGAAATTTTATGCCGCCTGGCAATTGTGCGGACAATGACGCAAATCAGTGGAATTGAAAGCGTACGGTTTACGGTCCATGGCGAGCCGTTAACAGACGGCAAAGGGGATTTTGTAGGTACTATGACGTTAGATTCTTTTGTGGAAAATCCAGGAGAGCAGATTAACTCCTTTCAGCATGCGTCAATTGATCTTTATTTTGCAAATACCACAGGGGACGGCCTTGTAAAAGAAACACAGGAAGTATATTATAACAGCAATATTTCGATGGAAAAGCTGGTGATGGAGCATTTGATTTTGGGCCCGAAAAGTAAAGGGGCACGCAAAACGATCCCAGATGAAACAAAGCTCATAAATATTGCTGTAGTAGACGGTTCTTGTTATGTGAATTTGGATGAAAGCTTTCGAAATCAAAACTACGAGATACAAGAGCCAATTGTCATTTATTCGATTGTTGATTCACTGGCATCACTGGAAAATGTGGAACGCGTGCAAATTTCTGTTAATGGTGATACGAGCAGCAATTACCGGGATGACTTTGAGCTGTCGCAAATGTACCATCCGGATTTTAGCTATGTAGATGCCAGGGACAGCAAATCTATTGTGATAGAGGATGGAGAGCAGCAAACTATTGTGCAGTAGCAGTCATTCGATGTATTTTTTAAATATTTATCAAATGCCTATCAAATTTTTATCTAATATCTATCAAAGGAGGGAAAACATATCATTGGTTAGACGTTATCCCTGCCAGCTTGCGCTCCTGTTCGTACTGGGGATTTTGTCAGCAAAAGGGCTTGCTGCATACAAAATACCTTTGGCAGCAGCTTTCTTTGCATCTGCTGTGGTTCTTGCAGCGATATGGATATGCAGGGAACATGCAGGAAAGCGGAGGAGGCTTTGCCAGGCAGTTTTATTGTTCTTAGCGTTTTTGGGCGGTGCAGCACGAATGTACATGCAGGCATTTGAGATGGCAGCACGGCTGGATGGGCTAAAGGACGGGCAGGAAGTACTGGCACAGGGGAAAATTCGAAAAAAGCAATGGAAAGAGACATTGCAAAAAGGTCAATGGGTTGTCCATCTAGCGGACAGCTATCTTAAGATTTCTGATGGCGTGCATGCAGGCCATGCCATTCTTCCCATCGGAAATGTGATTTTATATCTGGGTGCAGATGAACCAATCATCGGCAATCTGATTCTTGTTTCAGGAGAAATCAAATTATTTCGTACAGCACGTAATGAAGGAAATTTTGATGAGCGTGCCTATTATCAAAACCAGGGATACGCATTGTGCGTATACGCCAATACAGATTCTTATCGTGTGGCAAAGGCAGACGAAAATACGTTTTTAGAATCGCTGTATCAGGTACAGCAAAAGCTGCTTTGCATCTACGAGCAGGCAATGCCAAAAGATGAGGCCGGCGTTTTAGGTGCAATGCTGTTAGGAGAAAAGTCTTTGCTTGCAGACGAAACAAAAAATGTATACAGGCAAAGCGGTATTTTACACATTTTATCGATTTCCGGGCTGCATATATCTATACTGGGTGCAGCAGTTTATAAGCTTTTTCGCATATGCGGCAGCTCTTATTTGCTATCATCGGCTGGCTCTATGAGCCTTTTACTTGCATTTGGCTGTATGGCAGGGATGGGAACTTCTACCAAACGTGCGATTGTCATGTTTGCAGTTTATTTGGGTGCTGCGTGCTGCGGCAGGGCATATGACAGTATGAACGGGCTGGCAGCGGCAGCAGTTGTGCTGCTGTTTAAAAATCCAGGCGATCTGTTTTTAGCTGGATTTCAATTTTCATTTTTAGCAGTAGCAGGCGTATGGTTTGGCAAAGAAATCTGCCGGATTTTTCAGCCAAAATACCGTGTTTTGGAAACGATCTTTCTAAGCTTTGGCATTCAAATGGTTACTTTGCCGCTTACGGCATGGTATTACTATGAAATTCCAGTATATGGGATTTTGCTGAATTTGTTTGTGCTCCCGTTTATGGAAATGGTATTGTTCGCAGGACTGCTTGGAGGAGGCTTTGGCTTGCTTGCAGGTTTGTTTGGTACAAGCAGCCTGGTATTTTTAGCAAATGTACCCAAAAGCGGGCTGCTTACAGTTTGTACATATGTGCTCAAATACTTTCATCAAGCAGGGCAGATGAGCTTAAAACTGCCCTGCGCCGTATACAGTACCGGGCAGCCGCAGGTGTGGCAAATGGCAGGGTATTATCTGATCTTGGCTGGCTGTGTGTATTTTGTATCCGCAGCAGAACAAGCAAAATAAGCAGAAAGAAGGTGTTAAAAGGATTGTCAGTAAAGAAGCAGGAACAAATACAAAAGCAAAGATGTCTATGCAGACAAAAAAGAATGATGAAGATAAGCTGTATGCTATGCTTATGTCTGCTCTTTGTGCGTGTACCAAAGCAGCCGGAAGTTGCGGTTTTGGATGTCGGACAAGGGGATGGGATTTATATTCATACAAGTGACGGGATGGATGTCTTTTTGGATGGCGGCAGCATGGATATACCCCAAGTCGGTACTTACCGGATTTTGCCGTTTTTAAAAGCCAAGGGCGTTACAAGTATTCACAGCTGGTTTCTTTCACATTTAGATCAAGATCATATCAGTGGTTTTACACAACTGATAGAAAGCGGTTTTACAGTCAAGCAGGTCGTGCTGGCAAAAGGTGTGTTTCAAGATGAAGCATACAAAAAGTTCACAGATAGGATGGCAAAATATCAAATAAAACTGCTGTATATCCAAAAGGAAGATGTGCTGCAAGGCGGGCACGCCAGCTTTACTTGCCTTGGGCCGTCATTAAAAGAAACAGCAGATGAGAGGAATGCAAGAAGCTTGGTTCTATGGTATGAAGATCGCGGATTTCGTGCATTTTTTCCAGGAGATATTTCTGTGAAAGAGGAGCGTGAGCTTGTAAGAGACGGCAGTCTTGCGCAAGTTGCGTTTTATAAAGCAGCGCATCATGGATCAGATGATTCTAATGCAAGGGAAATATTAAAAGTGCTTCATCCATGGGTTAGCGCGATATCCTGTGCCAAGGATAACCGTTATGGCCATCCAGGGCCAGAAGCATTTGAAGCAATGAAAGAAAACAGCCAGGCAGTCTATCAGACAATGGAGTCTGGGAGGATACAGCTGCGCTGGCACAAAGGGCAGGTGACAGTACAGGAATATTGCATACAAAGGGATAAAAAGCATTGAAAAAAAGAACAAAGTTTCATATACTAAATACAACCAGGCATAAGAATGCCAGAAAGAAAGGAGTTTTATTATGGGACTAATAAAAGCAGGAATGAGTGCACTCAGCGGAACATTTGCAGATCAATGGAAGGAATTTTTCTACTGTGATGCATTAGATAAAGAAGTATTGGTGACAAAGGGACAAAAACGTACAAGCGCACGATCCTCGAATACGAAAGGAAACAGCAATATTATTTCTGACGGCTCAGGCATTGCAGTAGCAGACGGCCAGTGTATGATCATTGTCGAACAGGGGAAGGTTGTGGAAATATGTGCAGAGCCTGGTGAATTTACGTATGATGCATCTACAGAGCCTAGTATTTTTTCAGGCAGCCTGGGCAAAGGTATTGCAAATACGTTTCGTACAGCAGGCAAGAGGTTTACGTTTGGCGGCGATACAGGCAAGGATCAGCGGGTATACTATTTTAATATAAAAGAAATTATGGAAAATAAATTTGGAACACCAAATCCTATTCCATTTCGCGTAGTAGATTCTAAAATTGGGCTGGATATCGATGTTTCTGTGCGATGTTCTGGCATCTATTCTTATCGAATTGCAGACCCGATTCTGTTTTATTCACAAGTGTGCGGCAATGTGGAGAAGGCTTTTTTGAGAGAGGAGATTGATAAACAGTTAAAAACAGAGTTTATCAGTGCCTTACAGCCAGCTTTTGGCAGACTGTCAGACTTAGAGATACGGCCAAATCAGATTGTTGCCCATAATACGGAATTGGAAGACGCCATGAATACAGTGCTTTCGAAAAAGTGGGGAGAGCTAGATCGGAAGAGCAAACGTCTGAACTCCAGTCACCGT
>CANDJR010000180.1 GCA_947385105.1 uncultured Eubacterium sp.
TACGAGGTCGATGAAGCAGGAAGCCCATTGGCTTTAGACAATGGGTAGTTCACATTATGGTTACTGTACAAATGCGAACTGACTGCTATTTTTGATATTGTTAATGATGTTCCTGCTTTTCATAATTTCTTATTTTTAGGTTATACTAATTTTATCACAAGTCAAAAATCTGGAGGTTAATAATGAAAGCAACTGATAAAGATAAACGTATTCGTACTGCTCCAAAAGGTGCCTGGGAAAGTGGTATCATAAACGAGAAAAAAAGCATTTCAAAAAAACAACATCTAAACAATATTACAACTGACATTCAAGGAAACGGATACCCAATCATTCGAGAAAATCAGGATCAGTAAAAGATCCTGATTACATATTTTGCTGCTAGTATCGTAAGAACGTCCATACCAAATCATTCTCTTTGCAATAATCCCGCGCATACAAATAGTATCTGCCGTCCGCTGCCTTTTTTGTGTCATACAAAAGAATTCCTTTATCTTCTCCAATATCCACTCTACGGTTATCTTTCCTTTTAAAATCCCTGGCAAAGGATGCCTGATAGATTTTAGCGCCAGTATAACTTGTACCTGGGGAATCCGCATCGCTGCTATAGTATAATACAAATCTGTTCTTTTTCGCCTCTATACTTGCCAGCTCATGATCCGCCACTGGCGCAAGAAGCTCTGTTTCACTGTGCCAGGATCTGCCGTAATCTTTGGACATCATCACATTGATGGATGATGGGCCTTTGTCGTATTCTTCCTTTTCAAAAAAATAGTATAACGTCTTATTCTTAAAAATCATGTCCGCATCTTCAATGTTCTTTTGGTAAGAAAGAATATCCGGCGCTGCCTTCCAATCAGACAAATTCTTAGATTTCATGCATTTTACGGTATAGATCCCGTTTTGGGCCTGTGCGTCCCCGTTATTGATACTCCCATCAATTTCCACCCAGGTCAGAATATATGTGCGCTTTACTTTTATCAATGTCGGGTCGATCATTAAAGTATCTGCTTTCCTTGGTACAGGTATGATCTCATTGCGTTTTACCGTCCAGTCATCGTTTAGCGCGACCAGGCGCAGTTCCTTTTTCCAACTGGCCGCAACGACTAGATTTTCCGGTTCATATACAGAAAGCCAATTCAAAGGGATGTCTGCAAACTCGCGGTATACTGTACCATCCTGATCAAATAAAATCATATGCCCGTCTGCTCCAGAAAGAATCTTATCTTTCATAAATTTTGCATCCCCCGTTTTAGGAGTTGTCATCACTGTGCTTTCAGAACCTATATCACAAGACCACACATCCAGCGGCCTTTTACAGGCTGTATACAAAGCGGCTGCCAGCACACAGAAAATCCCTAAGCCAAAAACGATCCTGTATCTTCCCTGATTGGTCCTCTGACTTTTATTCATAAGCAATTACCTTCAATATTATTTATATAATATAATTCGTTAACAATGTAACCAATGTAAATAGATTAGTAATCAGCAGCAGCAAATAAGGGACGCAGAAACTATGACGGTCTGTCTCGCCATTTATCATATGGCTGCTGCTTTTTAACGATAACAGAAACGGGAGCAGAACAGGCAGAAAATACCTTCCCTGAAGCCCATCGATAATATTCTTCTCCAGCTGCGTCCACTGTACATACAAGCTTGTATACAGCACAAGTACTACACATGCGACAGCTGCAGCCGTCCAAATACGCGGCCATTTGCTTTTCTCCTCTTTCCAGACACCCTTTTCACGAACGCATATATAAACAAGGTTTCCTGCCACCATTGCCATCACTCCTGAATTAACCGTTATATGAAGCCATCCTAAAGAAGCCCCAAGCATTGAATTTATAAGCCCTCCCCCATATGTGAATGTAGTATTTGCAATCGTCTCTACATATAATAACGGGTGGCTTAACACATACCGTACCTGCTCCGTCGACCTGCCGTCTAAACTGCCCTCCAGAATATGCATACTGATTGCCAGCCATATGCCGGATGTCAAGAATACTTCCAAGACAGACAACAGGACATGCTTCACATAATTTCGCATGTGTCCAAACCGTTCTGCTGGTATCAAAAATGCCAGCATACAAAGCGGTACATAAACAATCTTGCAGGATGCAATAAAAAACAATAGGACATACAAAAGGACATATTCTTTCCTGCCCATTGTATCCTTTTTCGTATATCGTAAGTATAAAGCAAAGGAAACAAACGCAGCTGCCACTGCAAAAGTAAAGGTATCCCCAGCCAGAGAAATAGACTCATGCATATTCATAGGCAAAAGCGAGACTGCAACCAGGATATGTTTCCCAAACGGAATATAGCGAATTGCAAAAAACAAAATGCCCCCTGCGGCAAGCCAGGCTGCGAAACGCCCGCAGTAGGCGATAAAGAAAATCTTGTTACTGAATATCTTTCCAACTGCCACGCCAAAAACCTGCGCTATATAAGTAAATGGAGAATATAAGGCAGAGTTCGAATAATTCAAAAAAACTTTATTGTCAGACAGCTCCACATCCTTGCCATCAATGATATCCTTAATCTTCGTATTGGCGGTCTGATTTCCATACAGCAGATTTTCAGGCAGCATGCTGCCAGGCCCGATTCCTCCGTCCGTGCCTTCTGTAATAAAAGTTCCTTCCGATATGCCGTAGATTCTTGCAAAATGCGCCGGCTCATCTGGTATAACATACAATGGGTTGATAACCATATACCATATTCCAAGAGAAAGGTACAAAAATGCAAACAAATACTCAGGCTTTCCATACTTCTTCTGCAGCAATATGAGGCACAGCGACAAAACCAGCCATAAAATACCGCCGCAAAGATACACTGCAATTTTATACCGCTCTACATCCAATGCCTGATATACCAGCCTGATGCGTGCATTGGATTCCTCGTTGCCAAGTATTTCCTCACAGTTTCCTCCTTTTAATGCCACAGCCTCTCCTGTACCAGAGCGGAAAACAAGTTCCAGCTTTTTACCAGTACATCCGTATATAGTTTGCCCAAATCGAATCAATATATCTTCTTTGTCCGCAGAGAGTGGTTGCTCTGCCTGTGCAAGAAGCCCGCCGGATGCATCAAAAACCTGGACAGACAATGAAGCGCCTATGCCTGCTTCTGTCTCTGCATATACCAAAATGCCATCCAAAGTATCCTTTTCACAAACTGCCTGCTGCGTAAAACTATTTTCTCCTTCCACCATAATCCTGTCTTCGGTTTGATCTGGCTCCCTGCTGGCAACGAAATATTCCTGCCTTTGTCCCATAATATATTGGAACATCAGCACCAAAAATATTGTCAGAATGACTTGCGCAGCCGCAATCTTTCTGTTTTCTTTTATCCATCCTCTAAACTTTAACATGATGTTCTGCCTTTCTTTTACTTGATGACTCACAGCCTAATTCAATCCCTATGCAGCTAGACGCAGCCAGGCATTCCTATACTTTTTAACAAATATTTCCTCTGTCACTACCTTCCGTGGACAAAGGGATACACGTCCCAACAGCCATGCTGTTCATTCCAAAACAAAACTTCTTATATTGATCACAGGCAAAACCGCAGTCTTCCATCAGCGTATGTATTTCCTGTCCGGAATAATAGTGCTTATGTTCCAAGATCTCTTCCTTATTAATAATATGCAGTGCAGCCATACACTCCAATACAGGCTTTGCAGCCGGAGTCGGCGTTGTCAAACAGAATTTTCCGCCTGGCTTTAAAATCCGGTGTATTTCATTTAATAGTACTTTTGTTGTATCAAGATGTTCGAGTACGGCAAGCATAAACACTGTGTCGCAGCAGCAGCTTTCGATATCCAACCCATCTGAACCTTTATTGTTGATCAGTGTCAGATTTTTGATCGTTTGATCCTCGATACGAAAATCAAACCCAAATCCCTTTAAAACAGATGACGAATAATACTTCAAAAACGCTGCCTCACGCCCACATCCAATATCCGCAATTACCCCCCCCCCTGGAATATAGGCCTCAATAGCTTTATAACGAATCCGGGCAATCCATTTATCAATAGAATTCCATTCACTCATCTGCGACTACTCCCCTTTCTCACAGTACAATTCTTTTGATACACGATACAGTTCTATCTCAAAATCCTGACGGTTTTTCTGATAGATCGTCTGTAAGACAAGCCCGGAAAACAGAGCATACAAAGCCGCAAGCATGACAAATCCACATACAATTAACGTTGGGAAATTAGGGACAAGCCCTGTTTTAAAATATTCATGAAATACAGGCACTAAAAATGCTGTTGAGATGGCAGCCAGGCATACAGCAATCATACTGAAAAATTTCATCGGCCTGTATGTACGAAAGAACTTTAGAATCGTCAAAATTACTTTTATCCCATCTGCATATGTATTTAGCTTCGACTCACTTCCTTCTGGGCGGTTTCTGTAATTGCAGACCACATTTTCAATCTGCATATTTTTATCAATTGCATGAATACTCATTTCTGTCTCTATCTCAAACCCTTGGGACAATACAGGAAATGTCTTGACAAAACGATAGCTGAAAGCCCGATATCCTGTCATAATATCCTTGATCTCATTTTGAAACAGGAACCGAATCACCTTTCTGACCAGGTCATTGCCAAAATTATGAAAACGCCTGTTATTTTCTTCAAAATAGGTAGAAGAAAGCCTATCGCCTACTACCATATCCGCATTGCGGTTTAAAATACATTCTGTCATTTTCCTTGCGTCCTCTGCCGGATAGGTGTCGTCTCCATCAACCATAACATAACACCTGGCATGAACTTCTGCAAACATCCTGCGTATTACATTGCCCTTTCCCTGCTGAAATTCATACCGCACAACTGCTCCTGCATCCTTCGCTATTTTGTCTGTACCGTCTGACGAATTATTATCATATACATAGATCACTGCTTCTGGCAATACTGCCTGAAAATCCATAATGACTTTTGCAATTGTTTTTGCCTCATTATAACAGGGAATCAATACTGCAATCTTATCCATTTTTCCTCATTTTTCATCCTTTCTTCTGTCTGTTGTATACTTTTAACTATCTGCCAATCCTGTTTCTCTACCATCTTTGCATTACCTTCCGCCAGCCTTACTATACCTTATCGGACGAAGTCCGCCAGTCCAATAGAGACATAAATTAAGGGGTGCCCAAATAGGCATTTTTTTTAAATCCCTGATCCAAATCTTTTTTCAAATAGATACCCAAAATAATAATTCCCGCCAGATTTCCAGCAATCAGCGCATAAGACGCCCCCTGCATTCCATATCGCGGAATCAGGTATATTGATGCCGCTATACTTATCATAACAGACGCCAGATTTCCAGCCATAAGCCCAAAAAAATCCCTCATTACAACAAGAATACTGCCCAGCAGCCATATCACGGCTGTTAGGATCGTACAAAAAATCAGCGGTATGAGCAAGTATTCATATGGCAGGATGCTTTTGCCAAATAAAAGAGATAATCCGATTTTTCCAAATATTTTTCCGCCCACAAGAGCTATCAATGATAAAATCCCGGTTGCTTTAGCACATGCAGAAAAACTATGGATAAAGCCAGTTTTGTTCTTTGCCCCGTAATATTCTGCAAATACCGTAATCATCGGGTTAAAAAAATAAGAGGCGCCCATCTGGACAATCAAAGTTGGCGCTGCAACGGATGCATAGATACCCAACTGTTTACTCCCACAATACCATTCCAGAAAAAATCTCGGAATAGAAGCGATGCAGGTTGACAGCAGCAGATACAAAGCCAGCGGAAAGCATTCTACCAGCAGTGCAAAGCATTCCCTGAAATGGCCCTCAAATATAGTAGATATCCCAAGTCTTTTTAAATTTTTCCAATCATACTGAAAAAGAATCAGATATACACCCACAGACATGCTAATGACTGCATACTGCAAATCACGCGTTAAAATCACAGACACCGTAAACAACACAAACATAGCGGCTGCACGCATGACCATAGATTTTCCCATAAGGTCCATCCTCCAGTTTTTCTGGTAAAATCCCGTACATACGTCAAAAAAGGATTCCGACAGTTTGAAACACATATAATGAAATATGCAAACTGACTGGTACATGCGGTAGCCGCCTACGGCTAGAAACAATACGCATAAACAAAGCGACCCAAAGCCTGTAACCAAACGGCTGCTCAGATATGCGGCGGAAGAATACTTATCTTCTGTATCGGAAACCTGAAAGTTTTTTATTCCATAAATTGAAATCGCATAAAAAACATTTGTCACAGACATTGCCAGACTTAAAATGCCAGCCTCCTCATATCCAAGGAGCCTTGTGGTCAAAACAGTAAGAAGCCACTGCACCCCCAGGTAGGACAGACTCCCGCATGTATTCCACAGGATACTCTGTCTGATCGTCAGTTTTTTACTTTCCATTACAGTTTTACCCCTCTCTTGGTCGGTTCAGTGCTTTTGTCCAAACTGCAACTGGACGCTCAATCAGCCGCTCGTTAATACATCCTGCAAGAACAGACAGAAGCAGTGCCAGAATAAACAGCAAATTCCGATCCAGCGGAAGATCCTTCTGCAAACATATGTGGATCAGCAGCTGCTGGATCACAAAGCCATACAAATAAATCCCATATGAAATATCAGATCGGAAGAGCGTCGTGTAGGGAAAGAGTGTGACCTGAAGTGG
>CANDJR010000181.1 GCA_947385105.1 uncultured Eubacterium sp.
GATTTCTAACGGTGACTGGAGTTCAGACGTGTGCTCTTCCGATCTATGAAATATGGTATAAAGATGACTATAGCCTTCCAGCAGCTTTCCTTACTTCCAACGAGGTATTGACTCAAAAGTTACACGCTTTTTTTCAAGAACCAGAAGAAATTCTAGTATCGAAAAAGACAAAAAAGGGAGAACGAATCGTTGATCTCAAGCAGTTAGTGTATGATTTTCAGATCATAGATCCTGCCAAGCATGTCTCCTGCAAACCTGCGTTTGAACTTCTCGTTCATGCAGGTAGTACAAATAACATCAAGCCAGAATTTGTACTAGAAGCATTTTATCAATACTTAGATGCCGAATATAACCCTTATGCTTTACAAATACACCGAAAAGAAGTCTATACAAGCGGACAAGACGGAAATCTGATCCCATTATTAGACGAAGGTTTTTGCATTTTATCATAAAAAGTGTACAAACTAAGCGTGACAGAAATTTATAGAAGTTTATAAATAGCTATGAAAAGCAAAGTACCAAATAGTAAAGTACTAAATAGTAAAGTATCAATACGATTTGCAAACAAGCAAACATATCCTCAGTAAACAAGGGGATGCGGAAATGAGTGAACTAAAAAAATGAATCAAAAATTAATCTTCACAAAGCTGTCCTTTACACAGGAAAAATCTCATCTGCCATGTACCTATGCGGTTGGTGCAGTTTATGAGGATCAAAAAATGGTGGACGTTACTTTGCAGCCATTGAAAACAGAAACTATTTTAAACAACATTTATATTGCGCGTGTACAAAATGTTGTTGAACATTTGAATGCAGCGTTTGTAGAAATTGCGCCAGGGCAGCGATGCTATCTTCCATTAGAAGATGCCAAACATCCACTATTTACGAAAAAACAATCAAAAAAGTCGCTTGCTGCAAAGACACTTTCCATAGGAGACGAACTAGTTGTCCAGGTCGTCAAAGAAGCGATTAAAACAAAAGAAGCCATCGTTTCTACAAACCTCAGCTTTTTAGGAGAAGCTGTCATACTCACGAGTGCTAACAACAAAATCGGTGTATCTTCTAAGCTTGACAAAAAAACAGCAGCACATTTAAAGGCGCTGGCAGAAGAATTGCTGCAAACGTATGATGCAGATCCCATACATAGCCAGGCGATAAGTCAAGAAGACAGGTCAGTTTCCCAATGCAGATGCGGCATTATCATGCGTACAAATGCTGCACACATTGCAAGAAATAATATCTATGATGAATTTCACAAACTTATGTCTGAATATCAAGAACTATGTACAGTAGCTCCTACACGCAAACTATATTCCTGTTTGCGCAGGGAGCAGCCATTTTATCTGAAAATGTTTCAGGATGCAGATAAAACGGTACTTGAAGAAGTGCTGACAGACGACATCGAGATCTACAGACAACTGCAAGAAACCTATCACCTGCCACAATCGCCAGACAGCAGGAAAACTCTGCCTGCTCATTTGCCAGACAGTGAAAAACAGTCGCAAACAGCTGACATGCCAGACAACACGAAACAGACTCCTATGGCTGATGTGCCTGTAGCGCACAAGCCATGCGGCTGCAGGCTGCGCTTTTATGAAGACAATCTTTTATCGCTTGCGCAGCTCTATCAAATACCAAGCCAAATTTATGCAGCTACAAAAGAACGCGTATGGTTAAAATCCGGAGCAAATATTATTATCCAGCCAACAGAAGCATTGACTGTAATTGATGTAAACAGCAGTAAAAACATCTCAAAAAAGGAGAAGCAGCAATATCACTACCTCATTAACTTAGAGGCAGCTGCAGAAATTGCCCTCCAGCTTCGGCTGCGTAATCTGTCCGGCATTATCATTGTTGATTTTATAGATCTAAAGGATCCCAAAAAGAAAGAAGATTTGATGACAGCATTTCGAAAATTTTTAAAACAAGATCCCGTACCTGTACAACTTGTTGATATGACGAAATTAGGACTCGTGGAACTGACTCGTAAAAAGCAAAGAAAATCTCTTGCAGAGCAGTTAGATGTTCCAATGAACGTTTCGTCCTAGATACAGCAACAATTTCCAAAAAATACTTGACGAACAAATAGTGATATGTTACTCTTTATGAGTATGCCGCACAACGAGGTAAAAAGTATGTGATTGTCACATCACCAAAGTTGGCGAGTAATGATAAATAGGAGGTGCCACATGTACGCTATTATAGCAACAGGCGGTAAACAGTACAAAGTATCCGAGGGTGATATCATTACCATTGAAAAACTTGGAGTAGAAGCTGGCAAAACAGTAACATTTGACAAAGTATTAGCTGTTCAAAAGGGCGAATTAGTTGTTGGTAATCCAACCGTAGCAAATGCGACTGTAGATGCATCTGTCATAAAAGAAGGCAGAGGCAAAAAAGTCATCGTTTACAAGTACAAAAGAAAAACCGGCTACCATAAAAAGAATGGCCACAGACAGGCTTTCACCCAGGTAAAAATTGAAAAAATTAACGCATAATCTATGCAAATAGATGAAAAATAGCTGGGCAATTGCCAAATTGGCAGTAAGGATTGTTATGATTACAATCACAGTTTACCGGAATCAAAAAAAGCAATATACAAGGCTGCATTGTATTGGCCATGCAGAATATGCCGATCCAGGAGAAGACATTGTATGCGCAGGGGTATCTACACTCGTACTTAATACTATTAATGCGATTGACGCATTTACAGATGAAGTATTTACTGCTCATACAGAACGTGAATCTGGGCTTATTGACATCCAGTTTCAAAATCCGGCAGGGCATGATGCACAATTATTGCTTCAAACAATGGTTCTGGGGTTACAGGACATACAGAAAAATTATGGAACTGCATACAGCGTTCTTATTTTTAAGGAGGTGTAGGACATGTTTGAATTGAACCTTCAATTTTTTGCACATAAAAAGGGAGTTGGTTCCACAAAAAATGGTCGTGATTCCGAATCAAAAAGATTAGGTGCAAAGAGGGCTGATGGACAATTTGTAAAAGCTGGTAACATCCTTTACAGACAGCGCGGTACAAAAATCCATCCAGGTACAAATGTCGGAAGGGGCGGAGATGATACATTATTTGCTCTGACAGATGGTATTTTGCGTTTTGAACGGAAAGGACGCGACAAAAAACAGGCTTGCGTATATCCAGTAGTAAATGAATAGTCTGATAAGACGTGTAACGGCACGTGTTGCGGACAGTGTTATGTAAGTAATGGGCTGTTACAAGTAATTGCAACAGCCCGTTTTTTAATAGGAGATTTCATATGTTTGCTGATAAAGCAAAAATAATTTTAAAATCAGGCAAAGGCGGGGACGGACATGTAAGTTTCCGGCGTGAAAAGTATGTGCCAAATGGGGGGCCAGATGGCGGGGACGGAGGCAAAGGCGGCGATGTTGTATTTGAAGTAGATGACAGTATCAATACGTTGTCTGATTACCGTCACAAACGTAAATTTTCTGCCCAGGCAGGAGAAGAAGGCCAAAAACGCAACTGTCATGGAAAAAAGGGCAGTGATTTGATCTTAAAAGTACCTGCGGGAACGATTATCAAAGATGCAAAAACAGAGAAAATCATTGCAGATATGTCCGGCTCAAACCGCAGACAGATTATTTTATATGGCGGAAAAGGAGGTCTTGGCAACCAGCATTTTGCAACTTCCAAAATGCAGGCGCCAAAGTACGCACAGCCTGGACAGGAAGCAATGGAGCTAGAAGTACTGCTTGAATTAAAAGTCATCGCGGATGTCGGCCTTGTCGGTTTTCCGAATGTAGGGAAATCCACGTTATTATCCCGTGTTACAAATGCACAGCCGAAAATAGCCAATTATCATTTTACGACTTTACAGCCAAATCTTGGTGTTGTAGAATCTGATAATGGGGAAGGGTTTGTAATGGCAGATATTCCGGGACTCATTGAAGGTGCATCAGAGGGAATTGGTCTTGGCCATGAATTTTTAAAGCACATTGAACGTACACGGGTTATGATACACGTTGTGGATGCAGCATCTGTAGAAGGCCGTGATCCGATTGCTGATATTCATGCAATCAATAAAGAACTTGGTGCTTACAGTGCAAAGTTGCTGCAAAAGCCGCAGATCATAGCTGCAAATAAAATGGATGCTGTCTATAGCGGTGAAAGTGAAGTGATTGATAAACTTAAAGCTACGTTTGAACCAGAAGGTATTGCTGTATATCCAATATCAGCTGTCAGCGGACAGGGCTTAAAGGAATTACTTTATGCAGTTAAGAAATTGTTGGACGAGATACAAGAGGAGCCAATTGTATATCAACCAGAATATGATCCAACTGCCCATTATGAAAAAGGCGAAGCATATACCATTGAATTTCAGGCAAAAGAGGGTGTTTATGTCGTAGAAGGACCGAAAATTGAAAAGATGCTCGGTTATACAAATCTTGAATCTGAGCGTGGATTTTTGTTTTTTCAGAAATTTTTAAAAGAGCAGGGCATTTTAAAGGAATTAGAAGAAAAAGGTATCCAAGAAGGAGATACTGTCCGTATGTACGACTTGGAATTTGATTATTATAAATAGGGAATAAATGAGGAAAATAACTATGGAATTAACAAGTAAGCAAAGAGCTTATTTAAAAAGCCTTGCTAATAGTATTGAGCCAATCTTTCAAATCGGAAAATCCAGTTTGACACCGGAACTCGTAAGTTCTTTGGATAGTGCATTAGAAAAGCGTGAGCTGATTAAAATATCTGTCTTAAAAAACTGTTTTGATGATCCGAACGAACTGGCCGATATTGCAGCAGGTCGAACACGCTCTGCTGTTGTACAGGTAATTGGCAAAAAAATTGTATTGTATCGGCCATCCAAAAAGAATCCGAAAATAGAATTGCCTGAAAAAACAAAAAAAGCAGCTAAGTGAGGCTTTTATGGGAGCAAAGAACAGACAAAAGATAGGGGTCATGGGTGGTACATTTGATCCGATTCATTACGGGCATTTGCTCATTGCAGAAAATGCCTACGAACAGTTTCAGCTGGATCAAGTGATTTTTATGCCAACTGGACATCCGCCGCATAAAAATGATAAACAGGTATTAGGTGCAAAAGAACGCATTGACATGATAAAACTTGCGATTAAAAGTAACCCGCATTTTTCTTGTTCAAACTATGAAGTGATGAAAGAAGATGTCTGTTATACGTACCTAACACTCCTGGAAATCCATCAGCAATGTCCAGATGATGAACTGTATTTTATTATGGGTGCAGATTCATTGGCTGATTTCAGCACATGGAAAAATCCAAAAGGTATCAGTGAGCTGAGTACTATACTTGTCGCTGTGCGTGATGGATTGAATACAGAAAAATTACTTTATATCAGGAATTCTTTGAACCAAACGTATCATACACGAATAGCGTTCATTAACACGCCAAATTTTTCTGTATCGTCCCATATGATCCGTGAACGGATCGCATCACACCAGACTGTCCGCTATCTTGTTCCAGATGCTGTTGAACAGTATCTGATGAATTATCGTATTTATTTAGATGGACTATAATCGTCCTTTCCGTAAATTCTTTCGTAATTAAAATTAGACTTTAAGGTGGGATTAAACAATGAAAGATTTAGAAAAATATCAAAAAAAACTGCAGCATTACATTGATAAAGACCGGTATCAGCATACACTCGGTGTCATGTATACTGCAGCCGCGCTTGCAATGGCTTATCATTATGACATGGATAAAGCAATGTTAGCAGGTCTGCTCCATGATTGTGCAAAAAATGTTCCGCATGATAAAAAGATCGAGCTTTGTAAAAAGCACCATGTGGAGATCACTGACATAGAGCGTGAAAATCCTTTTTTACTGCATGCAAAGGTAGGTGCAATTATCGCAAAGAAGAAGTATGATGTGAAAGATGAAGAAATTCTGCATGCGATTTCTGTACACACAACCGGCGCTCCAGCAATGGGAACTTTAGATATGATTCTATTTATTGCTGATTATATTGAACCAGGACGCGATAAAGCAAAAAACCTCAAAAAAATACGCGAAATGGCATTCCAAAATCTAGAACACACGGTAGAAAAGATACTTTCGGATACACTCAATTATCTGAATGAAAAATCCGGAAGAATTGATCCAACAACAGAGTTGACTTATGAATATTACAAAAACAGGAGGAAATTAGTTGTATGAGCATCAGTAGCAAAGCCATGGCAAAAATAGCTTATGAGGCTTTATCTGACAAAAAAGCAGTCAATATACAAATTATTGATATCAGTGGAATTTCTGTATTAGCTGATTACTTTGTTATTGCAGACGGTTCCAATCAAAATCAAATCCAGGCGATGCGCGAAGCAGTAGATGAAGCTCTTTACAAAGCAGGCGTACAAGTAAAGCAAATCGAAGGCAACCGCAATTCCAGCTGGATATTAATGGATTATGGAGAAATCATCGTCCATGTCTTTTCCAAAGAAGATCGACTTTTCTATGATCTGGAAAGAATTTGGGGAGACGGTAAATTCATCGATGCAGCTGATTTGGAAGAATAAAAATAGAATT
>CANDJR010000182.1 GCA_947385105.1 uncultured Eubacterium sp.
TCATTTTCTTACGGACTTTGCAGTAAATGCAAAGTCCTGTGTGAACAGTAACGAATCACCGTATTAGTTTTGCTTGATGCTGTGTTTTTTATCCTGCCAGGTTTTTTTTAACGTCTCATTGCCCGCGCCAATCAGCCCCTTCCACGTGCTTGATAAAATTTCTCTGTCTTCTTCTGACAGCTCCCGCTGCGAGCGCAAAATATCTGATACATTTTTCCATTTTAAATGATAAAAGTCATCGACGCTTTCCACACCTGCATGTTCCAATATCGAAAATACAGTTTCGATAAAATGCCTCCGCTTTGGCAAATCCATAGCAGCAATCCAAGTCTTAAGAATCCCGTCAATTGCAATACTTTGTTCAGAAAGCTTATCTTCATAAACCATGCTTGCGCCAAGCACCTGCCAAGACAGCATGTCATGCTGCTTTGCATGGTTTTCGCTGCTGTGTACGACCTCGTATTGCGCATTGTGGTTTAAAAGCATACCCACAATCGCTTTTTGCGGCAGTACACGCTTTAAACGCGGCAGTATCTCCTCATATGCTTCTAAATGCAGCACATCCTCATCAAAGCCCGGCCCGTCATTGCTGTATACCTGTTTAATTTTTGCGCGGACGCCTGGACTGCAGGATACAGCTGCATAAACTGCCAGGTTGCCGCCCTTTGAATGTCCGCCAACACGGATGGTATGATGCATGGGGCGTACGGCATATTCTAAATACTGCACTGCTTTTTCCTGCCCTGGCGTTTTTTGCAAATACGCCATATTAAAATTTTCGCGCCAGCCTATGATGGTACTGTCTGTACCGCTATAGGACACAAACAGGCTGTTGTCATCCAGTGTAATACACAGGGCGCAAAACTGCGATTGCTGTTCCACACTAATATCTTTGACATAAGAAGACAGGCAGACATTTGCAAACCGCTTGGTCTGCGCCATCCGTTTCATAACAAACGGTGCCATTTTTGTCATAGATATGTGCCCTAAAATCTCATCTTCTGTATGCTGTTCCCAAAACAGACGAGATGCTGTTTTTAAAAAAACTGCCTCCTGGTTCGCTGCATCGTATGAAAGCGCTGGAACGATCCCTGTAAAATCTACATAGACCAGCTCTGTGAGAAGCAGGTTGTCGACTTCATTAAACGGCGCCTGCGCAAATGTCAGATCACCACGCCAATCCAGATAATCCATCATATTTGCCATGTCTACACCTCTTACCTTGTTTTTAAAAAAATAAGCTCCCGCTTTGCTGCCTCATCTTCTGGATAACTTTTTAAATAAGCCTTTATCTCCTTTTTTGCACTTTTAAAATCTCCCTGGTGTTCCAAAGCTGCAATTTTACCAGACCAAAGCTTACGCTTGCTGACAACCCCGCTGCTGTTCAGCCCTTGTTCAAAATAGCTGATCGCCTGTGCATAATCTTTGTCTTCAAAAGCTATTTTACCCATTGCATAAAGCACCTCTGCATCATCCTTGTGATCCTCGGCGTACGCTTTATAGTAGGGCATTGCCTGTGCGTTATTGCCCTGCGCCCTCTCTGTTTCTCCTAAGTATAAATTTGCTTCTTTTTCTCCCTTACGAAGCGCATGTTCCAATTCTTCTTTTGCCTTATCATATACTCCGCTAGCCAGGTACAGCCGTCCGCGTGAAAGGTACGCAGGCCCGTCATCTCCTTTTATTTTTACCCCTTCTTCTAAATAGGCTGCTGCTTCGTCCAAAAGTCCTGCTTTCATTAACTGTTCGTAAATGCCAGCATATAATGTTCCGCTGTCTTTTTTGTAAGAAACTGCTTGTCTAAAATCCTCTGCCGCCAGCTTGGTGTCTCCCATGCTCATATACGCAAGCCCGCGCAAGTAATAGGCATCTGCATTTTTCTTATTATATTCGACAAGCGCAGTATACGTATCTACCGCATCCTCTGTCCTGCCTGCCTCAATCTGTGCATATGCTTTATAAAAATTAATGTCTTCTTCTAAGTTTGTCACTTTTCCTGCCCGCTCATTCAATGCCAGATTAAATTTCTCGATGGCGCTTTCATAGTCTCCGTTTTGGATCTTTTGGATTCCTTCCAGTCTGTATGCCTGTTCTGCTTTTATCTTCTGCTCATCGTCGCACCCTGCTGCAACTGCTGCAAACCATATGGCTGCTGCCAGACAGACAGTAGAAACCCTCCTGACTGCTCTTTGATTGCCCATACACTACCTCCTTTACCTAACGGTATCTTACATCTTACACCATCCGCATTTGGCAAAAATAAATGAAATTTTTGCACTCCTGAATCATTTTCTTACGGACTTTGCAGTCAATGCAAAGTCCTGTGTGAACAGTAACCGAAAAAGGACAGCTGAAATCTCAACCGTCCTTTTCACGCATTGCTGCCGTTATCTTCCAGTGCGCAGCCGCACGCAGACCAGACTACAGCTCGCAATTATTAACTGTCCGTGGGAACGGAACTACATCACGGATATTTGACATACCTGTTAAATACATCACGCAGCGCTCAAAGCCAAGCCCAAAACCTGCATGTCTGGCAGAGCCGTATTTGCGCAGATCCAGATAAAAGCCGTAATCTTCTTCCTGTAAGCCTAGCTCCTGAATCCTGGCAAGCAGCTTGTCATAATCGTCCTCACGCTGGCTGCCGCCAATAATCTCACCGATCCCCGGCACAAGACAATCGACTGCTGCCACCGTCTTGCCATCCTCATTTAGCTTCATATAAAATGCTTTAATCTCTTTTGGGTAATCCGTCACAAATACTGGACGCTTAAATACTTGTTCTGTTAAATAGCGTTCATGCTCTGTCTGTAAATCACATCCCCAAGATACTGGATATTCAAACTTTTTATTATGTTTTTGCAAAATTTCGATCGCTTCTGTATAGGTTACTTTTGCAAACTCTGCATTCATAACATGCTCCAGCCGCTCTATGAGCCCTTTGTCTACAAACTGGTTGAAAAATTTCATTTCTTCTGGCGCGTGCTCTAACACATAGCGGATAATGTATTTTAACATGCTTTCTGCAAGCATCATATCATCTTCCAAATCTGCAAACGCAATTTCAGGTTCAATCATCCAAAACTCTGCCGCATGCCTGGTTGTGTTTGAATTTTCCGCCCGAAAGGTCGGCCCAAACGTATAAATATTTTTAAATGCCATTGCATATGTCTCGCCGTTTAACTGCCCGCTGACTGTCAAATTGGTTGGTTTTCCAAAAAAGTCTTCTGCAAAATCAATGCCTCCGTTTTCTGTTTTCGGCATATTCTGTAAGTCCAGCGTCGTTACTTGGAACATCTCTCCAGCACCTTCGCAGTCGCTCCCTGTAATAATTGGTGTATGCACGTATACAAAATCCCGCTCCTGGAAAAACTTGTGGATTGCATATGCTGCCAGGGAACGGACGCGAAAGACTGCTTCAAACGTATTCGTGCGTGCACGCAGATGTGAAATCGTCCGTAAATATTCAAAGCTGTGCTTTTTTTTCTGTAACGGATAATCCGGTGTAGAAATCCCTTCAATCTGTATATCAGCAGCCTGGATTTCAAACGGCTGTTTTGCATCCGGCGTTGCAACCATAGTACCTGTTACAATCAAAGCAGCCCCAACATTGATTTTTCCAATTTCTTCAAAATTTTCTAATCCGTCGCCATATACTACCTGGACTGGTTCAAAAAATGTGCCGTCATTTATGACAATAAAACCAAATGCCTTTGACTTGCGGTTGCTGCGCACCCATCCGCCAATTGTCACCTGCTTGTCTATAAATTGCTCTCTTTGGTGAAATAAATCCCTAATGTTTGTCAGTTCCATGTTACCTTTCTTCCTTTCTTTCACTCTATTCACATATCTTGTATATGAAAAACAATGTTTCTGCAAATCTAGTATTTGTTTCTATTTTTTGCCATAAGTGATGTTTGCATTGTCTACGACTTGCGCAAGCGCCTGGTTACACAAATAGATTTTGCGCATATATTGTTCTCCGGCTGCTGGATCTACGCCATAATTGCTGTATAAATCTTCCTCAGTCTGCATATTCAGCGCCGTCATCTGCTGCTTCACATAGTCTTGAAAACTGTCCTCGTCCAGCTCCATTCCTTCTTTTTTCGTAATCGCCTCTAAAATCAGTTCCGTTTGCAGTGAATTATCAATATTTTCTGTAGCTTCTGAACGAAATTCTTCAACCGTTTTTCCATTCATATTTTTGTCCAAATATTCTTCTAAGGAGATATCCTTGCAATTAAACTTCTCATACTGCTTGATATAATCGTCGACACGCTCCTCCAGCAAACCGTCCGGTACTGTCACCTTACATACCTCGTTCAGTTTTAAGATAACTGCCTGCTGTGTTTGCATCTGCTTATTGCTGTTATTTTGGTATTCCAAATATTCGCGTATCTTTTTTTTGTATTCTTTGGCAGAATCACAGCTCAGCTTCTCTTTCGCAAATGCATCCGTTAACTCAAATTTTACGGATGTATCTTCCTCCACAATTTTATGAATCGTTACCGTAAAGACCACATCAGCCCCTGCTAATTCTTCATTCTGATAGCTTTCTGGGAAAGTCAAATCCAGCTTTACCGTCTGGCCAACCTTTTTTCCAATCAGTCCATCCTCGAATCCCTCAATAAACGCATGGGAACCAATGGTCAAATATTGCCCCTGCGCGGTACCTCCTTTAAATTCAGCGCCGTCTTTTTCTCCTTTGTAATCAATGTATACGGTATCCCCTTGCTTTACTTTTGTTTTATTTGTATCTTTATAAACAGGTTCTGCATATCCTTTTGCCGTGCGCAGTGCAGTTTCTTCTACTTGTGCTTTCGTCACTTCATACGTATTGTCTAAAGATACATCCAAAGCATTATAATCGCCAAGCGTGACATATTTTTCTATGTCATATGCAGCCTGATCTGCTTTCGAACCGTCTTTTGATTCCTCTGTTACTGTTTGGTCTTTGTTTGTGCCTCCCTTTGTTCCACACGCAGCTGCGGGCATTACAAGCACCATCAATAACAGCATACATAGTTTCTTTTTCATTCTACTTTCTTACTCCTTTTCCGCTGTATGGACTTTTTGGCAGCTAAGCTGTATATCCATGCCTGCCTAATCTGCCTCATATACAGCATTTTTTTCAGAATGTTACTGTTCACTCCGTTCTCAGTAACCATGCAAAAATTCATTTTAAATTGCCTTCGGCAATGGAATTTTTGCACTCCTGAATCATTTTCTTACGGTCTTTGCAGTCAATGCTAAGTCCTGTGTGAACAGTAACTTCAGGATACCACACAATTGCGAAAAATTAAAGGTTTTATTGATTTTTCTATCAAACAATGCTACAATATAAAAATCGCAGCATCAAAACGATCGGAAAAGCTCGGTAAACGAGCCGGTTTGACGCTGCCCAGTAATCGAATGGAGGAGGATACGAATGTGAAAACCTGGCAAATTGTTCTTCTGGTAATTCTCATAATCATGATTATTGCCTTAATTGCCCTGTATTTCGTAGGGAAAAAGCTTCAAAAAAAGAAAGACGAGTCAGACAGGCAGTTAGAAGCTGCTGCGCAGACTGTGCCAATGCTAATTATTGATAAGAAAAAAATGAAACTCAAGGAAGCTGGACTTCCCGCTATTGTATATGAGCAGACACCCAAAATGCTCCGCCGCCAGAAAGTGCCGATTGTAAAGGCAAAGGTTGGGCCCAGAATCCAGACTTTTATGTGCGATGCTGCAGTATTTGACGATATCCCTCTAAAAAAGGAAGTACGTGTCACAGTCAGCGGCTTATACATCACAGGCGTAAAAGGTCTTCGTAAGCCGTTAGAAAAACCGTCTTCCACAAAGAAAAAGAAATTCTCACAGCGAATGCAGGAAAAAGCTAAAAGCATGCAGGCACAAGCCAATGCTGCCGCCGCACCTGCCAAATCATCAAAAAAGAAAAAATAATAAAACTAACAAAAAACTAACGCACAAAAACAAGAGCAAACAAAGATATCAGTATAAGTAACAAAAGAACAAAAAAGAAAAAAATTGCATAAGTAATAACATAAGAAACGTATATAAAAAAGCCGCATGTTTTCACCTTTGCAACAGATGAAACACATGCGGCTTTTTGTATGCGCTGATTAGCTACATAAAATAGCAGCCTGCCTGGGATATGTCTGGCGTCTCATTTGCACAAAGCGGAGCGCCCAGGCTGTCAGCCCGGTTTTTAAGCCCCTCCCTGGACTGCACAAGAAGATGAATCGTACACTCTGCTAAATATTCATAATTAATATCAAGTGCATACTTAACCTGCGCATAGAGTTCATCTTCTGATTCTTGTATGATAATGTTGCAGGCGTCAATCCCAATCAGCATACTGCCATACGGTGTCGTATAACAGGTCATATTTTTTTTATTCTTTTCAAAAAGCATATGGACATTGACAGTCCCTCGCTTTGTAATTTCCAGAGAATTCTCCTGCAGCTTGAGTACATTTTTCGTTACTGTACCA
>CANDJR010000183.1 GCA_947385105.1 uncultured Eubacterium sp.
GCAATTTTAGATGAATTTTTGCATGTTACTGAGAACGGAGTGAACAGTAACATAAAAATTATACCTGTTTCTGTTGTTATAATCAATGAGTTTTTATTTGAGCATATTTATGTTACAATAGATTAGGTTACTGTTCACACCTTTGGTGCTCACAGTAACTGAATGCAGTCCATTGGAAGTTTGCCTGCGGCAAAGGACTGCATTCACGCATGGCTTTCCATACGTGTTCTTACGGATTTTGCAGTAAATGCAAATATCTTCTTTCATCTATATCTTTTTTTGTATTGGTTTTTTTGTAAGATTTTTATGTAACCTATAGACGAAGCAAGCTAACGGGCACAATTTTTTTTGTACCGCATATTTTAAAAGAAAAAGGTGTTAATTATGGCATTTGAATCTCTTGTTCCTGTTACAGGCACAATTATGAATATTTCGCAAGGCGGTGACTGCTGCAGTCAAATGATCGCTCTGCGTACAGAAAATGGAATTATAAATTTTTTCGTAGACTCCCAAACACTGATTATTGACAGCCGCCAGTTACGGATAGGCATGCGGGTAGTTTCTTTTTATGACAGCAGCCTTCCAGTGCCCCTTATCTTTCCGCCGCAGTATAGGGCTGAGCTCATTGCGGTACCCGGCAGATCCGAACAAGTCATGCTGAACTTTTTTAATAGAAATCTTGTAGCCGTTGACCGTTCTTTACAGTTAAACATTGCAGACCATACGACTGTGCAGACCGTCAATGGACAAAGGTTTGACTGCAATTTAGGAAACCAGGAGCTGCTTGTTTATTATTCCGCTACAACAAGAAGCATACCTCCACAGACAACCCCAAGCAGAGTCATTGTATTTTGCTAATGACACAGAAAGCAGTTTTCGCTAATTAGAGTTCATGACTGTATCTATAAACTAAGGCTGCTCACAGGAACTGTTACGCTTTACCGTAACAGTTCTGCAAGCAGCCTCTTTTTTCTATCTTCTACTTATCTTTTTCTTATCTTTTGCCTGTCATTCCCCTCATTGGCATCGGTTCCAAAGTTTTATTGAAACTCTTTTTATTCTCCCACAAGTAATGTTTTTGGATGAATTCTCCTAATTTTCAAAGATAGCAGGCACGCCATTGCAAATGTAAAAAATACAAGCCCTATACCTGCAATTGTAATGAATCCAACAGGCACAGCAAACGTACATTTTACAATACCAAGCGTGCTAAAAAACAATGACAGAAGCTGATTAATAGCAAAACTACTGCAAACAAGCCCTACAGCTGCAGAAATCATGATTGCAGGCATAAATGACAGTGCTGTTTGTAAAATCAGCTGTCTGGTCGTAAAACCAAGCGCTTTCATAATTCCATAATCCCGCATTTTATTATTTAACATTGTACGTACCAAAAGATAAAGTACAAACGCAACAATAACTGCAGATAGCACAAGTATCGCGATCACGATGATTGTCATGAGCGACACATAAACATTTGCCGAGCTTTCAACGATTGATTTCACATTGACCGCCTCGTATACGTTGCCTGCATAGGTTTCCTTTATTTGCGCATTAAATGCATCAATATCTGTCCCGTTTATAAGATTCATATAGTAATTCGTTTCTGTAAGCGTACCTAACCGCTCATAACCAGATCGTGTAAACAGACAGTCTCTGCCTAAATAATTGGTAATCTGTGTAAAACCGCAGATGAGATAAGATTTTGTTTTTCCGTTTATTATAATTTCAATCTCATCTCCAATGGCAAGGTCCTTTTCGTTTGCATATTTTGCGCCTAGTGCAATTTCGTTTTCGTATTTTGGAAATCTCCCCTTATATACGACGTTTTGGTTGTTTACCCTGGAAAAGTCGTCGCAAAGGGTTGCTACAAGTTCCGCTCCGCCTGCATGTGTTACATTTACAGAAGTTTGCAGATATACTTTTTCCACACGGCTGTCAGCGTTTATTTCTTGTAAAAGTTCATCCTCCATTTTGCTGTTAATACTAATAGAACTGTCTGCCGTTTCCCCTACAATTAAATTGATAAACGGCTCTGTATCAACAATCATATTGACAGTCATAAGTCCGCAAAATACTACGATAAGCGATAAAATAAGCATTGTGACACAGACTGTAATGTTATTTTTGACTCCTGATAACGTTGTTTTTAATGCAAGTGCAGCAGTTAGCGGCGCTTTCGTGCTTGCAAGCGGAATATGATTGCGTTTAAAGTTGTGCGTCTGTATCCCGGCGCGTAAGGCTATGATCGGCTCTATTTTTTTCATTCTGCGGGCCGCAAGCCATACAACAATCGCAACAGCACCTCCCAAAATAAACAGTGAAACAAGAAATGGCAGCCATAAAAAACGCATAGCATACGGTATTCCTGTCTGTGAAATCATCATCGCATTAACAGCAGGAAAGAGACTGTAAGAAAGCCCTGCCCCGATGACTGCTGTAAGGAAAGCCACTCCTAAAAACTGCATGAATAACGAACAAATAAGCTGTCTTGATGTATAACCAATGGCTTTTAGTGCACCAAGGTTTTTTAGATTGGCCTGGATATAATTTATGATATTGGATGCTATCACAATTAAGGCTATCAGTAGTACCAAACACGCCATAACATTTATAATAGCAGCGCAGATGGATTGTGAAATATATCGTCCCTGCAATACCATATCATAACTGTTGCTTTCCACATAGACGTTTGGAAAGCGCTTGGAAACCAACGATTTCAGTTCAGCTTCATAGCTGGTATTTTCTGACTGGTCAAAAAGACGTACAGAGCATAAATTCGCTTTCGGCGCATATCCCAGGTTTTCGAGCTCCTGATATTTATCTTGCGTAAGAATGATTTCCACTAACCCACAATTGTGCGATCCTGTCATAACACTGTTAAAAAATCCACAAACCGTATATTGCACTGTATGGCTGCCAATTGATAGCTTGATCCGTTCGCCTACTTTCATCTCATCCGTTTTATAAAGCATTGGCAAATAAATACCGCTTGTAAGATCGCTGTCTTCTACTATTTCGGCTTTGCCAACTGAGCGGTTCATCGCTGTTTGCTTATCCATAAATATAAGCCAGCTATTCATTTCTCCGCCATTATACGTAAATGTGCCTTTTGAATGCATACACGTATCCAACCGATATTCGGATACCTGCTCATCCTGTTTTAGTTTTTCCTCTAAAACCGTTTTGGTTTTCCCATCATGATCGTCAGCCACAAGCGTAACATGTTCAGCGTATAGTTTATCGTGGTAGCGGTCAAAGTTCGCTTTGTAGTCCATAGTAATCATTAACCCAAGGTTTAATAACATTGCTGCCAGAAAAATAAGTACTATAATAGCAACAGCCTGCCCTTTGGCTTTTCTCATATTTGAACGGGCAATGAGAAATAACTTACGCATACTACCACCCCATTTCCTTTAAGAAAGCAGACAATTTTTCGTGTCTGCTGGCATCGCCGTGTACATACTTGCCTAACTCGCATTCTCCTAAAATAATTCCGTCTTTTAAATAAAGGATACGGTTGCCGCGGCGGGCAGAACGCATATCGTGCGTTACCATAACTACGCTTTGGCCTTGTTCGTTAAACTTTGTAAGTGTATCTAGTACATCCAGTCCCGTTTTGCTGTTGAGCGCGCCTGTCGGCTCATCTGCAAACAAAATCTCAGGTGCATTTATAAGCGCCCGGACGATTCCTACCCGTTGCGCTTCACCGCCTGAAATCTGGGCAGGAAATTTCTTTTGTGTTTCTTCCGAAATATCTACAGCCTGAAACAATTTTTTTGCACGCATGAAAAGCTCTTTTTTATCCTTGTTTACAAGAAGCCCTGCACAAAGCACATTATCCATAATGCTCATTGCATCTATCAGGTAAATTTGTTGAAATACAAATCCGCAGTGATCCCGCCGAAATACGGCAAGCCCATCGGAATTTAAATCAGAAATGCTTTTCCCTGCAAACGTAATCGTGCCAAGGGTCGGCGTATCCATTCCTGACAATGCATATAAAAGCGTCGACTTTCCTGCGCCACTTGCCCCCATAATAACGGTAAAATCGCCCTGATACAGCTGTAAGTCAATATTTTTTAGAACGTGCTGGATCATACCGCCGTTTGAAAAGGATTTACTTAATTTATCTGTCTCTAATAATATTTTTTTCATCGATATCCCCTCCTCTTTACACGTTCTATTGTACAGTTTCAGTTCTTAACTATCTTTATGCAAATCTTAAATATCTTTGTTCCAATTCTTAAATATCCCTTAAATCGTATTGCAAAGAGCAATCCAAATCGTTACTTTCAATCCAGTAGAACCGTTTGTCACATCCATCCGTCCCTTCATTTTCTTCATGCAATAATCTGCAATATACAGCCCAAGCCCTGCTCCTTCGATATTTTCTGTATTACTTCCGCGCTTAAATTTTTCTTTTAACAGCGGCAGTTCTGATGCACAAATACCGCCGCCGTAGTCTTCCATGCTAACCGTCAAATAGGCGTCCACAATATCGATTGTTACATTTATGTTCGTATTTGCATATTTATAGGAATTTGCAAAGATATTGTCAAAGACTTGCTGCAGACGAAGCCTGTCTGCATACAGCAGACAGGCAGGAACAGACGGTATGTTTGCACGATGCAGATAATCAGCATTTATGAGCAAATCGTACACTTCTTGGCTATTTAATTCTGATGGGGTTACTGCCAGCTCATGAAGTTCTTCTAACGTGGCAGAAAATAAATTGGTAACAAGTGTGTTGATTTGATCCGCTTTTTGGATAATTTGCTGATAGTTTTCCTTGCTTTTTTCATCTGCTGCGATTGCAACCCCTACTTCAGAAGCCGCTTTAATGCTTGCAACTGGCGTCTTAATATCATGTGATAACTTTGCAACCAATTCCTTTTTACCTGCATTTGCACTTGCCTCGGCTATTTTTGCCTTTTTTAATTCACTGCGCATTAAATCGAAGCTTTCTGTAAACGCACCAAATAAGTTTTCCCGATCCATCTTTAATGGAATATCGAAATTGCCGCCTGCGACACGCTTGGCAAAATCTTTCATTTGATCAAATGGCTGTATGATGACATGCCGTATATAGAGATAATATACAGCGCAAATGCCGCATTGCAGGATCATTGTAGCGATAACAGCAAAAACAGCAATCTGTTTTTCAGAGCGGAATGCGATTGCATCGTTATTATATATGAGTATCTTGCCTGCCGCCAACCCTTGAATCTTAATATCCAGAATTGTATCTTTATGGCTAATTGCTGCGTGTATGCTTTCGCTCAGTCCGGCTTTTGTACGATATAACACCGTTCCATCCAGGCCAAGCACTACATATTCCAGATTTGTAGGGTTGATATGTTTGTTTTGCCGCTTTTGCAAAGATTTCCAATCATTTTGCACGGTTTTTACGATTTCATTCACAGCCACTGTATCTTGTGATTTTTCTGCTTTTGGATATGCAAGCAGTACAAGTACAGCCAGTTCCATGAAAAAGACAATAAACAGACATCCAAAAAAAATACGCTTTTTCATTGATTCCTCCCTACAAACTTATACCCATCACCCCAGACTGTAACAATGGATTCTGGATGGCCTGGATGTTTTTCAATTGCTTCGCGTATTTTACGAATATGTACATTCAATGTCCCATCACCCGTAAATTTATCTTCCCATACTTTTTCAAAAAGTTCTTGTTTGGAAATTACACGTCCTTCATTTTGGATTAAATAAGCTAACAGCTTAAATTCGCGTGCTGTCATTTTTACAAAAACGTTATCAACCATTACCTGCCTTGCCTGAAAATCTACGGTTATACGCCCGTCTGTATACGTTGCTGCTTCTTTCTCTTTCCCGCCATACCGTTTAAGTACTGCTTTGACCTTGGCTAAAAGTACGCCGAGCGAATACGGCTTTTGGATATAATCATCGCCGCCAATGCTAAGTGCGATAATTTGATCATCGTCGCTTGTTCTCGCTGAAATGAATAAAATAGGAATCTCTATTGTTTCCCGAAGCTCTTTACACAACGCAAAGCCGCTGCCGTCCCCAAGATTGATATCCAGCAAAAGCAGTGAAGCTGTATGTTCTTTGAAAAACTCCCTGCAGTCTGATACACTGTATGCAAGTGCAGTTTTGACGCCAAACAGGTTAAAATATTCCGCCGTACTGTCTGCCAGCAGTTTTTCATCATCTACTATTAAACAATCATAAATCATTTCCAGCCATCCTTTTCTTATTTATCCCGCAAACAATTATTCAACCTTTTCTTATCCTACAACCCATCACTCAGTCGTCTCATATCTATAAAACTTCAATTATCTTTCGCTTTTCTTTTATACTTCTTTGATCCTTCGCTTTTCTTTTAAACTTCTTT
>CANDJR010000184.1 GCA_947385105.1 uncultured Eubacterium sp.
ACTTCTCGGCTTTGTCTGCAGGAACGATAACTATTTGCGCATTATTGCAGTAAGCATCTGAACATTCCATCGAATTTATGACCTCATCTGTTAAAGTCATGCCGTTCCACACACAATCAATTGTTTTTCCGTCCAGCTCCATTATTTTACTGTCCCAGTCAATTTCTACAAATTCAGCAGTCACACCTAGACTTTTTGCAAAAGCATTCGCCATATCGGCATCAAAACCAACCCATTCGCCTTTATCATCGATATAATCCATTGGTTCAAAATTTGTAACACCTACGACAAGTGTTCCTTTTTCTTTAATATAAGCAAGATCACTGTCTGAAGATACTTCGTCTTTGTCAGAAGAAGTGTTTTTTTCGTCATCTTCAGAAGTATCTGTAGTCTCCCCGCCAGACGCTGCATCAGAACTATCTCCTGTAGCATTGTCTGTGTTTTCATTTTTCTTGTTATCAGATGGATCAGCACTGCCACAGGCAGCTAGTGGGAAAGATAGAATCATAATTAATGTCAGTGCAATTAACTTTTTCATAATTTATTATTCCTCCTGTAATAAATTTGTATATTTCGTTTGTGTATCATGTTCTACAGACTTTATCAGAACACATCATACTACCCCATATTATCAGTTTAGCGAATTAAAGTCAATAGTGTATCATAAGACAGACCAGCACTTTGTCTTCGGAAAGAATATGGCATATTTGTAAAGAATGTGTACATACTGTTTATGAGGTGATCATATGCAAGAACAAAGTAAAAAGCAAATGCAGCAGGAATGGGAACAGTATGTTCCAGCGTTTCGAGAAAAAACGTCACAATTTTATCAAGGTACACTTAGTAAAGGCGATTATAAAGCATTTTCTGGATTTTATGGAAGCTATGCACAGCGGGGCGGCAATGCAAATATGCTTCGATTACGTATGCCTTGTGGTCAGGTTACGAAAGAAAATCTGGCATTTACAGCAAAAGCAATCAAAGATTATCAGATTACACGGATGCATTTTACTACATGTCAGACTATTCAGTTCCATGATTTATCAGGAGAGACAGCAGCAGATCTTATCGAATCTGCTTTGAAAGCTGGCATTATAACAATTGGCGGTGGCGGAGATTATCCGCGGAATGTTATGTGCTCTCCTCTTTCTGGCGTAGAAAAAGAGGAATACTTTGATGTTTTGCCATGGGCAAAGGCTGCAGGAGATTATTTGCTGCAATTGATTCCAAAAAAGAAAATGCCAAGAAAGCTGAAGATTGCCTTTTCAAATTCTAAAAAAAATGTAACGCACGTAACCTATCGAGATCTGGGATTTGCAGCAACTAAAGAAGGAAGATTTGATGTTTATAGTGCTGGAGGACTTGGAGTTAATCCGCTTTTTGGAGTAAAAGTTGCAAGTGGCGTTGAACCGGAAATGGTGTTATACTATATCAAGGCAATGTGGCTGACTTTTCTCACATATGGAAATTATGAAAGTCGTATCAAAGCACGTACGCGTTATATGCAAGAGGCTTTAGGAGGACCAAGCCAGTATGCTGCCGCGTATCAAGAAAAATTAAATGAAGTACTGCAATCTGATGATTTGCGTCTTTCCAAAGAATTATGGCGGACATCTAATTTGACACATAAATTAGAAAAGAAAAAAATAGCGTCCAAGCAAACAGACTGTATTCAAAATAAGGACTGCAGAATGATTGCACAAAAACAGAACGGATTATTTAGTGTGGCATGGCATCCTATTGGAGGTCAGCCAGATGTAAACGTATTTTGTACTGTTAATCAGATCATACAATCAATAGAAGGCGCTGAACTGCGACTTGGACCAGACGAAACTGCCTATATTATTAATTTAACAGAACAAGAAGCACAAAAAGTGCTAAAAGCAACGGACAGTGACAGCGCTGCAAGCTTATTTGAAGCATCTGTGAGCTGTATTGGTGCATCCATTTGTCAAGTTGGCTTGCGTGATTCGCAAGAACTTTTGTCTACATGTGTGAAAGCTGTTCGTGCTGCAAGTCTTCCTAAACATGTACTGCCGCAGATCCATATTTCTGGATGCCCGTCTTCTTGTGGTACGCACCAGACGAATGTGATTGGTTTTCGCGGCGCAATGAAGCAGGTAGATGGAAAGCCGCAGCCTGGATTTTTGTTGTATGTCAATGGATGTGAAAAACAGGGTAATGAGTCTATGGGATGTGAACTAGGATTTCTCCTAGATCATAATATCCCGCAATTTTTGATAAATTTAGGCAAAACAGTGGCTAACAGTGGCATGAGCTTTGATGAATGGTATAAAAATAATCCAGACGCAAAAAATAAAATAGGCGAGATTGCATCTGAATTAGTTATATAGTTAATGAATCAAACGAATTTATTCATAAAATTTATCTTCTTTAAATGATAAGGAAAATAAAAAATCTGCCGATATACTTTACAAACATAAACAATAACAATTGATATAGCAGACGATAAATCGTCAGAAAATCTGTATTTGTATATTAGCTAGGGAAAGCGTTTGAAGCCAAAGGAATGGCATATTGTTCAAGCGCTTTTTCTTTATTTTCTTATAAATAGATAGTGTTATCTTAACATGGGGGGAGTAAGTTGGAGATGAATAAAAAAGATACAATCATTGTAAAGCAGGGTTCAAAAACCCGTTACATAATAGCTGCAAAGGTTATTTATATTGAAAGTCTGGGACGCAAGGTTCTTTTATATCTGCCTGATGAAATAATCGAATATTATGCGAAAATCAGTCTTTTAGAAGCACAGTTAAAACCGGATTTCTTCCGTATTCACAGAGCCTATTTAATCAATTTAAATTTTGTAGAAGACTATAATAAACGAGAAGTCAAAATGAGTAACCAAGATTTCGTCCTAATTTCCAAATACAGGCTGCATGAATTCCAAAAGACCATTTGTAAATATACCGAAAATGCTTGCAAAATGACATCAAAAGGGCTAAAATGTAGCAAATACATGGAATAACGCGCTGGAAGTTATTGGTTTCAGTCATTACGAAGGAGAGAAGGCAATGCAGCATGACAAAAGGAACTTATCAATGGTTATGGATTTTTATGAAATGACGATGAGCAACGGCTATTTTGGAGATCAAGATCAGAATACGAAAGTTGCATTTGATGTGTTTTACCGTAAAAATCCAGATCATGCAGGCTTTGCAATTTTTGCAGGCTTAGAGCAGATTATTGAATATATTTCTAATCTTCATTTCGCGGACGAGGATATTGAATACTTACGAGAGCAGAATCTGTTTTCAGAAGATTTTTTAAATTATTTAAAATCCTTTCAGTTTCAAGGGGATATTTATGCTTTTCCAGAAGGTACTATTATGTACCCAAACGAACCAATTATAACTGTAATTGCGCCATTAATTGATGCGCAGCTGATCGAAACTGCCATTCTATTAGAAATAAACCATCAGTCACTCATTGCAACCAAAACAAGACGGATCGTAAAAGCTGCAAAAGGACGTGCAGTATCGGATTTTGGTGCAAGGCGTGCACACAATATGGATGCCGCCGTTTATGGTGCAAGAGCCGCATACATTGGCGGTGCAGTTGGTACTGCAACAGTGCTTGCAGGTAAAATGTTTCATATTCCGATTAGTGGTACTATGGCGCATAGCTGGGTAATGTACTTTGGAGATGAATATACTGCATTTCAAAAATATGCACAAACCTATCCAGATGCAACTGTACTCTTAGTCGATACGTATGATGTGTTACAAAGTGGTGTACCAAATGCAATTCGTACATCAAAAGAAATATTAGAACCTATGGGCAAACGTTTAAAAGGCATTCGTCTAGACAGCGGCGATCTTGCTTACTTATCAAAGCGTGCAAGAAAAATGCTGGATGAAGCAGGACTTACGGACTGTAAAATTATAGTTTCTAATAGTTTGGATGAATATACAATTACTTCTATTTTAGAACAAGGCGGCTGTATTGACAGTTTTGGTGTGGGTGAACGGTTAATTACTTCCAAATCTGAGCCCGTGTTTGGTGCTGTATATAAAATCGTAGCTATTGAACAAAATGGAATTTTTATACCACGAATTAAAATTTCTGAAAATCCAGAAAAAATCACGGACCCAGGTTTAAAAAAGGTATATCGTATTTATGATAATGAAGGGCATGCTATTGCAGATTTGCTTGCACAGGCAGATCAAGAACTTGATTTTTCGACCCCATTACGTTATGTAGATCCAATCAAGCCATGGAAGAACCGCTTTTTTGAACATTGTACTGCAAAAGAGCTACAGGTTCCAATTTTTCAAAATGGTAAACTTGTATATAAACAACCGCCAATTGATGAAATTGCTGCATATGTAAAAAATCAATTAGAAAATGAAATATGGGAAGAAGAACAACGCTTTGAAAATCCACATAACCACTATTTAGACATGACCCCTGAGTTATATGAAGCAAAAATGAATCTTTTACATGAATCAAGAACCGCATAAATGACTTCTTACAATTGGAAAAAGGATAATGGGATTCGGAGGAGCAAAAAGTGAAAGTAATCAAACGCAACGGAAAAATTGTATTTTATGACGGAACAAAAATCAATATGGCTATACAAAAAGCTAACGCAGAAGTAAGCCCCAAAGACCGTATTACCGAAAAGAAGATCATAGAAATTGAGCGCTATGTTGCACAACTGCCGCGTGAACAAATTCATGTTGAAGAAATTCAAGATTTAATTGAGCACCATCTTGTGCAGGAACAAAAATATGAGTTAGCAAAAAAGTATATTATCTATCGTTACAAGCACGCACTTGTGCGGAAGGCAAATACAACGGATGAGTCGATCTTGTCCTTAATTCGAAATGATAACAAGGAACTTGCAGAAGAAAATTCCAATAAAAATACTTTTTTAGCTTCTACACAACGGGACTATATTGCCGGAGAGGTATCTAGGGATTTGACAAAGCGGGTACTTTTACCAGAAAAAATTGTTGAAGCACATGAAAGTGGTGCTATTCATTTTCATGATACTGATTATTTTTTACAGCCGATCTTTAATTGCTGTTTAATTAATATCGGAGATATGTTAGATAATGGAACCGTCATTAATGGGAAATTAATAGAAACACCAAAAAGCTTTCGAGTGGCCTGTACTGTTACTACACAGATTATCGCCTCAGTTGCATCAAACCAATATGGCGGGCAGTCTGTAGATATTATTCATTTAGGAAAATATTTACGTTATAGCCGAGAAAAATTTAAGCGAAAAGCAATGGAGGAACTGGTTGGTTTTACTGACGAACAAATCGAACAAGTAGTAGCTATGCGCACCAAAGAGGAATTAGAAGCAGGCGTTCAGACTATGCAGTATCAAATTAATACTTTAATGACAACAAATGGGCAATCACCCTTTGTCACCTTATTTTTACATGTTGATGATTCAGATCCATATGTTGAAGAAAATGCACAAATCATTGAAGAAATATTTGAAACTCGTTACCGTGGCATTAAAAATGAAAAAGGCGTATATGTTACGCCAGCATTTCCAAAACTCGTTTATGTATTAGATGAAAACAACTGTTTAAAAGGTGGAAAATATGATTATTTAACAAGACTTGCTGCCAAATGTTCTGCCAAACGTATGTATCCTGATTATATTTCAGCAAAGAAAATGCGTGAGAACTATGAAGGAAACGTATTTAGTTGTATGGGATGCCGTAGCTTTTTGTCTCCATGGAAGGATGCCAACGGTAACTATAAGTTTGAAGGCAGGTTTAATCAGGGTGTTGTTAGCATCAATCTTCCGCAAGTCGCTTTACTTGCAAACGGGAATGAAGAAAAATTTTGGCAGTTGTTGGACGAAAGACTGCATTTATGCTATGAAGCGCTTTTATGCCGCTACCACGCACTGGAAAATGTAAAATCAGACACAAGTCCAATCCATTGGCAGTATGGCGCAATTGCAAGGTTGGAAAAAGGAGAACCAATTACTCCACTGCTTCATAATGGCTATTCTACATTATCACTTGGATATATCGGTATTTATGAAACAACGATTTTAATGCGCCACTGTAGCCATACTGTACCAAAAGGAACGGAATTTGCATATCGTCTCATGCGCTATATGCGGAGGACTGTTGATGAATGGAAGGCTTCAACAGGTCTTGGATTCGCATTATATGGTACTCCAGCAGAAAGTTTATGCTACCGTTTTGCCAGAATTGACAAGCAACGATTTGGTTCGATTAAAGATGTTACTGATAAAGGATATTATACAAATTCTTACCATGTAGATGTACGTGAGAAAATAGATGCATTTTCTAAGCTTTCCTTTGAAAGCGGTTTTCAAAATC
>CANDJR010000185.1 GCA_947385105.1 uncultured Eubacterium sp.
TATGAATAAAGAAATGGGAAATGACATATCAAGCCAGTTGAACATCCAGTCCTACATAGCAGTTTTAGTCATTGTATTGATTATTTTAGGCGCAGCTTTCATATCTACAAGATTTGCAATTAATGTAGCGCGTATGTTTTCAGAGCCAATTATTAGTGTCAAAGATGCGACGGCTCAGCTGGCGCAAGGTAATTTGAATATTGAGCTGCACAAGGTCAATGAAGACGAAATCGGTGAGATGACAGATTCCTTTAACGAAGCGATTGCCACACTGCGTCAATATGTAGAGGAACTAAGCAGCGATTTAGGTGAATTAGCAAACGGCAATTTTACCATTTCATTAGAAAAAACAGATTTTCGCGGTGATTTTCAGGCTTTGGGAGAGGCTATGAAAAAGATCACAAACTCTTTAAGCGATACGTTAACCCAAATTAACGATTCCTCAGAACAAGTTGCACTTGGATCTGCACAGATGGCAGAGAGTGCACAGTCGCTTGCAGAAGGTGCAACAGATCAGGCTGGTGCAGTAGAAGAACTAACGGCTACCATCCAGGATGTGACAGAAGCAGTTGTAGGGAATGCGGAGACTGCAAATAATTCTTATGAAAGTGCAAGAGAGTTTGGACGTCAGGCAGAAGCCAGCAACCAAGACATCCAGGAACTGAATCATGCGATGGCACGGATTAACGAAACTTCGAACCAGATTGCGAATATTATTTCTGAAATCGAAGACATTGCATCCCAAACGAATTTGCTTTCTTTGAATGCTTCGATTGAAGCAGCGCGTGCGGGAGAAGCTGGCAAAGGGTTTGCAGTTGTAGCAGATCAGATTGGTAAACTGGCTGCTGACAGTGCGACGTCAGCTGTAAATACAAGGCAGTTAATTGAAAATTCAATCCATGAGATTCAAAAAGGAAATGAAATTACAGCAAAGACGACAGAAGCGATCCGAAGTGTTATTGAAGGAATCAAAAGTTTGGCAGAGTCTACAAAAGAAATTAGTGATTTGTCTATGACCCAGGCAGAATCCATGAAACAGCTGGAACAGGGCGTAGAACAGATTTCAGAAGTAATCCAGAATAATTCAGCTGCTGCAGAGCAGACATCTGCAACCAGCCAGGAGCTTTCTGCACAATCAGACAACTTAAAGAATTTGGTAGAGCAGTTCCAATTAAGAAAATAGGCGTTAAATAAAAGCAAAGAGATGCATTCATTATGGAAGGCATTCTTTGCTTTTCTTTTTTTCAGTTTTATGGCGCTAATAAAAAATTTAAAGATCCCTGCTTATTTTCCGTCCCTTTTTCTAACAGAGAGATTAGCGCGCGCATCGTTTCTTCGATCTGCTCTGGAGTGGACGGAACAAGCGTATTGCCCATTTTTACGGTTAAAACAATTAGGACAATCTCTGCAAGCGACGAAGGGTAGTCAAAATGAATTTCACCGCATTTTATGCCCTGTTCAATAATAGCAGTCAAATCCGGCTTTAATTCTCCAATTAGATAAATTAAATACTTTTGGTGCAGATATGCGCTTTCTTGTACGCTTGCAGACGGGCCGGCACTATCTTGGCGCAAATATTCAATGGATGAATTTTTACAAGCCTGAAAGATCATCGCCATACGTGTAAAAGGTGGGATATCTGTTCGCTTTGCCAGGTTTTTAGCAGTATCCAGAGGTTTTTTATAATTTCGTTCAATAAGGGCTTGCAAAATGGCGTCTTTTGAATGAAAATAGTAGTAGATACTGCCTTTGCCAATTCCGGCAGCCTGCGCAATATCACTGACTGTAATTGACTGGATATTTTGATTATTCATTAATGCCTGGAGAGCGTCTAAAATTTGCTCATATTTTGAGGTGTCTGACATATCAATGGCCTTCCTTATCTGTCCAAATAAAATGTAATCAAAATGCGGTCTGATTCCATTAAAAGTGACCGCATGATTATCATAGATATTCACATAATAGATTCAGAAAGATTATAACATAATTTAAAGTAAAAATGTTCACATAAATGGATTATTTTTTTGTAAGATTTTTCACGAAAAAGAGATTGACCATCGGTCGAATAAGTGTTAAAGTTATCTTAAGATATATCGACCGATGGTCGAAAAGAACACTAACTAGAGTATGAGGAGGAATTACAATGACATACGCAGATTTTTTTGCACAGATCAAAGGAAAGTTTATGGAGGCTGATGTCAGCGACATTGGAGAGCACTTGGCATTTCAGTTTAATATCATAGGAGAGTCCGAGGGTATTTTTTATGTAGAGTTAAAAGATGGCGTGCTGCATGTAGAGCCATATGAATATTTTGACCGTGATGCAATGTTTACAGCTAAGGCAGAAACATTTATGAAGATTGCAGAAGGAAAAACAGATCCTATTGCAGCTGTTACATTACAGAAGTTAAAGGTTGAAGGAAATATTGAAAAAGCTTTAAAACTGAAAGAGCTTATCAAGAAAAAAGGTAAATAGGAATAAGCGGATTTTGGACATTGCTGTAAATTCTTACACAGTATTTCATGACAGAAACCAAGCTGCAGCGCATCATGTACAAAGAAAGGTGCATGGTGCAGAAATGGAGAAATATGAAAAGAAGATGGAAACAAACAGCGCTGATTGCTGGCGTATTGGCAGCCGCAGAAGCAGGCGGAAGTGCATATTTGTATAAACGAACCATGAAACGAAATAATGCAAAAGTCGAACGTACAATGAAGATGGCAGGCACAGACTGGAATCAGTATATGCCATTGATACAGAAGCGTAAAGACTATATGTTATCGCAGCCGCATGAGGATATTTATAAGCGTTCCGGAGACGGGCTGCAGCTGCATGCTACGTATTTCCCGCAAGGGGATAAGAAAAAGATCGTCATTTGCTTTCATGGCTACACAAGTCAGGGGATGAGTGATTATATCGGTTTATCCGATTATTATTTTCGGAATGGTTATAGTATGCTGTTAGTAGATCAGCGCGCACATGGGCAGAGCGAAGGCGAGTATATTGGATTTGGCTGTTTAGACAGGGTAGATGCTTGTGCGTGGATTGACTGGGCAATACAAACGCATGGGGAGGAAGTAAAGATTCTTTTGCATGGCACTTCGATGGGTGGTGCTACAGTATTGATGGCAAGCGGCTTGAATTTGCCAAAGCAAGTCAAAGCGATTATTTCAGATTGTGCGTTTACCTCTCCAAAGGAGGTATTTACACATGTACTGCATAAGATGTATCATCTGCCGGCTTTTCCGATGATGCAGATTACAGATTATGTGAATCGCAAGAAGGCAGGTTATGGACTGGATGAATGTAATGCTGCAAGAGAAGTATGTAAAGCAAAAGTGCCGATTTTATTTATTCATGGAGATGCGGACACTTTTGTACCATGCAGTATGTGTGATAAGATACAAAAAAATTGTGCCTCAGAGTCAAAAAAACTGATTATCAAAGGCGCAGCGCACGCAGAGAGTTACTATAAAGATATGGATGCTTATGAACAGGCGCTGGATGAATTTTTGGGAGGAGTTATGCAATGATGAAGACAAGAAAAGGCTATACAGTATATCCATTGACAAAAGCACAAAAGTTTCACTTTTTTTACCAAAGCATGTGTCCAAAAAAAGAAGTTTTAAATATTGGGACAAGCCTTACGATTCAGGTAGAGCTGGATTGGCGTTTATTAAAGGAATGCATTTACAAGGCATATGATCGATGCGAGTGTATGCGGATCCGTTTTGCTTCAGATAAAGAAGGAAACTGGTATCAGTATGTGGTAGATAAAGAAGAACGTGACATTGAATTTGTCGATTTTACAGGAAAGACAATGGAAGCTGCAGAAAATATTATGAAAGAATGGACATCCGTCCCATTTAAGAGGGAAGACTCTCCGATGAACCGGATTGTGATGATTCGTACGCCGGATGGGTTTGATGGCGTGTATTTGCTGGCGGATCATATGATTATGGATGCACAGTCGCTGATTTGTTTCTTACGTGATATCATTGAACTGTATAGTAATCAAATGTACGATAATGTGCCTTATCCAAAGGATATGTCTTCTTATATAGAGCAGTTAAAAAAAGATTTGGCTTATGAAGCTGGATGTAAAGCAAAAGATCGTGATGAAGAATTTTTCCGTAAAATTATCGAAGAATCAGAACCTATCTACAATGGAATTACTGGCATAGAACTTTCAAAAGAGCGCGAAATAAGCGGTAATCCAAATTTGCGCGCGGCTGTAAATGTATCGGATTCCGTTGATTCTGCACTTGATATTTTCCATTTAGAAGAAGAACCAACCAGACGGCTTATGGACTTTTGTGAAGAATATCACGTATCCTTGGCATGTTTGCTGTTAATGGGGTTACGCACGTACTTCCAAAAGATGAATGGAAATGATGATGTGTCGATTAATACAGCAATTGCCAGGCGTGCTACCTTAAAAGAGAAAAAGTCTGGCGGTACCAGAATCCATTCTTTCCCATTCCGTACGATTATTTCACAAGAGAAAACGTTTTTAGAAGGTATTTATGAAATTCGTGATAAGCAAAATGAATATTTCCGTCATGCAAACTATGATCCGGTTTCCTATTTTGCTTACCGCAGCCAGTTATATCCAAATGAACCAGGCCGTACATATGAACCGATGGCATTGACGTATCAGCCAATGACATTAAAAGAGCAGGGATTAGAAAAGCTTGGAGATATTAAATATAAGACAAAATGGTATCCAAACGGTGCGACAACACAAGCGATGTATTTGACGGTTATGCATCGTCCGGATGACAATGGACTGGATTTTAACTTTGAGCATCAGGTAAAAGCTGTGAGCAAGGAAAAACTGGAATATTTATACTATTATCTTTGCAAAATTATGTTTAAAGGTACCGAAAATCCGAATTTGTCAATTGGAGAGATTATGAAATTAGTATAAAACTGAAATTGGGTACATTTAACAATACAGGTTATATTTTAGTAGAAAATGAAAATTGTAGCTGGAAAACGTAGCTGAAAAACGAAATAGAGGAAAAGAGGGAAAATTATGTTGGAACAATTAATCGAAGTGATTTGTAATTACGTAGAAGTCGAAGCAGAAAATGTCAAGCCAGAATCACGTTTTATGGAGGATCTTGGGTTTACTTCGTTTGATTTTATGAGCATGCTGGGTGAGCTGGAAGATACCTTTGATGTAGAAATCGCTCAGCAGGAGGCAGCAAATATTCGTACCGTTGGAGAGGCAGTAGATTATTTGGAAAAAATCAGTGCATAATTCCAATGTTTGGAAAAAGGAGGAGGAGCAGCTATGGTATGTAATACAATTCGCGAGATCGTAGTGCATGCAGCAGAGCAGTTTGGAGATCAGGATGCAATACGCTACAAAGTGAAAAAAGATGTGGTAGAATCAAAAACTTATACGCAGCTAAAAAGCGACAGTGAAAAGTTTTCCAATGTATTAGCAGGGCTAGGGGAAAAGGGAAACCATATTGCTTTGACAGGCATGACTTCGTATACATGGCTGGTGGCTTATTTGGGGATTGTAAACAGCGGCAGCGTGGCCATACCACTGGACGTGTCACTTCCTGCGGAAGAAATGTGCGAGCTGATTCAGCGTGCAGACGCTACTGTTTTTGTTGTAGATGAAATACGCAAAGATGTTGCAGCGATTGTAAAGGCACGCTGTCCAAAGCTGAAACATATCATTTCCATGCAAAAAGAACAAGATGATGATCAAGCTCTTTCATTTTGGCAACTGATGGCTAAACAGGAGGCACAATATGATCATTGGGTGAATCCAGAAGCACTTTGTACAATCATGTTTACTTCTGGTACAACCGGAAAAAGTAAGGGTGTTATGCTCACACAGCGCAATCTTGCGGAAAATGCTACCTGCCTGGATATGAAAATCCCAGAACGGACAGTCATTTTATCGGTTTTGCCAATCCATCATGCTTATTGCCTGAGTATGGATATTTTAAAAGGGATATCGCTTGGCAGCGTTATTTGCATCAATGATTCTCTGTTACATGTGGCAAAAAATATTAAGTTGTTTGCACCTGATATGATTTTGATGGTGCCGCTTATGATCGAGACATTTGCAAAGAAACTGGAGGATGCAGCAGCACTGCCGCCGGAACTTGTAAAAAAAGAAGTGTTTGGCGAGCAGCTACATACAATTAGCAGAGGCGGGGCTTAATTAAATCCACAGTATATTGACTTATTTGAACGGTACAATATTACGATTCTGCAA
>CANDJR010000186.1 GCA_947385105.1 uncultured Eubacterium sp.
AATCATTTTCTTACGGACTTTGCAGTCAATGCAAAGTCCTGTGTGAACAGTAACAGAGACAAATGGCTGCATTCAGTAAGAAGAAAAAAGTGCCAAAAAAGGGTTTGCTCTTTTACAAAGTACGCTACTCGCTAAAACGAATCCGTTCAATTAAAGATTCCTGCTTTACGCTTTTTCCAATCCCGACGGCCAGTATTAGTTGTATGCACAGTAATGATGCAGAGACAATGATAGCAGCTGTAACTGGATAATGATACGTTTGAATATTAAACATACCGTGATTTTTTGCATAGACAAAGATAGGATATCCGGCAAGACTTCCGACTCCGACGGATAGCAGCAGTGTGCCAGCAGTATAAAATAGCCCTTCCAGCTGCAGCATTTTCATAAACTGCGTATCGGACATACCAATAGCCTGCAGGATGCCAAGCTCTTTTTTACGCACATGAACACTGTTAATCATCGTATTAATGAGATTCATCACACTGATGACAGCTAAAATACCAAGAAATGCATAGCATGCGCCACTTGTCAAAGCAATGGCCGATTTCCAGGTTTTGTATTCCTGGTTCCAAGTGCGAAGTTCAAGGCGTCCAGACTGCGTAACTATTTCTTGGAGGGATGTTTCTAGTGCTTTGTCATATTTTTTATCCGCCTGAATATGGAAATAAGTGCTGGAATCATGTTTGCATAGCTGATCCGCTGCTTCTTTTGCCATAATTAAAAGCGCATAATTGGTCAAACCATTTCGATAATTGCCGATTGCTGCAATTTCAAACTCTTTTTCATAAGAATCATCTCCATCATAGACAGTAAGCATTAACTTATCTCCAATCGCAAGATCCGGATACCAATGCAGCAGAGAATAGTCTGCAATGACCTTATCTGTGGATTTTAAATCTTCATAAGTGACACTTCCTTGTTGAATCCCCTTTTCTAATTCGTCGGCATACTCTTGCGGCACGCCGTTGATTAACTGATAATCTTCTGGATCAAATGGGGAACCGCTGACATGCACAGTTGTAAATACATCAACTTTTTCTACACCAGGCAGGCTTTCTACTTGCTTTTTCAAAGAGCTTGAAAGCGGGTTGTTTTTTTGAACTTCTGCCCACGTGCGCTCCGGGTGTTCTTTGTTATGATTTTCAATTATTGGCGACAGCTCATATTCACCGACTAGTGAGCTGTTGGCACTCTCAGTCGGGTTTGCGCATGATAAAACAGTTGCAACGATCATTAAAAAAATACCAGTCATAGACATACTTAAAATCGTAAGCAAGCTTTTTTTTCTGTTATCGCTCAGGTTGCGCATGGCGAGGCGCCCAATTGTCAGATACGAATAACCTTTGCGGCTTGCACGTGTTTTGGTGCCAGTTCCATGTACGCGTATCGCTTCAATTTCAGAAATTTTTGATGCCAAACGCATTGGCCGCAAAAGAGAAAAATAAACGGTACATAAAGCAACGATCACTGCAGCCAAATAAATTTGCCAGTAGAAAAAGGAAACTTCTCCTGTATCAATCAGAACGGCAACGGTTTCTATAAAGGATGAGCTGTCTTTGCTAAATTGAAACAACAGTTTTAGAATCATTTTTATGAGTGCGCTGCCAATCAGTAATCCCAAAGGGATGGCAAAAAAAGCAGTACACAAGCCTTCCCGCAAAACCAGCTGCTTAATTTGACGTTTGGTCGCGCCAATCGCTTTTAGTTTGCCAAACTCCTGGATTTTCTGGTTCATGGATACATAATAGATGCTGTAAATCGTAATGATGCCTGCCAGCATAATGATTCCCATAATGATAAGGATAGCTGGAACGTAGACAGGATCTACATAATTTGCGCCAAGATATTCCGTGTTAATGTTGGTATCGTTTTCTGTAATACCAAATTGATCTGCAATTGTTTGAATCGCTTGCTGTATGTCCTCCGTCGTATTTTTCGTTGCATCGTTGATTTGGAACAAAAAACGGTAAGTTATCGGTGCACTTTCAAGTTCTTTTATTAAAAACGATTTTGATATGAGGGCAATATATGATTTTTTTTCGTTGCTTTCCTTACTGTCAGCGATCAGTCCGCAAATACGGAATTCTTTTGTTTCTGTAAAATCCAGTGCGCCGTCTCTTAAAATCTGGTATGGGACACGAATCGTATCTCCGATTTTACCGCTTTGTCCAAGTGCTTTCAGGATACCGTCAGAAACTACAATATCATCTTCTTCCTGCGGCAGTGTACCTGCATCAAGTTCTACCCGGTATAAATCTGCACCTACTGCATCCATATACAGCAAAGGGACATTGGCGTCTTCGAAAGACATGGCGCCAGCATCACTGCGCAGTCCATAGCGTGCGATATCATGATGAACCGCTAACTGACGGACAGTAGGTTCATCCACATTCCGATACAGGGCATGCCACGTTGGATACAACTTATTGACAGCTGCAAACTGCAGATCCAGCATACCTTTGCCAACAGTTGGGATGACAAACAGCAGCATCGTAGTTAATACGATCGCGATTCCGATTAATAAATTTCTGCTTTTATAATATTTCATATTAGAAAATGCAACCTTTGTTGTTGTCTTTACATGCATGATTCGTTCACCACCTTACCGTCTGCAATTTCTATCATCCGTTCTGCCATCTGGGAAATCGTTTCATCGTGCGTAATCATGACCAATGTCTGCCCAAAGTCTGCGACGCAGTTTTTCATAAGCCCAATCACTTCCAGTTCTGTCCTAGAATCCAGATTTCCGGTTGGCTCGTCGGCTAAAATGATTGCCGGTTTGGTAACAAGCGCTCTGGCAATGGCTACCCGCTGCTTTTGCCCGCCGGATAATGTGTTTGGCATGGCCTCCCGCTTATCCTTCAGTCCGATTTTTTGCAGAATATGTTCTACTTCTGCTGCATTTACCTTGCGGTTGTCTAAGCCAATGGGAAGGACAACATTCTCCCATACGTTGAGCGATGGAATTAAATTAAAATCCTGAAAAATAAACCCGATTTTTTTTCTGCGAAACTGTGCAAGCTTATCGTCCTTTAAAGAAAAAATATCAGTCCCTTCAATCCAGACTTTTCCGCTATCCGGGCGGTCTAAGCCGCCAATCAAATGCAGCAGTGTGGATTTTCCGGAACCAGAACGTCCCACAATGGCAGTAAATTTTCCGCGTTCAATATGCAGGGTAGTATGGTCAACTGCTTTTACTATATTTTCTCCTGTACCGTAGGATTTACTTAGGTTATCAACAACTAATATTTTATGTGTGTCTGTTTTCATGTAATTACCTGCCTTTCTGAATGTTAGATTCACTATAACATGCCTAAATTACAAAACCCTTACAGCACGATAACAGTTTTGTAAGGGTTGGTAATGGAATATTATGAAGATGTATTAAAAAGCGGCAAGGTCAGTTTAAAGATAGTTCCTCTGTCCAGCTTTCGGGATGCGCAGATAGTGCCACCCTGGTGCTCTAAAATCATACGGGTTAGGTATAAGCCGACACCTGCACCTTCCTGTACTTTATTACGTGCCTGTTCCCCGCGGTAAAAGCGCTGGTAAATTTTGGACAGCTCCTGTTCGTTTAGGCCGATTCCTTCATCCTCAATTTCTATCATCAAATTACTGGCTAAAGGAATGACACGTATTGTAATGGTAGTATGCGCAGGGGAATACTTGACAGCATTATCAAGCACGTTGGCAATCGCCTCTTCTGCCCATTTCACATCATGAAAGATACGGATATCCTGATCCATTGTGACTTGGATTTCGATGTGATTGTTTCTTGCATTCATGTAATTTTGGCTGACTGCCGCAGTAAGTGTTGGTTTAAACCATGCGGCTGTGGGCTTTATTTGTATCATATGTGCCTCTAAGCGCGAAAGGTTTACTAATTCTTTTAAGAGCAATTCCAGCTTTTCGATTTCCCGTTCTTCCTGCTGCAAAAATTCCTGCTTTTCCTGTTCAGACAGCTCGTTTGCAACCACTAGTTCATGACTCATCTTTAAGGAAGCAAGTGGTGTTTTTAACTGATGGGAGATATCTGTAATCAATGTCTTGGTGTTTGTCTGCTCGTTTTGCAGCTGCTCTTTGAGGATCGAAAAATAAATACCTAGCTCTCGTAAAGATTCACGAATCTTCATCCATTCCACAGAGCCGTCCATACTGGCCGGGGTATAAGTAAACACACCGCTTCGGAACTGTTCCAGACAGTCATAGATTTCCTGATAAAAAGAATAAAAAGATCTGCCTTTTTGCAACATTCGAAAATCTGCATATGCGAATACTGACACTGCCAGTATGCCGATCAACAGACCAGATGCCCAAAAGATCCATAAGACTGGTTCTGATACAAGCGAGTTTAAGTTATAACCATATTTTTCCTCAATGATACGAATCCCTTCCTCCATAGAGGCTACGGTATCTGATTCTGTACCAGTATAACTTTGACTATCTTTCCATATGCCGATGATGTCTGCCTCAAGATTTGGATAGCTGCCTAGAAACGAAAGCAGCTGGCGGCGGTTGAAGGAACATTCATATGCTGCAAGCACAAGCATAAAAATAGAAAAAAGTATGAAAAAGACAAGATAAATGCGGGCATACTTGAAAAATAAATGTCTATCTTTTCTGTTCATGTCAATCGTAATCCTTTTATAAAATTAATTCCCGCGGGCAGCGAGCCAAGTGACTGCTAGCAGCCGTTTGGTGACTGCGGCGAAGGTCAAAAACCCGCTCCCCCTTTGAGGTGTGTTAAGATGGAGGTCTCATTGCTTGCAGCGGGGTTTTTGATTTTTTGAATGGTTTCATTTTTGGCTGCTATTTTCTGGATACCTTTCCCGTCCAGATATATCCAAATCCTCGTACATTGGATATTTCATTTGTTTCCAGCTTGTTTTTTAAACGACTGATATTCACAGTCACAGTATTATCATCTACAAATTGCCCGTTTACATCCCAAACATGCGCTAAAATGCTTTCTTTTGATACGATCTGCCCTGCATTTTCCCATAAATAAAACAAAAGCTGCAGCTCTTTTTTGCTTAACACAATCTCTTTGTCACCTTTATGCACACGCATATCCTTGCAGTCCACTTCCAGATCGCCGCATACCATAATGTTTTGGTGTTCTTCCCTGCCATTTTGCCTGCGTATGAGAGCATTGACCTTTGACACCAGTACCATTAAAGAAAAGGGTTTAGTCATATAGTCATCTGCGCCAGTTTCATAGCCGCTTACAATATCCGCCTCTGAATCGAGTGCCGTTAGGTAAAGTAAATAGATGCTGGTTGTTTCACGTACTTGTCTACCAAATTCCAGACCATTTCCATCAGGCAGCGTGATATCGCAAATGATTAGGGAAATCGTATCTTTCTCTTGTGCAAGCGCTCTTTTTGCTTGTGCCAATGTAAATGAACAAATAACCCGATAGCCTGATTTTTCCAGGGTAAGAGAGATGCCTCTGTTTAGATTTTTATCATCTTCTAGTAATAAAATCGTATACATGATGTGCTCCTTATTGTAATAGAAAGTACACTATTTCATTTTGAGCATATTTTAGCAAGTAGGTTGTGTAAAGTCAATATTGTTATCATACAGAGTGTTAAGAAAAGGTTACTGTTCACACAGGACTTTGCATTTCCTGCAAAGATTCCATTGCCGAAGGCAATTTTAGATGAATTTTTGTATGTTACTGAGAACGGAGTGAACAGCAACAAGAAAAAAATTAGGAAAAAAGATGAAAAAATAGAAGCAAGTTACTACAAAAATAGAAACATAGAACAGACAATCTAAAACATAAAAAGTGTTGTAAAACCGGGTATCCTCTTGTTCACTGAGGGTAAGGAATGGATATAAAAATAGAAATAAAAATAAAACAAAAAAGAATGAAAAGAAAATAAATCTATAATTTAGGAAGAACAATGAAAAAAAGTAAAAAAGAAACAAAAAAATACAAGCAAAAATAATAGATATAAAAACATATATAAAATAAAAACATATATAAAAGTAAAATACATATAAAATTTAAAAGTATATATATTGACATTTTATATTATACAGTATATAATATATAAAAATTCAATACTAAATGAGAAAGGAGAACCGTATGATTTATCCGTTAAACCCAACTCTCATGGATTTGCTCGTGTTGTCGCTGGTTTATCAAGAAGACAGTTATGGATACCAGATTGGTCAAAAGCTAAAGGGTGTGTCCAACTTAAAAGATTCCGCGCTCTATCCAGT
>CANDJR010000187.1 GCA_947385105.1 uncultured Eubacterium sp.
TGTGATACTGGATTTTTTTGCTACAGCAGTAGATTTGTTTTGTCTGGAGGCAGAGCTGACAGAACTGGCGGGAGACCTTAAGATGCTGGATGTGGAGAAAATCCGGAAAACCATTTTGTAGCGTCCGATATTTTCTGATAAAATATTCATACAAAAAATAGAATCAGAATATTGGGAAAATTACTGAAAATACAAGGGGTTCCGGCACATTGATTGCTGCATAGGCAAAAGTAATAAAAATAGTTTAAAATGAAGGCTCGTAAGGCTTTGTGGGATTCATCACAGTGGGTGGTGGATCCCATTTTTTTCTTTTTGGAGGCGGAAATGGCGTCTTTTCATATGCTGGGCCATAGGCGTATCCTGAGGATCACATTGTCATTTGCCAGATCCTGCGTGTTATCTGCCGGCAGGTACTGCTGACAGATGAAGATAACCGTATCCTGCGACATAAGGCGGATGATGCGGACAGCAGCAGGGTGGCATACATAGTGATTTTATGAGGAGGGAAAGCATGAGCAGTACATATGGGTATATACGGGTATCATCAACAGACCAGAATGAGGACAGGCAGACAGCGGCAATGCAGGAGGCTGGCGTAGATGCATCAAATGTTTATATGGATAAGCAGTCCGGGAAGGATTTTATGCGTCCTCAGTATATAAAGCTTGCAGGGAAACTAAAAAAAGGGGATTTGCTTTACATCTTAAGCATTGACCGGCTTGGACGCAATTATGAGGAGATACAGAACCAGTGGCGCATACTGACAAAGGAGATCGGCATTGATATCTGTGTGATAGACATGCCGCTGCTGGATACGCGGAATGGGAAAGATCTGATGGGGACATTTATTGCAGATCTTGTGCTGCAGATCTTATCGTTTGTTGCAGAATCGGAACGGTCAAATATACGGAAACGGCAGGCACAGGGGATCGCAGCCGCAAAGGCGAAAGGTGTGAAATTTGGGAGGCCGGAGGTTGAGGTGCCCAAAGAGTTCCCCAAAATCGTGAAAGAATGGGAGAGAAAAAGGATTTCTATTGATGAGGCATTGAAAAAGACGGGGATGAGTGAATCTACTTTTTACCGCAGACTGCGGGAATGCCGGATTTCAGAGAGGAAAAAGCTTTAAGGGACTGTCATAAAGTGTACTTTTTGACAGTTGATTGACACAAAAAGTCTGAAAGTAAAGAAGATGAGATTGTAACGATCGGATATCCGATTGCCAACACACAAATCTATATTCTTAACAAAAACAGACAGCCTCTGCCAATTGGAATCGCAGGTGAGCTTTGCATATCCGGCGATGGCGTAGGCAAAGGCTATTTGAATCGTCCGGAACTTACAGATGAAAAATTTGTTCCAAATCCGTTTCTTCCAGGAAAGACCATGTACTGTTCCGGGGATCTTGCATGCTGGAGGGCGGATGGAGAGATTGCATTTTTGGGCCGTATGGATACGCAGGTAAAGATACGCGGGCTGCGGATTGAGCTCGGAGAGATTGAAAGTGCCATGAATGCGTTTAGCGGTATTTCCATATCGGCCGCAGCAGATAAAAAGGATGAGAATGGAAGGCAGTATCTTGTCGGATATTATGTATCAGAAAACAGTATAGAAGAAAAGCTGCTTCGAAGCAGCCTTCTGGAGAAGCTGCCTCAATATATGGTACCCAATTATTTTGTACGTCTGGAACAGATGCCAATGACTGCAAGCGGCAAGATTGACCGGAAAAATCTGCCGGAGCCTGTATTTGCAGACAACGTTTTGAAGTATGAAGCGCCTGTAACAGATTCGGAGAAAATACTGGCCGGGATATGGGAAGATATCTTGCACTGCGCCAGGGCAGGCAGAAATTATAATTTTTATGACTGCGGCGGGGACAGCCTTTGTGCGATCCATATGCTTGCAGCCGTTGAAGAAAAATTTGGCATTCATATAGAAATGAAGCTTATTGTGGAGCATCCAGTGCTTTCTGACCTGGCAGCCTGTATTGACAAGTCAGGTATTGAAAAAGCGGAAGTTATTCCAGTGCTGCACAAGCTGGAATATGTATTAACGCCGCAGCAGAAGGCTTTGTATCTTGCATGCCAGAAAGATAAGAAATCACTCGTCTATAATATGCCGGTATTTATTTCTCTGGCAAAAGATGCGGATATCGAAAAAATAAAAGAGCGTATCCAATATGTATACCACGGTCATCCGGTGCTGCGGACGGCAGTAGCGCTTAAAGGGGAAGAAATTACCGGCATTATTGATGAACATGCACCGCTTATTTTTGAGAACTTTGAAAAGAAAGAAGAATTTCTCCGTCCTTTCGACCTTACAAAAGCGCCTCTGATGAGAGCAGGCTTTGGCTGCGGCGGGCTGGCGCTGGATTTCCATCATATTGTGGCTGATGGCGAATCACTGTACCGGCTGCTGGATGAGATTTTCCATAATGCCCAGCCGTCAGAACAGGCAGGTTATGCGGATTATGCAGCTTATTTTAACAATAGGCTTGCAGATGGCGGATTTGACAGGCATAAGGAATATTTCAGAAATCTGCTGCATACAGACATGGAGCCGCCTGCATTGCCGGAACATACAGGCAGCAGAGAGATAGGGGAAAACAGCATTTATATTCTCCAGCGGGAGACCGTGGATATTGTGAAGAACTTTGCAGCTTCGAATAACCTAACCGAGACTTGCGTGTATCTGGCTGTATATGGAATGCTTTTAGCAGATTTTGCCAATAAGCGGCAGATTGTTTCCGGAATCATTTTGTCAAACAGGACGCATGCACAAATGAAAGATGTTTGTGGAATGTTTGTGAATACTGTGCCGTTGGTACAGAATCTGAATGAAGATACTAGTTTTTTGGAGTATGCGGCTAGGCTGAACGAAACGCTTTTGGAACTTTATCAGTACCAGGAGCTGCCTTTTCTTGAAATCTGCAAAGCAGCGGGCATTGAAGACAGGAATGTGATTCGTACCGTGTTTATTTACCAGCCATGGGAACGCAGCGGCGTAGTGGAATGGGAGTATATGGATACCGGGACGTATAAATTTGACCTTTCCTTTCAGGCAGTCCCGCAGGCGGACGGATGCTGCAAAATTATGATGGAATACAATGCCGGAAAATATGACAGGGCGCTGATGCAGCGGCTTGCAGCTGGTTTCGAACGCCTGATCTGCCAGATTGCTGCGGACAGGAAATTAAAAGATTTTTCAGTGCTAAGCAAAGAAGAATACCAGCTTGTTGTATATGGATTTAATGATACAGCTGCTGGATGCCAGACAGAAAAGTGCGTCCATGAATTGCTGCAGCAGAAGTTTGCAGAATATGCAGATAGGACAGCGCTGATTTTTAGGGAGCAGGTGTATACCTATCAACAGCTTGATGAAATGTCGAATGCATTGGCGCATGCATTGCGGGAAAACGGTGTGAAACCGGGGGATATTGTGCCGATCATGACAAGGAGGAGCTGGCATATCGTAGTGGCTATGCTTGGCGTACTGAAAGCAGGGGGAGCATTTATGCCTGTTGATCCGGACTATCCGGATGAGCGGATTGCATATATGCTTCATGAGGCAGGGAGCAGCCTGGCACTTACGTATGGTTTTTACAGGAAACCTCCGGTAAACACAATAGATCTTGGAAATTTTGATTATGGCAGCCATACTGCCTCTTTGGAAAATGCCAATACACCGGAGGATACCTGCTATGTGATTTTTACGTCCGGTTCTACAGGGATGCCGAAAGGGGTAATGTTAAAACATTCCGGGCTGGTCAATTTTAGCAGTCCTGAGAACGTATTTCATCACGAAGTAATCCATAACTGCAGCTGTGTGCTGGCTGTCGGCTCCTATGCGTTTGATATTTCTATTACAGAAATATATCTGCCGCTTCTAAGCGGCAAGAAAATTGTAATGGCAGATGAAGATACGGTAAACAATCCGGGGCTGCTGGCAGATGCAGTAAGCAGATATGGCATCGATTTGCTGCATACGACACCTACGAGGCTTACTTATTATCTGGAACATAAGAAGTTTAGAAATGCCGCATCCGGGCTTAAGGTAATTCTTTCAGCAGGAGAGGCGTTTTCCGGGGAATTGTTTCACAGGCTGCGCAGTGTTACAGATGCTAAAATATTCAATGGCTACGGTCCTACAGAGACAACGGTAGGCTGTTCTTTTACAGAAGTAACGCAGCCGGATGACATCACAATTGGAAGTCCGGTTGCGAATACCCGGATTTATGTTTTGAATCAGTGCGGGCAGCCATGTCCGGTTGGAGTAGCAGGGGAATTGTGCATTGCAGGTGCAGGTGTGGGAAAAGGTTACCTGAATCGTCCTGCATTAACAGAAGAAAAATTCGTTCCAGATCCATTTGTGCCGGGAGAGCGGATGTATCAGTCAGGGGATCTTGCCTGCTGGCGCATGGATGGCAGGCTAAAATATTTTGGACGCATGGATACACAGGTAAAAATCAGGGGGTTAAGGATAGAGCTTGGAGAAATTGAAAACCAGATGCAGCTGTATGACGGCATTCAGATGAGCGCTGTTGTCGACAGGAGTGATAAAAACGGCAGGCAGTATTTGGCTGGGTATTATACCTCAGAAGAGCCAGTGGATGAAAAATGCCTGCGGGAGCACTTGATGAAAAAGCTGCCGAAGTATATGGTGCCAAATTATTTTATGAGGCTGAAAGAAATGCCTGTAACGGTCAGCGGCAAGACAGACAGAAAGCAGCTGCCTGAACCAGATTGCCAGGCTGTTGGCACAAAAGAATATACTGTACCGCGCAGCAGAATAGAAAAGATATTGTGTGAGATTATGGCGCATGTTCTTGGATATGAACGAACAGGTATTACGGATGATTTTTTTGAACATGGCGGGGATAGTCTGAAAGCGATTGAGTTTGCGGTGCAGGCTTGTGAAAGAGGGATCACATTCTCCTTGCAGGCGGTCTTCGAGCATCCAACAGTGGAGGGCCTTGCCAAATATATTGAAAGAAGCCGGGAGTCTGTAGAATATTTTGTTCCTAATTATGAAAAATACAGGAAAATCCTTCCAACAGGCAAAGGCGGCAGGAATTCTGACATGCATAGCCGGAAGCTTGGAGATGTTTTTCTGACAGGAGCAACAGGCTATCTGGGGGCGCACATCCTTGACTGTCTGATGAAGCTGGATACAGGCAGAATCTATTGTCTGGTGCGCGCAGATTCTATGGAAGGTGCGCAGGAACGCCTGTTACAGACGCTTCGGTATTATTTTGGAAAGCAGTATGATGGAGAGATAGGCAGGCGTATTATTCCGGCAGCGGGAGATATTACGGATCATGGATTTTCAGAAAAGGCGCAGCGGGAATATGGAATGGAATCTGTCCGGACTGTCATTCATGCGGCGGCAGTGGTGAAGCATTTCGGGGATTACAGCTGTTTTGATGCTGTAAATGTCAGGGGGACAAAACAGGTTCTCCATCTTGCAAAAATGCTGGGTGCAAAATTTGTGCTTATATCTACGGTAAGCGTAGGAGGGCTTGTACTTAATGAAAAAGGGAGTGGGAATGTCCGGTTTGATGAATCCAGCCTGTATATTGGACAAAATCTGGACAATGTGTATTTAAAGAGCAAGTTTGAAGCAGAGTGTCTTGTGTTGGATGCAGTGCTGAAAGGACAAAATTGTATGATCTGCCGTGTGGGAAATCTGACAAACAGGTATACAGACGGTAAGTTCCAGCACAATTATGAGGAAAATGCGTTTCTGCGAAGGATAAAAACGTTGATTGACCTGCAGGCGTATCCGTCTGCGCTTGCACTGGAGCAGGCTGAGTTTTCGCCCGTCGATCTTACAGCAGAGGCAGTTGTCAGGCTGGCTGGATGTGAAGGAAACACAGTATACCATGCAAATAACCCAAAGTGCATCACTTACGGAGCGCTTGCAGATATGTTTTCTAATTCCGGCTATAAAATGGAAACAGCAGATACGGAGCAGTTTTTGTCTATGCTGCATGGAGGTACGGACAGCGCCTATGACTCATTCAGAAATGAATGGAATGAGAGAAAATCTATGGAGGGGCATACCGGGGTTTTGTGTGACAGCTCTTTTAC
>CANDJR010000188.1 GCA_947385105.1 uncultured Eubacterium sp.
TGTCATTTTTGTCGCCGGCAGCAGTTATGGCAGCAATGGTTCAACAGTTTCCAAATACCAATGTGGCTTTGATCCAGATGATCATTACGATTCCGTCATTAATTTCAATTCCGCTGGGGCTTGTAGCGGCAAGGCTTGCAAAGACATTTTATAAAAAGACGTTAATCGTGTTTGGAACATGTTGTTATCTTGTCGGCGGAATTTTGCCATATTTCTTTCATGGAAGTGCAGAAATCATTTTGGGGTGTTCAAGTATTATAGGTGTCGGGATGGGAATTGCAATGACAGCGATTACAGCGCTTATTTGTGAAACCTTCCAGGGGGAAGAAAGAGGCGGAATGCTTGGGTTATATGCAGCGTTTATTGCAGTCGGCGGAACATTGGCATCGCTGTTAGGCGGCCGGCTGGGAGCTTCTACTTGGTATCATGCATTTTTGGCATATTTGATCTTAATACCGATCATTATCTGCGAGATGATTTTCTTGCCAAAAGGGCATTTGGATCAGGAAGAAGAAGGAGAAGGAGTCAAACAAAGCAAACGAATGTCAATACAAGTATGGATCATTGCATTGACGGGATTTGTGTTCTATGTATGCATCAATGCGATCAATAACAATGCGGCAATGCTTGTGGAAGAACGTTCGCTGGGCGGCTCTGTTGAATCCAGCTATGTTACGACCTGTTATACGATTGCGGGATTGGTTACAGGATTATTTGCTGGAAAGATTGTTATGAAGCTTCAAAGAAAATCGATTGCTGCAGCATACCTATTAGGTGCAGTTGGACTGCTGATTGTTTTTTCAGGAGCAAGTATCCCAGTTATCTGCGTGGGGGCGTTTATTGCAGGTGTTGGGTTTTGTATCTTTGCATCAACAGCAAACTTCCATGTATCAGAGATGAGCACACCAAGCACACTGACATTTTCCGTTGCATTCTTATCAGCAATCATTAATCTGGGGCAGGCGTTTTCACCAGTAATTGTGAATACAATCGCATCAGCGGCAGGTACAGATGTAAGAGCCAAGCTTGTGACTGCAGCAATTGGATGTATTGCTATTGCAGTCATCGCAGCTTTTCTCGTAAATAACAAGGGAAATGCAGAAAATCATTGACACTTATTTATTCAGATAACAAGGAGGATCAATCATGGGATTTGTAATGCGAGTGAAATTGACAGAGACATTAAGGGACGGGACTTTAAAGAATTATTTTGAGAATGGGCAAAAGGCAGGATATCAGTTTGATGTCAGATTAGCGTATTACCGCGGGCACTATCTTTCCGTAATCGATGAATTCAAGATTGAAGTAGATCACGAAGAAGTGGACGATATGGACATCAGATTTTGTGTAAATGGGAAAGAATTTATGCCTTGCGAACTCAGAGAAGCATATTATGAATTCTGGAGTATCAAAAAACCGGCAACAATTAGAGTCAGAAAAGAAGGCGGACTTGCAGCCGGAGAGCATCATGTGAAGCTTACGCTTATATTTAGAAACCCATATCTTCCGCAGCCGGGAGCAGAGGACAAATATACGCCAGTTGACAGCTGCGACGAGAAGGTATTAGTTCTGGAAGATACGATTGCATAGTATCGCTGACATAAGTGATAAAGATTGAGCAGGAAAGGATGGTATGAAGATGAGTAATATTAAATTAGGAGTAACAACACATTCTTATGTGGCAGAGTGGGTAGATGATAAGGCAACATTAGAAGATATGGTGCGCCATATTGCAGACTTAGGCTGTGACGGGATGGAAATTGTTGCAACATCGATGTTCCCGGAATATCCATATGTCAGCGATGCCTATGCAGGGGAAATCCGAAGATATACAACTGATTATGGTGTAAAACTTGTTGCAATTAGCGGCAATATGGATCGTGGGAAAAGATCTGACAGAAATCTGACAGAAGATGAAATGCTGGCAATTGTGATAAGAGATCTGCAGAATGCAAATAAATTGGAATGCCCTGTTTTAAAATCACAGTTTTTAATTTCACCGCAGGTAATGCAAAGAGCAGCAAAATACGCAGAATACTATGGTGTAAAGCTTACGATCGAGATACATAATCCAGAGACACCAACAAGCAAAATCATGACAGACTATTACAATGCGTTTGAAGAAACAGGCTCAGCTTATTTAGGTTTTGTACCAGATTTCGGAATGTTTGCAGACAGGCCAAATAAGGCAGATATGGATCGTGCAATCCAGGGCGGGGCAAACAGGGATATCGTAGAGACGGCGATCCAGCTTCGTTACGACGGCGTTTCCCGTGAAGACGGCAGAAGCTTGTCAGAAAAGAATGCGACGCCAATGGAAATGAATCTTTTTGAGTCTATGTATGGATTTATGCAGTTCTCAAAAAATCCGGATTTTGACGGATTAAGAAAGATCATGAAATATAGTCCGCATATGCATGGTAAATTTATCGATATCCTTGAGGACGGAACAGAGGCTACAATCCCATACGATAAGATTCTGAAAGTATTGGATGAAGAAAATTACGACGGTTATATTGTATCTGAGTTTGAGGGCCAAGTAAAGCCAGGACAAAGCTCATTTGATTATGTAAGAAGACATATTGCGCTTGAGAGGAAGATTCTTGCACAGCTGAATCAATAACAGGAGGAAGATGATGAAATATAGTTTAATGTCGCTAATGGTTGATACAGAATTAAAATTGATGAAGCCTAATTTTATTCATATGTCTATCCTCAATGACATGGGTTATAAAGGGGAAAATCCAACGATTGATGAAGTCTTCGAATTTTTAAATGCGCATGGGGTTCCAATGAAAAACGGTACAATGACGTTTGAAGACCTTGTTAAGCTGGCAAAAGAGAGTGGATATGACGGCCTGGATTTGATGAGCTTTCATTTTGAGATACCAGGAGCACAGGCAAAGGAAATTTTGGAAAAATATGGAATGGTATTATCTGCTGTCAATCTGATTATACCGTTTGCCAACGCTTCTACAGAGGAAAAATATCAAGTGATGCTTTCTAGAGCCAAGGCAACGATTGATCAGGCGAGTGAAGCAGGATGTCATAATATGCTATTAATGCCGACCGTTTATTCCCTGGATGAAGGAATTACGATGGAGCAATCCTTCCATAACCTTACAAGAGGATTGAAAGAGTGTGTCGCATATGGCAATGCGAAGGGCGTAACGATTAATACAGAGACATTGGAGTCGGTTGGAGTCTCTTATTGTACCTGCGGAGAAATGAAGCGTATCTTTGATGAAGTAGAAGGTTTGAAATATACCCATGATACAGGCAACCCAATCGTAGGATTAGAAGATCCGGTTGATACATATGAAATGTTTAAGGATAAAGTTGTAACCGTACATTTTAAAGAATTCGGTTATGTGGACACAGATCAGGCAAAGGTTTGCAGAAACGGAAAGAAAGTAGATTCTGTACCATTTGGGAAAGGGCTGATTGATTTCAAAAAGCACCTGCAGCTTCTAAAACGCGACAATTACCAGGGATACATTACGTTAGAAGGCAGCGTAGAAACAGAAGATAAGATTGAGGGCGTGAAAGAATCCATCAAGTATTTCAGAAAAATGGAAACAGAATTATAAGGAGGTAACAGAATGAACAGCAAATTAAGCTATGGAATGGTCGGTGGAGGGCCGGACGCTTTCATAGGCGACGCTCACAGAAAAGCGATCAGTATCGATGGTACGGCGGCTTTGGTCGCAGGCTGTTTTTCAAGAACACCGGAAAAGACAAAGGCGCAGGGAGAAGCGCTTGGACTCAGCAGTGACAGATGCTATGCAAGCTATAGTGAGATGGCAAAAAAAGAAGCGGCCCGCGAGGATGGGATTGATTTCGTAGTGGTCGTAACGCCGAATCATACCCATTATGAGGTATGCAAAGCATTTCTCGAAGCTGGTATACATGTTGCCTGTGACAAACCATTAGTGACAGACAGCAGGCAGGCGGAGGAACTAAAAGCAATTGCAGATGAAAAAGGATTGTTGTTCATGGTTACTTATACCTATATGGGACATGTGACTTCCAAATTCATACGCGATTTGATTGCAAACGGTGAGATCGGAACGATCAGAACTGTTATGGCAGAGTACCCGCAGGGCTGGCTCTATGACGAGCATGATAATGGAGGAAAGCAGGGAGCCTGGAGATGCGATCCTGCGCAGTCCGGCAAAGTAAATTGCCTTGGGGACTTAGGTACACATGTAGAAAATGCGGTTGCTGCTATGACTGGGTTAAAGGTGAAAAGAGTCCTTGCAAAAATGGATGTGGTAGTACCAGGAAGAGTCTTAGATGACAATGACCAAATTCTTGTGGAATATGAGAATGGGGCGACAGGAGTAAACTGGACGTCATAGTTTGCAATCGGCTGTGATAACAGCTTAAGAATCAGGATTTATGGTTCCAAGGGTACAATTCTTTGGTTCCAGGAGAGATGTGAGGAAGTCACCCTGATTCGTGAAAACGGGATTTCACAGACTATCCGGCGGGGAAATGGAGCAATTACGCAGGCAGCAGCGAAATATGGAAGGCTTCCTGCCGGACACACAGAAGGCTGGCTGGAGTCAATGGGAAATCTGTATGACAGTTATGCGGAATGTGTAAAAGCAAAAATTGAAGGCACGTTTACTCCGCAGATGATAGATTATCCTACCATTGAGGAAGGGATCGCAGGGTTAAAATATGTAGAAGCATGCCTGGAGAGTCAAGAGAAAGGTAACATATGGGTAGAAGTATAGAAAGGAGTTAAAAATGGCAAGACCAGTAACATTGTTTACGATTCAATGGGGCGATCTCCCATTAGACGAAATGTGCAGACAGGCACAGGCAATGGGCTATGAGGGATTAGAGTTATCTGCCTCACATCTGGATATGAGACGCGCTGCAAACGATCCAGAATATGTAAAAGAAGTAAAAGAGCTTTTGAAAAAACATGGTTTAGGATGTTGGTCTATAAGTAATCATTTAGCTGGGCAATGCGTTGCCGACAGCATCCGTTCTGTGTATGATTCACGATTGGACGGATTTGCACCAAAAGAATACGCAGGAAAACCAGAAGAAATCCAGAAATGGGCGATTGATGAAATGAAAGTGACAGCTCATGCTGCAAAGGCAATGGGAGTTGACGTTGTAACATTTTTTATGGGATCGCCTATTTGGAAATACTGGTATTCCTTTCCACAGACTTCTGAGGAAATGATAGAGGAAGGATATTTGCAAATCAAAGATTTATGGAGTCCGATCATGGATGAGTTTGATGCCTGCGGCGTAAAGCTTGCATTAGAAGTACATCCTACAGAGATTGCATTTGATTACTGGAGTACAGAGAAATTACTGGAAGTGTTTGAATACAGGCCAACTTTGGGAATCAATTTTGATCCGAGTCATCTGATCTGGCAGGGAATCGATCCAGCAATCTTCCTGTTTGATTTTAAAGACAGGATCTATCATGTACATGTAAAAGACACCAAATTGAACCTAAATGGAAGAAATGGAATCTTAGGATCACATATTACTTTTGGAGATCAGCGCAGAGGATGGAATTTCGTATCTCCAGGACACGGAGATGTGGATTTCGACAACATTATCCGCGTGTTAAATCAGATCGGTTATGATGGGCCGCTCTCGATTGAATGGGAAGACAGCGGAATGGAACGTGTCTTTGGCGGAACACAAGCATGTGAATTCACCAAGAAAGTGAACTTCTCACCATCAGATGTAGCATTTGATGACGCATTAAAAAATAATTAAGAAAGAGGTAAAAAACAATGTCAAAATTTAAATTTTCAGTAGGACCATGGAACGTACATACAGGAGCAGATTCATACGGACCGGAGACAAGGAAGGATATTCCAGTAGAAGAAAAGTATAAAAAGTTTGCAGAGATGGGATTTTCAGCGATTCAGTTCCACGATGATGATGCAGTTCCAAATATCAACGATTACACAGAGGATCAGATCAAAGAAAAAGCACGCGAGCTTAAAAAGACTCTGGATAAATACAACTTAAAGGCTGAATTTGTAGCGCCAAGAATCTGGATGGACAAACATACC